>JACDEL010000021.1:20458-39997 GCA_013816405.1 Chloroflexota bacterium | reverse complement strand
CGCTGCGCCAGCTGGATCTCGAGCTCGATGATGTGCGCGCCGCGCTCTCGTGGCTGCGTGTTCGAGGGGACGTCCAACAGCTTGGCCGGCTCGCCGCGGCGCTTGCGCGCTACTGCACCCACCGCGGATTACTGAGCGAGGGCCGTCGCTGGATTGCCGACGCTCACGCACTGGGAGCCGGCGCTGATCCCCTGCTAGCAGCCAAGCTGCTGCGCGCAGACGGGCTGCTTGCCGGCGAGCTTGGCCAACTTGCCGAAGCAGTTTCAGCGCTGCGCCAAGCCGCCGACATTTACCGCGCACGAAGCGACGATCGCAATCTGGCTCAAGTCCTCGGCGGCCTGTCGCACGCCGAGCAATCGAGAGGCCATCTGGAGGCCGCCACCGAGGCCGCAATCGAGGCGCGGCAGCTGGCACGCGGCCAAGGCGACGTGCGGTCCGAGGCGTCGGCGGCCGGGAATCTCGCCCTGATCGCACTGCGCGCCGGTCGGTTCGCAGAGGCCGAGGCAGGGATCGCAGAGGCGATCGAACTGTTCCGTCGGGCCGGCGATCATCATGGAGCCATCATCGGGCTCGGGAACCTGGGAGAAGTGGCCCGAAAGCGGGGCAATTCCGAGGCGGCAGGCAAACAGTTTGTGGAAGCACTGGTGGCCGCGCGCAAACTCGGAGCGATCGACCTCGAGGGCTGGGCCTTGGCAAACCTTGCCTCCTGGCGCGTCGAGGTGGGCGATCTTGATGGCGCGGCCGGAGAGCTCGCCGCTGGGCTGGAAAAGCTCGCCGCGGCCGAGGATTCAATGGCGGCAGCAGCCGCCATCGATACGGCGGCCGTGATCCTCGCCCACCGCTCTCGGTTTGCGGATGCCGCGTTGGCCTGGGGAGCCTACGAAGCCGCCATTGCCCGCATGGGCGTACCCCCTGATCCACAGAGCATGACTGAAGCAGCTGTTGCTGCTGCTCGAGACGAGCTTGGGGAGCCCGAGTTCGAGCGGTTCCGCGCGGCGGGTGCGGCGCTGTCAATCGCCGACGCGATCAAGGTTGTGGTGTCCGGCCTGTCTGATCCGGTCACCACCGTCTACGGCCACGACGATGGAGCTCAATGACCGTAAGGACCCCGCGTAGCGGCGTGCCCGCGACCACGAGCCGCCCGTGGGGCAGGTATCCCACTAATACCCCTTAGTGATAGAGACGCTGGCCGGACTTCGGCAAACATCCTGAGCAGGAAACGCAAGGATTGGTGCGGACGGCGGATTCGCGCCGGGGTGCATCAGGCGTCCCGTGCGTCTTCAGTCACCCACGGGGATTGGCCCCTTCTTCACGAGGCCACCCGTGTCCGATGGCACAACCCGCCTACCGCCGGGTGATCACGAGAGGCTCGAGATGGCGGAGGGCCGCGTCGAAGATGGCCGTTGCGTCGTCGTAGAGCCGCCGAGCATGCTCCGGCGCGACACGACCTTCCACGAGCACGCAATCGCGGACGGCCCCGGGGAGCTGGGCGGCAGCCATCGATCGGCCAGACCGCTGGACCGTAGGCTCCACATCGACGCCGACCTCCCGCGCCGCAATCTCGAGCGCCCGCTGATAGGCGGTCCGCGCCGTCAGGCGGTCCAGGCGCTCGCCATTCCATTCGACCTTGAAGCGGAGGTGTCCACCGGCGATCTCCCAGTAGAACCTCGCGGACTGCCACCCTGCGATGTCGACCGTTGTCCACGCATCGCCGTTGAGGATCCAATCTGGCCCGGCCGGATTCGTGGCTCGCCACGGATTCACGGTGACAGGCCAGGCATCGGCGATCTCCTGATAGAGGCGGAGGATCGCGACACTGTTGGCGGTCGCGGGGTCGTGCTCGCCGACCCACACGCGGGCGTCTCGCCCGAGCCGCTCGACGTAGGCGCGGGCCAGCTCACCGACATCCCCGACGGTGGTCGTGGCGGTAATCGCGGTCAGCAGTTCCGGCACGCCAATGTAGCGAACGCTAGCCTCACGCGGGATCTCGAAGTAGGAAGTCCCGAGGAGAATGTACGAACGGTGAGCGTTCGCCGCTTCCGCCCACGCCCGCTGTCGCTCGCGCTGGTTCTGCCCCGACTCCGCGCCGAACTTGAGCTCGATGAAGCCAACCGTATTCGGACCGCGATTGAGAGCGAGATCGAAGATGCCTCGGCTGGGCTCGACCACGACCGAAGGGAGATCGTCACCCGTCCAGAGCCCGAGCGAGGTCCCGAGTTCCGTGTGACGGAACAGCTCGGCCAGGATCAGCTTGTGGGTGACCTCTTGTCCCCACAGCCGGTCAAGGACCAGCGCGAGCCCGCCGGGGGTCTCGGTGGTCGGACGGTCGGTAGGCACCGCCCCATAGTCACCTTCGCAGCCGCTGCCTGCAAGCAGCCACCGGCTCCCGCCATGACACTAACACCCATTAGTGGGACCAGGACCCGTTGTGACGTCGACGTTGGTGGGCCAGCCCGAGCATCCCAACGGTGCGGACCAGGATTGATCTGACGGTCGCTACAGAGCTCCCGCTCGGTGATACAGGCTGTCTGCCGCGTTCTCGTAGGACGCGAACACATGCTCGAACACCGCCTCCGACTTGCGGGCGAATAGGGATCGGTCATAGACGTCGGGCAGCCCGGCATCCAGCAGGGACTCGATACCGACCCTAACCGCCGCCCTTGTCGCCTGATGCTTCTTCCAATCGAGCACGAGGAGCTCGCCCTTTAGCTTCTCGAGGAGATCTCGCACAACCTTCTTGACGCGGTCCTCTTGCGAGGTCGTGAGCGTTGGGTCGGGCTTGGTCAGCAGATCGAATACCGTCAGCTCCTCTTCGCTAAGTTGCTCGCGGACGTGGCGCTGCTCCTCCCCGGAGAGACTCCGAGCGAGCTCCTTGAGCTGTTCGAAGAATGCCTCGATGTTCGTGGCCCCCGAGTTGTAGCGGTCGATCAACCCCTGGAGCTTCGTCGCGTAGTCGACGCGCATTGGGTTCACGCGGACCATCGCCTCGATACGCCGCTCGAGCGACGCTCGGAGCCTCGCCGCTGCGGTCGCCGTCTTCCCCGACGCAACGAGCTTGGCCAGGGCCTCGAAATCGATCCGTGTGAGGTCGACGCGTTGGGCTGCGCTGTCGATGATGAACGGTGTCGCGTCGACGGATGCGTCGAGCAACTCCTCGACCTCACTCAGGACCCCGGAGATGTCCGGGCTGCCCATCTCCATTCGAACGCGCTGAGCCAGCCTCACGACCACGGTCATGAGCGGCTGGGCGCCGGTCGCGGACGGGTGCGGCTTGAGAGCTTTCCACTCGCCTGCGGCAGCGTCTGCGCGAGCGAGGTACTCGCGACGGGCATCGTCGGAGCCGAGGATCTTCTCAGCTGCCACGCCGAGCCACGCGGCCCAATCAAAGCCGAGCACGCCAATGCCTACGTCGAGGTCGACGCCCAGCCCTGCTGCGAACGCCGTGACTTCAACCAGCGTCCTCATCAGGTGCGCAGCCTGCGCATCCTTCGACTCGACCGGGAAGTCGCCCGGTTTGACGCCCCCCCCCGACGCCGAGCCGTAGATGGCCAAGGCGGCTTGGATGTCGCGGAAGACGCCGATGTAGTCGACGATCTCAGCCGACACCTTCTCTTGGAAGACGCGGTTCACACGGGCGATCGTCTGCATGAGCGTGTGGTTCCGCATCGGCTTGTCGAGATAGATCGTCGAGGTGGCGGGCGCATCAAACCCCGTGAGCCACATGGCGCAGACAAAGACGATGCGAAGCGGGTCCTCGGGGTCCTTGAACTTCGTCGCCAGGTTCTCGGCGTTCATCCGTTTCCGATGCGGGACGATGTCGACGCCCTTCGCCGCGAGATCCGTGATCTCGTTCTGCGACGATGAGACCACGACGGCCATGTCTGTCTCATTGAGCTCGAGGAGCATCGCCTCGAGCGCGGCGCGGCGCTCGCCCGTCGCAACCGCCAGTTCCGTCGCAAAGCGATCGAGCCTGCGCATCCACGCCTCCTGCACGAGGTCGTACATCCGGACGGCAGTCGCCTTGTCGATCGATATGACCAGCGCCTTGCCCTGGTGACCGCGAGCCACGTAGTGGTCGACGAGATCGTTCGCAACGGCCCGCAGCCGATCGGCGTCGGTGATGAGGTGGTACTCGCGCCCGAACTCGCGAGCCAACCGGCGCTCCTGGTTCTCGTCGAGCTCGGCGTCCTCGAGGATCCGCTCCATGTCGCGGTTTAGGTCCTCGTTGATGAGCTGGACCTCGGGGACGCGCTTCTCGTAGAAGAGCGGCACGGTCGCCTTGTCCTCGATCGACTGACGGAAGTTGTAGACAGAGACGTACTCGCCGAAAACCTCCCTCGTGCGCTCCTCGCCCGCGATCAGCGGCGTGCCCGTGAACGCCAGGAAGGCAGCGTTCGGGAGGGCGTTCCGGAGGTTCAGCGCGAGCGTGTCGTACTGCGTGCGGTGGGCCTCGTCGGCCAGGACGATAACGTCGTCCCGCTCGGTTAGGACCGGATACGTCTGGCCGGTCTCACTCCGGAACTTCTGGATGAGCGTGAATACGTAGCGATGGTCGGTGCGCAGGAGCTCCCGGAGGTGACGAGAGGAGGTTGCCTGCGGTCCGAGGTTTCCGCCCTGCGGCTCGGTTACGGCACCAGTCGAAATGAAGTTCTTGTAGATCTGGTCGTCGAGGTCCTCGCGGTCAGTGACGACGACGAATGTGTACCGACCTGAGATCTTGCGCAGCGCCTTCTGGGCGAGAAAGATCATCGAGAAGGACTTGCCCGATCCCTGGGTGTGCCAGAACACGCCCAGTCGGCCCTGGTTGGCGCGGATGCTGCCCAATAACGCGAGCACGTTGTTGACGCCGATGATCTGGTGGTTCATCGCCAGGATCTTGATCAGGCCGCCGGGCACCTCCTGGAAGAGCGTGAAGTTCTCCACGAGATCGAGCAGGCGGGCTGGCTCGCACACTCCCCGCAGGGCCCGCTCGATGCTCGTGGACGGCGCCTCGGCTTCATGGGCGATCCGCTTCCAGTCGCCGAAATGCTCCCACGGCGCCGAGAAGGAACCGACCTTCGTCTCATCGCCGTTCGAGAGGATCGTCACCCCGTTGAACCAGAAGAGCTGCGGGATGGCCTGCCGGTAGTGGGTCAGGTTGTCGTCGTAGGCGTGCTTGTGGTCGATGTGCGGAGCCTTCAGCTCGATGAAGACGAGCGGGACGCCGTTGACGAAGCCGACAATGTCGGCTCGCGTCGGGTAGAGCTCCCCGACCACCCTGAACTGACGGACAGCCAGCCATTCGTTGGCACCCGGATCCTCCCAGTCGATGAAGCGAACGGCGACTGTCTGTTTGCCGCCGGTGACGGGGGTCACCTCCACCTTCGCCCCGTCGCGAAGGAGGTTCCAGACGTCGCGGTTGTTGCGTACCTCAGACCCCGGTGGGCGCAGACGCACTAATTGCTCGATGGCGTCCTGGCGCGCTCTTTCTGGAACGTTGGGGTTCAGCCGTTCAACCGCGACGGCGAGCCGAAAGCCCAGCGCGGCTTCGCCCTGGTTGTCGCGACCGAGCAGCGAGTGAGGGAACATCTCCTCGAGGCCGTTTGCTGCCTGCCAGCCAAGTTCGCCGAGCAGGGCGAGTGATGCAATTTCAAGTTCCTGCTCGGCGTGGTCAAGACTCATGTAGTGAAAGACTCCATGTTGATGTCGAGGTTGGAGACGTCGAGGTCACCCGATACCAGCCGGGGCAACAAGAGATCGCGTACAGCCCGCAGCTTGGAGTTCTGATGGCGAAGGTGCCAAGCCATCGCGGTCATCGGGTCCGTCGCGGCTGCGTACATCTCGCACAACCGAGGGTCCGCCCAAGGCAGCTCCTTAGCTGACAACTCGCTCCAATGGCGCTTGTACTCACGTGTCTCCACTAGCCCCTGCAGTATCCGGAACACGTAGCTGGTAGGCCGTTCATCCGACGAGACAAACACGACAACGTTGGGCCCCACCGAGAACGGTTCCACCACTAAGCGCATCCTGCACGTGTGATCCCCGAATGTGGCGACAGGCGACCGCACCGATGCTAGGACTGCTGGCTCATCGTCATGGAAATGCAATTCGTCGCTTCGTGACTGGTCCACGATCAAGACCCTTCCCAAAGGCGCAACCTCATCAGGCTTGCGCGTTCGACCTGCTCCGAGCCGCCTGACGTGCGCGGCGACGGGGCCTACCGTCCAGCCGTTGGGAATGGCGCCCAATGGTGATTCGACGACCGCGACTCCCTCGTGACCCGGGAACCGGTAGTCCACGAACCACTCGCGATACAACGCAGCAGCCATCTCCTCGACAATCCTGATGCGGTCCAGGTTGTTCTCGATGAGCTCATCGTAGGCGGCGAGGACCGCTCCGATCTTGCGTCGCGAGTCGGGCCATGGGATCTCAAACGAGGCAATGTCGCCTTGCGTGAGGTTTGGAAAGGTTCCCCCGCCTGCCCGTGCCAGCAGGGACGGCAACCCTGCCTCGAGTGCGTATCGGACATACCGGGTCTCAAGAACCGATGGTCCACGAATCGCAGCTACGCCACGCCCCAACGCATAGCGACGGTCCGCCCAGTTCATCCGCCCCGTCGTGGATCCGCGCACACAGAACAGGAGGTCGTAGGGCTCACAGACCCTGACCGGTGCCGTGGTGAATAAGGTGCAATCCGGATGCACCGGCCCGAACTCGGTCGGTCCGTTCAACAAAGGAGCGCCGGTGCCGTCGGTGTTGTAGGTCACGCCTTTCGGTGACGTACCCATCACGAGAGTTGCAGCATCTCGAAGTGTCCGAGATGAGCTCATACGTCCGCCAACAGGCGGGAGGCATTCTCCTCGATCCGCTGTGAGAGCTCAGCGGCCTCAGATGACAGCGTGCGGAGTTCCTCTGCTAGCTCCTCGAACCGTTCCGCGAAGTTGACGTCGTCCACCTCATCGTCTGCAACGCCAACATAGCGGCCTGGGTTCAGACTCCAGCCGTAGCCTTCGATCTCACCGATTCCAGCCACGCCGCATAGCCCCCGGACGTCTCGGTAGGTTAGCTCCGGGAATTGGTCTCGCAGCATTGCTTCGGAGCCATCTCGGAACTCCGGTTCCTCGCCCCGATACAAACGGACGACGTTCGCCAAGAACTCGTGCTGTTCGGGGGTGAAGTCGCGATGCGCCCGGTCGAGCTGGCGATAGATGTGCCGGGCGTCGAGGAATAGGACTCTGTCGGCTCGGTTGGTATTCCGCTTGCCCTTGTCGAGGAACCAGAGTGTGACGGGTAGGGTGACGGTGTAGAAGAAGTTAGGCCCGACCGCGATCACGACGTCCACCTGGTGGGCCTCGACGAGCTTCCGTCGGATGGCGAGCTCGGAGTGCCGGGCGTCCGACGCCGAGTTGGCCATCACGAACCCAGCGCGACCGGTCTCGCTGAGCGCCGATGAGAACACCTGGATCCACAGGTAGTTGGCGTTGTCAACGGACGGGATGCCGTACGGGTAGCGCCGATCATCTCTGATCCGGTCCTTGTCGACGCCGTTCACGTTGAAGGGCGGATTAGCGATGACGAAGTCGAACCGACCGAGCGAGCGGTGCGGGTCTTCGTAGTAGGTGTTCGACTGGACGATGTCGCCAGCGAGGCCGTGGACCGCGAGGTTCATCTTGGCCAGGCGAATCGTCGCCTCGACCCGTTCCTGCCCAAAGATCGAGATCTCGGACGTCGGGTTCTTCTGGTGCTCCTCAACGAAACGTGCCGACTGGACGAACATCCCGCCCGACCCGCAGGCGGGGTCGAGGATGCGCCCATGGAAGGGCTCGATGATGTCGACGATGAGCTTGACGATCGAGGTCGGAGTGAAGAACTCGCCGCCGCGCTGGCCCTCGCTCATGGCGAAGTTGCCGAGGAAGTACTCGTAGATCTTCCCGAAGGCGTCGCCCTCGATGTCGTCCGGGATGGACCCCATGAGGCGAAGGAGCTCCGACAGGACGCCGTTGTCGAACCGTGCGTAGTCGTGAGGAAGGACGCCCTGGAGGTCGGGGTTCTCAGCCTCGATCGCTTCCATGGCCCGGTTGATGGCCTGTCCGATGTCTGCGCCTTCCGGGAGGTTTTTGAGGTGGGAGAACCTCGCCGTCGCGGGCACATACATGACACCGCGTGCCTGGTAGTCCGCCCGTCCGATCTCACGTCGTCCGGTGGCGTGACCCTCGAGATGCTGCTCAGCCTGGACGAAACGGACGTCGGCGTAGCGGAGGAAGATGAGACCCAGGACCGGGAGGGAGTATTGAGAGGCGGCCAGAGACGAGTTGGCGCGGAGCTGGTCAGCTGCGGACCAGAGACCTCCCTCGAGACGCCGGAGCCGCTCAGCGTCGCTCATACGTCGTCCACACTGAAGTCATCCGCGCAGAGCATGCCACGGTACGTTGGCCGCTGGCCATGAAGGACGCGATCGGAACGTCATTGTCGGAGGCCGGATCCCGGCGGACCGTTGCCCTCTCCGCGTCTGAAAGGCAACGACCGTTGGAGGGCGAGCGTTGTGGAACGCTCGCCTATCAAGCTAATCACCGTTGTTGGAACATGGGCCGTGGCATTTGGCAGCCGCGCTATCGTGTCCGCCAATGGAAAGCCCATCTGGCACTCCCTTGCGGGTCAAGGTCGGCTCGGTCGCCTACCTCTCCGCGGCCGGCAGCGGCTACGAGATCGGGGTCGACGACACGGGGCGGATGATCGAGTTCATCGGCGACTGGCGCTCTCTCGCGGATCTCGAGTCTCGATTGGCGACCGAGGCGGTGTACGTCGAGGTCGAGAGCTGGCAGGTCATCGCCATCAACGAGGAGATCCAGCTGGATCTTGGCCGCACGGCGATGACCGAGCGAGCGGCGTTCGTGTGCTCGGCGCTGGCGTAGCGCCAGAGCTGAGACGGCCAGGGTACCGAGGCTACGCCGATGAACTCGTGACCTCCACGGCGGCGTCCGCGCTGACCTCGGGATCATCGGCTTGCGGCACGTACTCGGCAGCGTTCAGGCCCTTCACGATCGGCGCGAACAGTGCGTGCATCGCTTCCAGGGTCTCGGCCATCCACTTGTTCAGTTCAGGCCACGATTCGGGCTTGGACGGCGTAGTCGCTCGAACCAAGGCGATTTGACTCTCCTTCGCCTTCGGAAGCAGGCGCCAATCCAGCGTCCCCAAAGGTGCCAGGCGTCCCTCGACCTCGGAGTGGAACCGATCTTCGATGAGACTGAAGTGAGCCTTTGCGTCCGGACCCGTCAGCTGCAGATACACGCCAGAACGATTGTCCCGCATGCCATTCCAGGGGACGAGGCCGAAGTAGCTGCGGCCTACCGCCACGTTGCTCCAGTGATCCTTTGAGGGTCGGTTCGTTCGGATCGGGCTTCCACGATCCTCAAGGTACCGCCGGAACTGGGTCCAATACTCGAGGTGAAGTCGCTGGAACTCAGACAGAGCGGTTGCCTGCCCACTCGCAGCCTGCTCTCGGACTGCCTTACTCCAGTCGTTGGGCTGGGAAACGACATTGAACTTCGGCGCCATCGCCGAATCGCCGATCTTCCACAGCTCGATCTCGAGACCGAAGAAGTTGAATGTGCTTGTCGTGGCGTTGTTGAGCCAGTCGAGTGCGGCGCGATGCTCTTCGGTGAAGCGGCTCGCGACCCAGACAATCGTTACCGCCTCAAGCCCGGCAGCGTAGGTGAGGAGCTGCCCAAGATGGACATGATCGGTGCGTTCCAGCTGGTTCTCGATGAGGACATAGTGGTTGTTGATCGTGTCGCGGCAAAGGATGTCCGCCCGGAACGGACCGACACTCTTCTCCTGAGACTCGACCTCGAGCTCTATGCCGATGGCCTCGCCGAGGAGCGCGATGTTGTCCGCCTGTGCGAGCCATGGAGTGAAGTCGCTCGATTCGCCGACCCACGCCGCACGCAACTCGACTCGGGCAAGGCGTCCAAGACCCGGTCTCGAGGCGCCAACTAGTCCCATTCGACACTGATCTCCAGCTGCGGGGCTGCCAGCACGTGCTCGACTCCAAGTCTAACCACCACAGGAAAGCGGGCCCGCGTGCTAGCTCCTCTCCATTCACGCTCATGCACGGTGGCCACGCAGCCGTGCATGCATGGGGTACGGGGGCTCTAGGAGCGCCAGTGGCGTGCACGTCATGAAGGCGCCTTGGACCGGGACGAGAGTGTGACGAGAGTGTGACGAGAGTGTGACGAGAGTGTGACGCCCAGCCCCTTGGCCAAGCACGACGAACGAGCCCATCCCCGGGACATGAGGCCGTCGAGCGCGTCGGCGAAGGTACCTAGCCCGGCCGCCGCGGGAGGCTGGAACGACATAGCACGTCACGCTAAACATACTTAGTGTTACCTCGGCGAGCGGGCGCGCCGGTAATCGACCCAGGGCCATGCATGCACGCTCGTCCACGCTCACGCAGCACCGCCCAGCGGCGGGCCGAATGCACAAAGCCACCGAGCCGTAACGGCGCCATCTGCGCGGCTCCTGCGATGTCCTGGCCGGTAGATCCCCCTACCGCTCGGCACCAATGGGCGGGCCAAGCGTCTCCCCGACTACGCGGGCGTCGTCCACGCTCATCCGGTAGCCGTGGGCGGCCGAATCCCAGCTGACCACGTCACGGCCCGCCCGCCGACGCATGGTGCGATTCGCGACCCCGAGGACCCCGACGAAGGTGCGGCCAGGCGGCAGCCCACAGCGAACCCGAAGGGCATCGTCGATCGGGAGTACTTCGCCAGCCAAGGTCTGGGCGGCGACCTCGCGCAGGAACTGCTGACTGGCAGGGCTGGTGATCCGCAGCAGCACGTCCTGGAGCTCCTCCAATGCAGGCGGCTCCGGATTCGCCGGCACTTGGTCGCGCGCCAGTTCGGGGTAGGCGGCGACCCAGCGCCGTGCCATGTCGACGAGCTCCCCGATGGTGTCCGCCTCGAACTCGATCCGCCGCATCGTGAGATCCCTCTCGATAACTGTTGCCGCCCTGACGAAGCTCCTCAGTAGTATCCATTACTTGACCAGTAGTTGTCAATGTGGTATCATTATACTGATGGAGCTGAGCACCCCCGAGCGAGCAACCTGGGGGGTTCTTCGGGCTCTACCCGATCCTTGGCCGGCGGTCGCCAGCGCCTATCTCACCGAAGCCCACCTGCAGGGCGGCAGCGTCCGGACCCCGCTCGAGTACGCACGCATCCTCGAGCGATTCTTCGCCACCTTCCCCGATCCGGGCGACGTTACGCCGCTGAGTGTCCACTCATTCGCCTACGGGCGGAGCCCTGGCCGGGCGGAGCCAACGCCATCAACGATCTGCGTCCGGCTGGCCGCAATCTCCGGCGTGTACGAGTTCGCGCGCCGGGTGGGGGCGATCGAACGCAACCCAGCGACCGATGTCCAGCGGCCTCGGCCCACGTCGCCGCTCCCACGCATGCTGGAGACCGGCGAGCTCAGGCACCTTCTCGCGGCGATCCCGACAACACGGAGCGGGCTCCGCGACCGAGCCATGGTCCTGCTCATCCTGCTGACCGGACTCCGACGAAGCGAGGTCATCAGTCTGCGCGTCAGGGACGTCGACCTTGCGACCGGCTACTACGAAGTGCGAGTCAAGGGCGGACGCGCACGCCGGCGAAGGATTCCAGAACCGGCGCTCGAAGCGATCGTCAGTGCGCTCGAGGAGCGGTCGGGTGTGTCAAGCACGCTCGCGCCTGATCAGCCGATCTTCGCCATCTCGGCGGCTGGCTTCTACGCGAACCTGCGCCGCTACGCCGCGAACGCAGGACTTGCGGATGTCAGTCCGCACGTCCTGCGGCATTCTGCCGCGGTACTCCGACGGCGTTCTGGAGCCTCGATCGAGGAAGTCTCGTCGTTTCTCGGCCATGCCAGCATCGCGACCACCGCCATCTACCTGCGACGACTGGAGGCCGAACCCGACGAGGGCTGGCGTGACGCAGCCACGGAACTCGGGGTCTTGGTTGTCGACCGTGACCGTGTATCCAAAACCTCGACTCCACCGTCATCGGTCCGCCCGGGTCGCATGCGTCGGAGCCCCGCGCCCATCACCTGGACGCGAACGTACGCCGGAGCAGCCACTCAGCGCAGTCGTGGCGGGCGACCAGCATGAGTCAGATGAGCCTGTTTGGGTCGCCGCTCTGGCGCCAGAAGCTGCATCTGGAGGGCGAAGAAGTCGTTGGGCCAGATGGCGAGGTTTACGACGTCGCGTCGGCGATCCTACAGTTGCCATGGCGTTCGTCACTGCCTGGCAGCGGGATGCCGCCCCACCAGTACGTGGTGCTCGGCCAGTGCGATGCTCTGGCAGCCAACGTCCTGATGTGCGTGATCCGGGAGAGCCCGGGCGCCTTCAACGCCTACTTCCGCGGCTATCAATACCCCATGCGGTACGTTGAGATCGACGGCTGGCGCTATTGGCGAACCGCACTCCACCGTACCCACATGCTCAACCGTTGCACGCTTGACAGCGTCGAGCCACCGCGTCGAGTCGATCAAGGCGCGGGGCCAAAGCAGTGGGAAGGCCCGCCCTGGGCGCCCAATGGCTCACCCTGGCCCCCCGGATATGTCGAGCTCGACCCCGGACGCTGGGTCTATCGGGCGGAGCTCGACCCCCGGCGTGGCTTCCTCTGCGCGGGGTGTGGGCGGCGATACTGGCTCTCGGCGCCCGAACGGCCGTGCCCACGATGCGGGGTGATTCCATGAAGGGCTTGACGCCGCACTTGATCGAGCAAGCGTGTCGCGTCGCCGAGTTGCTCGACGAGGGATACAGCAACCGACGCATTGCACAGGAGATGGGCGTTAGCGGCCCGCGCGTGAGCCAGATCCGCGTGCAGTTGCCGGTGCTGCAACCCTACCTGGCGCGGCCTGAGCCGATGGAGCGACTTCGCTGCCGGCGCGACCAGCTGTGGAGCCTCCGCCACCAGGCGCTGGCTCTCGTGGCAGCGATCCGTAAGGACCTGCGCGAGCTCGATGAGGAGCCGGAAGCAGTGCGCACCGACCGAATCATGGGACTCCGTTGATCGACTGTCCGCAGCAAGAGGCTTAGCGAAGCGCCGACGGTCGCTTGCGACCTGGCCCAGTCTGAACGTCGAGGACAGCCTTCAAGGCGAAGGCTGTCACGGCCCGACGAACGTGTGGAGCTGCGTCGCGTGCGTCAGGCGAGGGGCGCTCCGAGGGGTGTTCCCGCTCCCAGGCTCGCGCATCCAGGTCGTCCCGCGGACCTTGTAGTCGAATGTCTCCTGGGTGCATGCGTGTCCATTCCGCCGCCACTCGCGTATAGGTCCAACCGTGGCGGATTCGCCACCACACCCACTGTGCGTCTCGGTCTAGACGATAGATTCCACCCCGGATGGTCGACGTATCCGGGAATGAATAGCCGCCCTCGCTCGCTATTCGATGGAGCTCGGCCTCGATCGCGCTGAGCGACAACACCGTGTCCCGTCGAAGTCTTGCTCGGGCCTCGGCCAGCGTTTCTTGGCGCGGGTCCCAGTTGGTCCCCGATCCGTGAATCCTGGTGTCGATCTGAGGTACAGGGGTCGCGAAGGACGCCAGCTTGAAGAACGACGGACGCTCGATTCGACCAATCCCCCGCTTGAGCCCTTGCGGAGCTCGCTCCCACAGCAATGCCTTATCCAAATGCCAGAGGAACCGGTGCACCTGTGCGACTCCGCTCGGAAGGTAACCCACTTGGATAACGCCTGAGCCGACCGCCGGAATCCGATGCAGCCCGACGCTGGCTGCCAGGTTTCGAAGTCCCGAGACGTATGCGGCGGCGGTTGCGACATCGCCAACTCGGTCGGCGAGAGACTGAATGGCATCAGTCGTGTCCGGGAGGCAGTCGTCCAAGCGCCGAAGCTGAGCCCCGACCGAGTCCCACCACCTTGAATGGAATGCGGTGATTAGGTCGGAGACCTGCGTGTCGGCGTCGTAGTGCAGGTAGACGCGAAGTCGCAAGCCGCCGATGCGCTCAACGTTGGTCACTGCAGGCCAAAGACCCTTGGGTGCACCGCGTGTTAGTCCGGGTCGCGGTGCAGTCACAAGACGCGTTGATGTTTCGTAAAGGTGCTCATTCCCCGGTGGTCCGTTGCGCATCCTAATCGACACAGTAGTCCGTCCAGACCACGCTGCGTCAGGAGAAGCAATGGCCAATCGTGATCGGGCGCTCCTTCGAGTGGAGGAGGCCGCGGAAATGCTCGGCATCAGCCGAGCGCGAGCGTACGAGTTGGCGGCCTCGGGCGCACTCCCAAGCGTCCGGATTGGCCGCTCGCGGCGAGTCCCAGTGCGTCAGCTCGAGGAGTGGATCGAAGAGCGATGGCAAGAGGCTGAGGCTGCCCGGCACCCCAGCTCGAACGCCACATCGCGTGACGACTAGTCCGCGGAAGCAACCTCGCTTGGAGCGTGTGGAATGACCAGCCCGATGGATCTTAACGACCGGATGCTGGTCAACGCCCTCGGCCCGCTCGGCGAGCAGATCGTAGCCATCCCGCCGGCGCCGGACCTGGCCAACTGGACGTCGCGGGTCAAAGCTGGGATGGATCTGGCCGGGTATTTGGCCGCCGTCGAAGCGTTCCTGCTCCGCTACGTCGCCTTCCCCTCGGAGCACGAGGCGGTTGCCATTGCTTTGTGGGTCGCGCACGCCTGGCAGGTCGAGTGCTTCGAGACCAGCCCCATCCTGGCCGTCACGTCGGCCGAGATGCAATCGGGCAAGACGCGGGTTCTCGATTGCCTCGAACTGCTAGTGCCCAACCCGCAGCGCATGGTCATGCCTTCCGAGGCGGTGACCTTCTCGGTGCTGGCGCGACGCCCTCGGCCGACGCTGCTGCTCGACGAGGTTGACGCCTTCTTCGGCCCTCGTCCGAGCGAACGCCAGGAGGGAATCAGGGCCATCCTCAATGCCGGCAACCGGCAGGGGACGCCAGTCCTCCGTGTGAGCATGAACGGCCAGCGCCGCGAGGTCGAGGAATTCGACATCTACGGGGCGAAGGCGATCGCCGGCATCGGGAACCTGCCCTCCACGGTTACCGATCGCTCCATCCCGGTGCGCATGAAGCGGCGCGCGCCGACCGAGCCGGTCGCCAGCTTCCGGTCACGGAAGGCCCGCGAGGAGGCGAAGGGGATCGTCTTCCCGATGGGCATCGTAACGGATGTAACGGATGTACCGGTTCCTGAAGAGCTGAGAGACAGGGCAGCGGATTGCTGGGAGCCGCTGCTGTCCATCGCGGACGCTGCCGGTAACGATTGGCACACCCGGGCTCGTGCGTCGGCCCTTGCTCTAAGTGCTGATGCCACAACCGAGGTAAGCATTGGAGTGCGCCTGCTGGCCGACATTCGGGATGCCTTCGACGACCTGAAGGTCGAGTACCTGCCCACGGCCAGCCTGCTCGATTGGCTGAATGGGCTTGAGGAGGCACCGTGGGGCGACTGGTATGGCAAGCCGCTCTCGGGGCGTGGGCTGGCCCGGCTCCTCGCCCCATATCGCGTTCGCCCTCTTCAGCGTCGGGTTCACGGCCAACCCCAACGCGGTTACTTCGCATCGGAGTTTACCGATGCGTGGGCTAGGTACGTAGCTGTCGGAGATCCCGGTACGAGCGGTACAAGCAGTACAAGCGGTACGGGGCGCTTCTCCGATGATGCCGCTGTACCGGGTTCATGAACAGGCAGCTCATGCGAGCAAATGCGGGAGCCGCGATGACCCGATGGCTCACCAGCAGCACCACCCTGGCACGTGGCGTCGCCTGGCGGGTCGTCACCTTCGGCGGCCGTAGGGTGGTCGTTGATGAGCTGAAGACCGTCATCAGCAAGGTCACCCCTCGGCAGAAGCATTGGCTGCGGCGCTGGCGCCAGTGCCGACCGTCGAAGCGAACGGCAACCCGCCCTCCGACGTCTGGCCATGCTCCATCTGCGTTCATGGCCAACCGAGGTTCATGCCATGGGTGATGGCCGGAGGGCTCTGCGCGTCTCTGAGGTCGCCCAGACGCTTGGGGTCAACGAGGAGACGGTTCGACGCGCTCTAGTGCGCCGTGAGCTGGCCGGTCGGAAGCTCGGGTCGGTCTGGATCGTGCCAATGGCGGCACTAGAGGCGTGGTTATCATCAACCCATGAGGAGACGGCGGATGTCAGGAGAAGGAAGCGTGTTTCAGCGCGGCAGCGACGGCGCGTGGCTCGCGCAGTTGTCGAGCGGCCCTCGAGGCCATCGGTCATACCAGACCCGCTCGGCAAGGACGAAGGCCGAGGCACGCCGAAAGCTCGAAGAGCTGAAGGCGGACCGCCGAGCAGGATTGGACCTCTCGAGGCTGAGCCTTGGCGAATACCTCCGACGGTGGCTCGATGAGAGCGCCCGGCCCACGATCAGTGGGAACACGCTTCGCGGCTACAAGGACGTGCTGCTCCACCTTGAGCCAATAGCCGACATCCCGCTCATCCGACTGACAGCCGAGGACATCGAGGCGTGCTGCAATCAGATGGTGACGCACCGAGTCAGCGCCAAAACCCAGCAGCCCGCATCCGCCAAGACCGTCCGCAATGCGCAGGTCATGCTACGGCGGGCGCTCGGCCAAGCGGAGATGCGAGGCCACGTCCGGCGCAACGTGGCGAAGCTCGTGCCCCTGCGTCGAATCTCCCGCTCGAACATCGACGCCCTCACGCCGGAGCGTGCTCGCGCGATCCTTGCGGCGATCGCCGGCGACCGGCTCGAGGCTGCCTACGCGCTCGCTTTCTTGGGTCTGCGCTCGTCGGAGATCCTCGGCCTCGCCCGGTCCGACCTCGACCTCGAGCACATGACAGTGACCATCCGCTACCAGGTCTCAGGCTCGGGCCGGAATGCTGTGCGAGTGGAGACGAAGACCGCTGCCTCGGCGGCCACGATTCCGCTACCGCCCTTCGTTGCTCACCGGCTGCGCGCACATCTCGAACGACAGGAAGCCGAGCGACCGTTGGTGCCGTTCGGCGACTCGTTGGTGTTCGTCACGGAGCACGGATTGGCGATCAGCGGCTCGTGGTTTACGAAGCACTTCCAGTCCTTGCTGCTGCGAGCGGCCCTGCCGACGATGCGCCTCCACGACATGAGACACGGGGCGGTGAGCCTCCTCGTGGGTGCCGGTGCGCACCCTCGGGTGGCACAGGAGCTGCTGCGCCACGCGCCCGGCAGCAAGGTGACAATGGAGCGGTACGCGCACGTCACAGCAAGTCAGCAACGCGAGGCGGCCGACCTGCTGGAGGTAGCGTTGACCGGGTTGGGACACTCGGTCACGGAATCAGTCACGGAATCAGTCACGGGACTCGCAAACGGGGTCGTCTGGAGTCGGCGAGAGGAGGCCGAAGTGGTCGATCCACTCGGGGAAGCTGGCTCCGGCGGTAGGACTCGAACCTACGACCAAGCGGTTAACAGCCGCCCGCTCTACCACTGAGCTACGCCGGAACAGACGCCGGCCGCGTCGCGAGGGCCGGTGGGACCGCGCGATGATACCCGCGCCTGGCGCGACGGGTCAAAGAGGAATCCGGCGGCCACTCGGCCGGCATCGGGCTATTCCAGGTAGTCCTTGAGCTTCCGGCTGCGGCTCGGATGGCGCAGCTTGCGCAGCGCCTTGGCCTCGATCTGGCGGATCCGCTCGCGGGTCACGTTGAAGTCTCGCCCAACCTCCTCGAGGGTTCGGCTGCGGCCGTCCTCCAGGCCGAAGCGCAGCTGGAGAACTCGTCGCTCCCGTGGGGTAAGGCTGTCGAGCACGCCCTCTACCTGCTCCTTGAGCAGCTGGTGGCTGGCCGCGTCTGCCGGCGCAACGCTGGCAAGGTCCGGGATGAAGTCGCCGAGATGGCTGTCCTCCTCCTCGCCGATCGGCGTCTCGAGGCTGACGGGCTCCTGACTGACCTTCATGATCTCGCGGACCTTCTCGGGTGAGACGGTCTGCGGCCCGGCCGCCTCGCGCTCGTCGGTCTCGGACTCGGTCGGTTCGCGCTGCAGCTTGTCGCGCAGCTCGCGGATGATCTCGTCGCGGCTCATGCGCCGAGCGATCTCCTCCACCGTCGGCTCGCGGCCCAGCTCTTGGAGGAGCGTGCGGCTGACCCGGATCAGGCGGTTGATGGTCTCGACCATGTGGACCGGGATGCGGATGGTGCGAGCCTGGTCGGCGATTGCGCGGGTGATCGCCTGCCGGATCCACCAGGTGGCGTAGGTGCTGAACTTGAAGCCCTTCTCGTAGTCGAACTTCTCGACCGCCCGGATGAGGCCGATGTTCCCCTCCTGGATCAGGTCCAGGAAGCTCATGCCGCGGCCGATGTACTTCTTCGCGATGCTGACCACCAGCCGCAGGTTGGCCTCGGTCAGGCGCTTCCTCGCGTCGACGCTCTGCTCGACCAGACGGCCAGCGCGCTTTTCGAGCGGCACCTCAGGCGGAATGGTCGGGTCGTAGCCGAGCTCGTGGAGATAGGCGGCATCGTTGCCATCCTCGATGTAGTCCCGCACGATGCCCTGCGCGGTCTCGCGCGCCCAGCGCTCGAGCTCGACCAGCTCGACCGCGCCGGCATGGTCGAGGGCGCGTTGGCGGTAGGTATGTCCGAACAGGATGGCCTGCTTGAGGGCCTCTCCGGGGTCCTCGCCAATCAATTTCATGATCGACTCGGCACGCATGATGCGCTCGCGCGCCTCGTCGTCGAGATCGGGGGCCCGACGGGCCTTGGAGAACTTGACGCTGGGCGGCGTCACCGTCTCCTTGCGCGCGAGCCACCAGTCGACCGCGTCACGGGTCACCCGCGCCGAATCCTTGGGCAGGTCGAACGCGCGCATGGCGGCCATGGCGCGGGCCTTCGGCTCGGAGTTGGTGCTGACCCAGGTGTACAGGTTGACCAGTGCGCGCGCCGGGTCTTCGACCGCCAGCTCGCCCAGCTCGATGGCCTTGGCCAGCACGACCTCCTCTTCAGCGGTCAGCAGGGCGACCTTGCCGATCTCCTTTAGGTACATGCGGACCGGGTCATCGATGCCGATCAGGTCGGCTGCGAGCGCATCCAGGTCCTCGTCGATCCCCTCGCGCTTGATCACCGCGGCGGCTTCGTCGGCGTCGAGGCCGGCCTCGGCGATCAGGGTCGGGTTGTTGTCGGCGTCGAGGACCTCGACCCCGCTCTCCTCGGCGGCTGCGTACAGCTCCTCGATCTCGCCGGGATGCATCTCGGGCTGTGGCATCGCCAGGAGGATCTGGTCATGGGTGATGAATCCCTCGTCACGACCCTTGGCCAGCAGGGCTTGGAGGGCGGCGCCCATCCCCTTGCCGTGCTGAGCGCTGCCCTTCGAGGCTGCCGTGACCTTGGCGCGCGGTGCCCTGGCCGCGGCCTTCGGAGCCTCGACGGCCGGGACCGCCTTGCGCGTCGCCTTCGGGGCCGCGGCGACGGCAGCGGTCGACGTTCGCGCTGACTTCGGGGCGGCGAAGGCCGGAGCTGTCTTGCGCGCCGGCTTCGGGGATTCGACGACCGCAGCCGCTGCCTTGCGGGCTGACTTCGGGGCAGCGACGACGGCCGTGGCCTTGGCCGGCTCCTTGGTGGTGG
>JACDEL010000021.1:0-20448 GCA_013816405.1 Chloroflexota bacterium | reverse complement strand
TCCTCACGCCGACCGCCTGGGCCGGTGATTCCATTTCCTGGTCGACAGCGTTCCGCTCTTCGCGAAGCTGGTTGAGCCGTCGATTCAATGCTTGCACCTGCTCTTGATCCCCTTCGCGCTGCGCCTCCGCAATGAGCAGTTGGCCGTCGTGAACTGCCTCGTTGATGCGGTCCTTTCGGAGTCGTACGAGGCACGTACGGAGCTGGGAACGCGCCCCAGCGGCATCGAGAGGTGCGGCATTTCCGTTGGCTGACAGATGGGTCAGGAGGTCGCGGGCGAGGCCCGCCGTTGCGGGATCGAGACTGCCGACGAATGCCTCGAGGTCCGCTGCGGTGGCGCCGCCCTGCCCCGCGCGTTCGCGCCACGCGCCGACCAGGGCGCCCGTCGCGGCATCGCGGAACGGGAGCGGTTCGTCCGTCGGCAGGTCGGCCGTCAGCGCGGGATATCGGAGCAGGAGGCTCAACGCCTCGCGCTCGAGCGGTCCGAGCCCCTCCACGGCGGTTGCCTCGGTGCCCGGTCCCACTGGCAGCGGGGCGAGGCGGGGGGCGCGGCGGACCGGTTCGCGAGCCAGCGCCTCCAGCAGCACGCGCTCCTCGACGTTGACGAGTCGCGCCAGTCGCTGCAGATAGAGGCTGCGCTCCACCGGATCGCCAACCCGCTTCAGAAGGGCCAGCGCCCGTCCGGTAAGCTCCCGCTTGCCGGTGATGCTGTCCAGGTCAACCTCGGCAGCGGTGCGCTCCATGAAGTACTCGATCACCGGCTTCGCATCGGCGACCGCCACGCGCCAGGCATCGGGATCGTTGCGGATCAGTTCGTCGGGATCCTTCCCAGCCGGGATGCGCACGACCCGGACCTTGCTCACGGATTGGTCGGGCCCGAGCTCCTCCAGCAGCCCGCGCTGGGTAGCGGCCTCGCCCGCGAGGTCGACGTCGTAGGCCAGGGCGATCCCATCGGCATATCGCGTTGCCAGCTCGATCTGTCCCCTCGTCAGCGCCGTGCCAAGGCTGGCCACCACGTTCGCGAAGCCGGCCTGGTGCGCCGCCATGACATCGGTGTAGCCCTCGACGATCACGGTCAGCTTCTCGCGCCTGATCGCCGCCTTCGCCAGGTCCAGCCCATACAGGGTTCGGCTCTTGTCGAAGAGCGGGCCGGCCGGAGAGTTCAGGTACTTGGGACCCTCGGCGCCCGGCATGATCCTGCCGCCCAGGCCGACGGCCCGGCCGGAGGCATCGCGAATGGGGATGATGATCCGGCCGCGGAACTTGTCGATCACCCCACCACGGCTCAAGGGTGAGGCGAGCCCGGCGGCGAGCAGGTCGTCATTGGTGAAGCCGCGACCGATGAGCCGGCGTGTGAGTGCATCCCAGCTCGTTGGGGCATAGCCGATCCCGAAGCGCTCCAAGGATTCAGCGGTGAGACCCCGTTCGTCGAGATAGGCGCGGGCCCGCTCGGCCTGCGACGCCTGCAGCAGCACCTCGCGGTACCAGGCGATTGCCGCCTCGAGGGCCTCCCGGAGTCGTCGCCGATGTCGATCTTGCTTCGCCGTCTGCGCCGAAAGCTCGACACCCGCCTTTTCGGCGAGTCGCGAGAGCGCCTCCCGGAACTCGATTCCGTCCCGTCTCATCAGAAATGTAAAGATGTCACCGCCTTCGCCGCAGCCAAAGCAGCGCCAGCTCTCGCGATCGGGAGTGACGATGAATGAGGGGGTCTTCTCGGCGTGGAAGGGGCAGAGTCCCTTGTAGGCAGACCCCGCCCGCTTGAGGGCGACGGTCTCGCCCACCACGTCGATGACAGGAAGCTTGGATTTGATCTCGGCAGCGATGCCGGAAGAGGTCATGCGAGAGAGGCACCCCACGCCGTGCGGCGCTTTGTCAAGGGCTTGTCAAGAGGAATGCGGGCATTTTACCACGAAGTCAAGTGCCACGAAGCGTCCCACAAGCCCGGCTGGCGGTACGCGGCCGCTCGCGGCGGCTCGTGAAGGCGGCAGGTGCCCCACCCGACTGGCTTGCACCAACGGCCTACACTTGCGGACCAGCCGGTCCGCTGGGCGCCGTTTCGGACGGAGGAGATCTGACAGCCACAGCAACCCCTGCGCCGGCGCACGACGACCCGGTGCTGGCCGATGCCTTGCACAACATGCACGGCCGACGCCTGCACGGGTTCGCGATCCTGATCACACTCGGAGACGAGCTGGCCGCCGAGCGAGCGACAGGCCGCGCGCTGGCTGCGGGAGCACGACAGGCGACAGAGCCAGGGCAGCCCAAGCGTATCGCAGCCTGGCTGAGAGCTCGAACCCTCCGCGACCTGAGCCGCTGGCAGCGCCGCAAGTCAATCCCAACCCTAGTCCGGCGGGATGTGCTCGCCTCGCTCGGCGTCGACGACGTCATCTTCCAGGCCTTGGCGGCGATGAGCCTGCGGGCCCGGGCCGTCCTGGTTGCCTCCACCGTCGAGCGATTCGCACTGACAGACATCGAGACGATCATCAGCTCCCCGCCGACTGCCACCCGACGAGCAGTCGCAGACGCGCGGGCTCGCTACCTGCGAGTCGCCGGCGATGAGCCGGGAAGTTGGCCCGACACACAAGGCCTCCATCAGCAAGGTGAATTGGCGAAACGCGTCGAGGCCGTCGTGAGCCGCGCGATGTCGGCCGATCGCGGGCTCGGATGAACGATGGTCACCAGCGTTTCCAGGCGTGGCTGGCCGCGGGCGCGGAGGGCGATCCCCCGCGCGATGCCGCCGTTCACGCCTCGGTCTGCGATACCTGCCTCCGTTCGATCGCTGCGCTCGACCGGCTCGCCGCCGTGGACTTCGGAAGTGCGCCGATGCCGGTGGCACTCGCCCTCGGGGGCAAGGAGTTCGCGGGTGCCGCCCGGCTGGGGAGCGTGGCCGCCGCGGCCCTGGTCGGCGCCGCGATCCTGGGGACCGGTGTGACGCAGTTGTTCGGTACGCCTCGAGTGAACGGACCGGTTGCGCAGGCCAGCCATACGCCGGATCAGGGCGTCCTTGGCGGAACGGCCACGCCACAGGCAAGCGCCGGCGGAGCCTCGCTCTCCCCGGGCGAGAGCGTCGACTCGGCTGCAACTCCGTCGGCCACGACACAACCGGTCGGGGGGCCGACGGCCAAGCCCGGCAGCTCGGCGAGGCCGACCCCAACGCCGAGAGCAACGACTCCAGGAGCGACCCCGGCGCCAACCGGGGTGCCCACGGGTAACCCGACCCCGACCGTCGCGCCCACGGCACTGCCCACGCCGATGCCTACCCCAAGGCCGACGTCAACGCCCGTTCCAACCCCCGTGCCAACCCCAGTGCCGACGCCCGTTCCGACGGTGCCGGGTCAGATCACCAACCTGGTGGCCAGCCCTGGGGGGGCAACGGGCCAAATCGATCTCAGCTGGTCAGCACCGGACAACGGGGGCAGCGCGATCCTGAATTACCAGTTGTGTCGCGGTGTCCTTTCCGGTACTCCTGACACCTGCAAATTCGCCGATACGCCTGGGTTTACCGATACCGGCCTCGTCCCCACAGTCAGGTACTATTACACGGTAAAGGCGATCAACGCCATCGGCTCAGGTCCGTTGTCGAACGAGGCGAACGAGGTCGCACCACTCTAACGAGGGTCGCCCTTACCTGTCGCGCGCCTCGGCTGAGGCGAGAGCCGCGTGAGCAGCCGCCAATCGGGCAACCGGCACGCGGAACGGCGAGCAGGAGACGTAGTCGAGGCCGATGTCGTGGCAGAAGGCGATGCTGGCAGGATCGCCGCCGTGCTCCCCACAGATGCCGACCTTGAGTCCCGGGCGCGCGGCGCGACCCTTCTCGGTGGCCATCCGGACCAGCTGGCCCACACCCTCGATGTCGAGGACCTGGAACGGGTTCTCGGGCAGGATCTTGCGCTCAACGTACTGCAGCAGGAACTTCCCCTCCGCGTCGTCGCGTGAGTAGCCGAACGTCATCTGGGTGAGGTCGTTTGTGCCGAAGCTGAAGAACTCGGCATGCTCGGCGATCTGGTCCGCGGTCAGCGCCCCGCGCGGCACCTCGATCATCGTGCCGAACTTGTAGTGCACCTGCCGCCCGCTCTCCTCCACGATCTTGGCGACCTCGGCCTCGAGCACGCGGCGCGTCTCAGCCAGCTCGTTCACATGACCCACCAGCGGGATCATGATCTCGGGGAGCGGAGTCTTGCCCTCCCCCGCCACGCGAGCCGCTGCGCCGAGGATGGCGCGGGTCTGCATCTTGACGATATCGGGGATCAGGAGCCCGAGCCGGCAGCCGCGCATGCCGAGCATCGGGTTCTGCTCGCGCATCGCCTCGACCGCAGAGAGGAGCTCATCGGCCTCTGAGAGCTCGGCCTGGATCCCCTGCTGCAGCTGGGAGGCGGGGGTCAGCTCGATCACCGTGCGGAGCCTCGTCACCTTGGCCAGCAGCTCGTCGTGGCTCGGCAGGAACTCGTGGAGCGGCGGGTCGATCAGGCGGATGACGACCGGCAGGCCGTCCATCGCCCGGAACAGGCCGGCGAAGTCATCGGCCTGGAGGTGCTGGAGCGTCTCCAGCGCGCCGTCGAATGTGGCGACCGTCTCCGCGTCGTCCGCTGACAGCTCATGTCCCGCCTCGAGGCGTCGCTTGGCCTCGGTCGCCCTCGTGGAGGCGAGGATCATGCGGCGCACGGTCGGCAGCCGCTCCTCTTCGAAGAACATGTGCTCCGTGCGGCACAGGCCGATCCCCTGCGCCCCGAACGCCCGCGCTCGCTCGGCATCGCGCGGGTAGTCGGCGTTGGCCCAGACCTGGAGGCGGCGGACCGCATCGGCCCAGCCAAGCAGGGTGGCAAGGTCGTGCTCGTCCTCGAACCGCGCCTCGATGGTCGGCAGCTCGCCGGCGTAGATCTCGCCGGTCGTGCCGTCGATGCTGATCATCTCCCCCTCGCGCACGGTGGTGCCACCGGCCTCCAGCGTGCGCTTCGCGTAGTCGATATGCAGCGACTCTGCGCCGGCCACGCACGGCAGCCCCATGCTGCGCGCCACGACCGCCGCGTGGCTGGTCGCTCCTCCTCGGGCGGTGAGCACGCCGCGAGCCGCCAGCATCCCGTGCACGTCGTCGGGGCTGGTCTCGATCCGCACCAGGATCACCGGGTGGCCGGCCGCCTTCGCCTCCTCGGCCCGGTCCGGGTCGAAGATCGCCTGCCCGGTTGCGGCACCAGGAGATGCATTGAGCCCTTTGGCCAGGAAGCGGTCCGATGCCCGGGCCTTGGCCGCCTCGTCGAAGCGAGGCAGCAGCAGCTGCACGATCTGCGCCGGCTCGACCCGTCCCAGGGCCTCCTCGCGGGTCAGGATCCCCTCCCCCACCATGTCGACCGCGATCTTGACGGCGGCTGGTGCGGTGCGCTTGGCCGATCGCGTCTGCAGCATGTAGAGCTTGCCGCGCTCGATGGTGAACTCGAGATCCTGGACGTCGCGGTAATGCTGTTCCAGCCGCTCGCCGATCTCGGTGAACTGCTGGTAGACCTCGGGCAGCTCGTCGCGCATCTGGCTGATCTTGGCGGGCGTCCGCACCCCGGCCACCACGTCCTCGCCCTGCGCATTGGTCAGGTACTCCCCGTAGAGGACGCGCTCCCCGGTGTTGGGATCCCGTGTGAAGGCGACGCCTGTGCCCGAATCGGAACCCATGTTCCCGAACACCATGGTCACGATGTTGACCGCGGTCCCAAGGTCGTGCGGAATCCTGTTGAACTCGCGGTAGTCGTGGGCGCGCTTGCCGAACCAGCTGTCGAAGACGGCACGCGTGGCCAGCTCCAGCTGGCGATACGGGTCGGTCGGGAACTCCTCGCCGGTGGCGGTGCGCACGATGGCCCCATATTCGTCGGCTGCCTCCCGGAGGTCCTCGGCGCTCAGGTCCGTGTCGAGCTTGGCCCGGCGACGCTCCTTGAGCGCATCGAACGGCTCGTCAAAGGCGGTGGCGGGGATCTCGAGCACTATCCGACCGAACATCGCGATGAAGCGGCGCCATGCGTCGTAGCCAAACCGCTCATTGCCGGTCAACGCGATCAGGCCGGCGACCGTCTCGGGATTCAGGCCGAGGTTGAGGACCGTGTCCATCATGCCGGGCATGCTGAAGGCGGCGCCAGACCGGACGCTCACCAGGAGCGGATTGGCAGGATCGCCGAACCGCTTTCCGCTCTCCTCCTCGAGGGCCTTCATGTGGGCCAGGACGTCGTCCCAGAGGCCGGCCGGGAACTCCTTCCCGGCGGCGTAGTACGCGTTGCAGGCCTCGGTCGTGATCGTGAATCCGGGGGGAACCGGAAGCGCGGCATTCGTCATCTCCGCGAGGCCGGCGCCCTTGCCGCCGAGCAGCGCGCGCATGCCGGCATTCCCCTCGCGGAAGGTGTAGATCAGCTTCGTGGCGGTCGTGGCCATGCGGCGCTCGAGGCTCCTCTTTGCTGGAATCGCGGGGACATGATTCTACCCGCCGGCCCGGATCGGCCAAGGGTCAGCCGGGCCTGCGAACCTGGAGGCGGCGGCGGCCCGGCGGCCGGTAGCGGACCTCGAGCAGCGGCCACAGATCAGAGAGCAGGACCCGGTAGTCCCCGCCGACGATCGCCGCGCGCAGGCGTCCGGTCCGAATCAGGCGCCGCACGTGCTCCGGGTGGAAGCCGAGGATGATTCCCACCTGCCTGGTGCCGACCACCAGCGCCTCGGGATCGACTTCCGCCCAGGGATCCATGCCGGCCATCGCCACGGCCATCGCCTTGGCCCGATCGGCGGTGAGCGCCACGGCCTCCGGCTCCGAGCGACGCATCGCGCTGGCCATGGCGGCGGCCAACCGTTCGCGCAGGTCGCCGACCTTCATCGCACCCGCAGCCAGCCGCGTCGGAGGGCAAACGCAAAGATGCCCTGGGACGAAGCCACCAGGCGGCCGAGCCAGCCCGCCCGCTGGCGATACAGCGACCTGGCCTTGGCGAGGACCCGCTCGCGGTCGCCACCTGAGACCTCATCGGCCAGAGCGCGGAATTCGTCGAAGGCCACCGGCTCGCGCCCGGCCAGCCACAGGGCATCGGCCAGTGCTTCCCGCGCACCCGGATCGCCCGGCCGCAGGTCCGCGGCGCGGGTTGCGGCAGGCAGGGCAGCCGCTGCGTCACCCAGGTGGATGAGGCCACGGGCCAACGCGAGCTGGGCGTCGAAGTTGCCCGGTTCGAGGCGGACGGCGCGACGAGCTGCCTCGACTCCCTTTCCCGCATCCGCGGCCTCGATGCGCTCGGCTGCCTCAGCAACCGTCCACGCCACCTGGCGGGGATCGCGACGCGCGAGGCGCGCGTATTCGGCCGCCGCGTCCGCATGCTCGCCGCGCTGCGACTGGATATCTGCCAGCAGCTCGCGATACCGGACCTCGTCGGGGTCGAGACGGACCGCGTCCATGGCGTCCGCCTCCGCTTCCTCGAGGCGCCCGTGGGCGAGCAGCGCCCGTGCTCGTTCCTCGTGCGCCGCGTCGTCGCCTGGCCGCTCGGCCAGGATGGCATCGGTCCGGCGAAGGACCTCGTCGTCCACCTGGCTACTCTCCGGCCGGCGACCGCTCGGGCTGGCCGCCCTCCCACGGGGCGCCGGAGACGAGGGAGGCGATGCGGTCCGGGAGGGCGGAGATCGCCACCCGCTGCTGGGTCATGCTGTCGCGCTCCCGGATCGTGGCTGCGCCATCGGCGAGGGTCTCCACGTCGACCGTCACGCAGAACGGCGTCCCGATCTCGTCCTGGCGTCGGTACAGCTTGCCGATGCTGGCCGTGTCGTCGTAGGTGGCCGGAAGACGGAGCCTCAGGTCGCTGGCGAGGCGCTGCCCGAGCTCCACAAGCTCGGGCCGGTTGCGGAGGAGCGGCATGACCGCGACCTTGATCGGCGCGAGCGAAGGACGGAGGTGCAGCACCACCCGCTTCTCGCCCTCGACCTGCTGCTCCTCGTACGCGTCGAGCAGGACGGTCAGCAGCGCACGATCGACCCCCATCGCCGGCTCGATCACGTACGGCGTCACATGCTCGCCGCTCGCCTCGTCGAAGACGGAGAGCGACTTCCCGGATGCCTCGGCATGCGCCTTCAGGTCGAAGTCGGTTCGGTCGGCGACCCCCTCGAGCTCGGACCAGCCCATCGGAAAGGCATACTCGATGTCGGTCGTCTGGCGGCTGTAGTGCGACAGCTCATCGGGATCGTGCGGTCGCAGCCGGAGTCGTTCGGCGCCGATGCCCATCACATCGGTCCACCAGCGAAGGCGCTCTTCGACCCAGTAGGCGAACCACTGGTCCTCCTGCGCGGGGTGGACGAAGAACTCCACCTCCATCTGCTCGAACTCGCGGTCGCGGAAGATAAAGTTCCCCGGCGTGATCTCGTTGCGGAAGCTCTTCCCGATCTGGGCGATCCCGAACGGCAGCCGCTTGCGGGCGGTGGTCGCCACGTTCGCGAAGTTGACGAAGATCCCCTGGGCCGTCTCGGGACGGAGGTAGGCGACCGATGCCGACTCCTCGAGCGGCCCGACGCGGGTCTGGAACATCAGATGGAACTGCCGCGGCTCGGTGAGCGTGCCGCGATTCCCGCAGTTCGGACAGGCGATCTCCGAAGGCGGACCCTTCAGGTCGTCGGCGCGGAAGCGGAACTTGCAGTTGCGGCAATCGACCATCGGGTCGCTGAAGCCCGCAACGTGGCCGGAGACCTCCCACACCCGCGGGTTCATGATGATCGCCGCGTCGAGACCCACGATGTCGTCGCGCAGCTGGACCATCTGGCGCCACCAGGCGGCCTTGACATTGTTCTTGAGCTCGACGCCGAGCGGTCCGTAGTCCCAGAAGCCGCCCATCCCCCCGTAGATCTCGCTCGACGGGAAGACGAACCCGCGGCGCTTGGCGAGGCTGACGATGAGCTCCATGTTCGGCGCGGGCATGGCGGCGAGTCTAACGCAGCCGATCGGCTCGCCTGCCCGACTCAGGGCTCGTCGACCGATGAGTCACGAACGATGCGCCGCAGCACGAAGCGTCCGAGCAGTCCAAGGGTTGCTCCGTACACGATGTGGCTGAGAGCGGAGATGGTGGCGAACTCCTGGTAGAGGCGAATGTCCAGCCAGCCGGGGTACAGGGTGAGCTGGAACGTCTCCAGGAAGAGCCCCCAGCCAACCCCGGTCAGCAGGGCGCGACGGAGCGTGGTGCGACCGTCGCGGGCGAAGAGGAACAGGTAGGCCACGCCGAACGACGTGCCGTTGAGCAGGTGGAGGGCCGTTCCCGCGGCCGCGATCAGGGCGGGGTCGGCATCGGACCCGACGATCAGCGCACCGAAGATCGCGATGACGTGGAATGGGTCGAAGGGGCTCGGATCCAGCTGCGACAGCAGCGTCTTGGTGAGGTCGTAGATGATGGTGGCGGAGAGGCCGACGCCGATTCCCGCCGCGATGGTCCGCAGCATCCACCCACGGCTCTCCGCCAATGAGACGCGCAGGACCGCGACGAGCACAATCAGCAGGAGCGCTGTCATCACCCCGAGAGCGAGCACGAGGGAGACGCCACCAAGGATGTTGAGCAGGAGCGCCACGCCGCTGAAGACACCGCCGAACGCCAGGAGAGGGCGGAGGCGTCCGGAGAAGATGATCCCCTCGCGGTCCTCCCCAGCGGGGACCGGCGGCTCGGTCATGGGCGGCTCACCTCCTTGGCTGTCGGAGCTAGGCCGGCGCCGGGATCCCTCGCAGGGAGACCTCGTCGAGGAAGTCGCGGCTGCGCAGCTCGCGTTCCAGCACCGCCGAGACGCTCGCATGCAGGTGATGCTCGACCTCGCGCTCGGTGGCGCCATGCACGCGCAGCCGAAGCACCTCGGTCAGCCGAGAACGCTGCAGGTGACGCATCACCTTCAGCGCCCCCGCCGATATCGGCCGCATCCCGAGCGCGCCGTGCGAGCACTCGGAGCCCACCAGGCCGCCTGCCACCGGGGAGTAGGCGTTGCCGTCCGGCTCGATCTCGATGCCGCAGTCGAGGCATTGCCCGAGCTCCGGCCGGAAGCCCATCGCCTCCAGCAGATGCAGCTCGAACCAGCGCGCCACGATCTCGCGCGAGACCTCGGCGGGGGCAGCGTCGAGGGCGGCCAGGGCCTGGGCGAGGAGCTCGAAGGCCTGGTGTGACTCGGCCGACCCCTCGCAGAAGCGATCCGTCAGCTCCACCACGTACCACGCCGCCGCAGTTGAATGGAGGTCGTCGCGCAGGCCAAGGTGCGGGTCCTCCAGCGCTGCCTGGGTAACGACGTCGAAGGTTCGCCCCACCGCCAGCACCAGGTGGACGTCGCTGAACGGCTCCAGCCCGCCCCCCAGCCGTGAGCGGGGTCGACGGATCCCCTTGGCGATCACGCGCAGCTTGCCGAGGCGAGGCGTGAGGACCGTCAGCACCCGATCGGCCTCGCCGAGATCCATGCTGCGCAGCACGATCGCCTCGGTCTTGTAGAGGCGGGCTCGGCTCACCGGCGGATCGACCTCGGGTACCCTTGGGGCGTGGACGTCATGAGCCAGTTTAACGACCTGCTGGTCGAGATCGAGGCGGAGATGCGGTCCGTCATCGGCGAGCGGGACGGGCACGCCCGGCCCCTGTACGAGATGCTCGCCTACCACCTCGGGCTCGACCAGACGGAGGGGCCGCGCGGCAAACGGCTGCGCCCGCTCCTCGGCCTGCTCGCCTTCAAGTCGCTGGGCGGCGACTACCGCAAGACGCTCCCCGCCGCCGCCGCGGTCGAGCTCGGGCACAACTTCAGCCTGGTCCACGACGATATCGAGGACTCCGATCGGGAGCGGCGCCATCGGCCGACGCTGTGGGCGCTGTGGGGCGTGCCGCTTGCCATCAACGCCGGGGATGCGCTCTTCGCCCTCTCGCGCCTCGCGCTGTATCGGCTCATGAAGGAGGAGGAGTACGAGCCGCAGAAGCTGCTCGAAGTGATGCGCGTCTACGACGAGACCTGTCTGGCCCTGTGCGAGGGCCAGTACCTCGACATCAGCTTCGAGCGCAGGACCGATGTGACCGTCGACGAATACCTGGTGATGATCTCGAAGAAGACGGCCGCGCTGATCGGGGCATCGATCGAGACCGGCGCCATGATGGCCAGTGACGACCCGGCCGTGGTCGCCGCCTACCACCGGCTCGGCCGGGACCTGGGGATGGCCTTCCAGATCGCCGACGACCTGAAGGGCAGCTTCTGGGCGAGCGCCGACTCGGGCAAGGCAGCGGCAGGCGACATCCGGAAACGCAAGAAGACCTACCCCGTGGTGTGGGCCATGCAGAACGCCTCGACGGCCGACGTCGCGCGCCTGGTCGCCATCTACCAGCCGCGGATGCGGGCCACCGACGGCTCCGGCCCACCGGGGGGTGACATGCCGATGTCGGAGGAACTGACCGAGGAGGTGCTGGAGATCCTGGAACGGTCAGGCGCGCGGGCGGCCACCGAGCAGGAGGCCCGCCGCTACCGGGACCTTGCGCTGGTGGAGGCGCGATCGCTTCCGGTCCCGGTAGAGCTCCTCGATGACCTGCGAACGCTCGTCGAGAGCATGATCAGCGCCTAGTCGGCGTCGGCGGCCGCCAGCTCCCCCGTCTCCGACGCCGGCCCGCGCGGCCGGCTGGCAATTACTTTGGCGATGCGGCGCGGCTCGGCCGCCTCGACCGTCAGCGTCACGTCGCGGAACGGCACCACGGCCCCCGGCAGCGGGATGCGTCCGACGCGGTGGACGATGAAACCGCCGACCGTATCGTACTCGTCCTCGTCCTCCTCCTCGGTGTCCGACAGCTCGAACAGGTCCCGCAGGTCGTCCATGCTGACCCGCCCGTTGACGCGGAAGGCGAGCTTGCCCTCCTCCTCGAGCGGCTCCACCAGCGACTCCTCGCGGTCGTACTCGTCCTCGATCTCACCGACGATCTCCTCGACCACGTCCTCGAGCGTTATCAGGCCGGCCGTGCCGCCGTACTCGTCAACGACGATCGCAATGTGCCGCTTGGTGACCTGCATCTCGTGCAGCAGCTCATCGACGGCCTTGGTCTCTGGGACATAGACCGGCGGGCGCGCCAGCTTGCGGATATCGATCTCCGGCGCGCGGCCGCCCTTGGCCTTCAGGTACGGCAGCAGGTCCTTGGCGTAGAGGATGCCGATGATGTTGTCGAGGTTCTCCTCGTAGACCGGCAGGCGCGAGTGACCCGCGCGCACGAGCAGATCCAGCACTTCCTCCATCGGATCGTTGACGTCGACCGCGCGGATTCCGATCCGCGGCACCATGACCTCGTGAACCTGGGTATCGGCGAGCTCGATGACCCCGTGGATCATCTCCTTCTCGTCCTCCTCGATGCCGCCCTGCTCGCTGCCGGTCTCGACCAGCATCTTCAGCTCCTCGGTCGAGAGGTAGCCCGCCTGAGGCCGGTTCTTCCCGCCTAGCGCGCGCACGAGCACCCCGGAGACGAGGCTCACGAGCCAGACGAACGGGCTGAGCAACCTCCCCATGAAGGCGATGGGCCGGGCCACGGCAAGCGCGAACCGTTCGGTGAAGCTCAGCGCCAGGGTCTTCGGGGCAAGCTCGCCGATCACGATCGTCACGAGCGCAATGATCATGGTGGTCAGGAGGAACGCAATGGTCGGCGCCGCGTCCTTGATCGGTTCCCACGGGATCAGCCGAATGAGGTCCGCCACTGGGCCAGAGAAGGAAACGGCGCCCACAGCGGATGCCAGGAAGCCCAGGAACGTCAGCGCCACCTGGATGGTCGCCAGGAATCGGGACGGGTCCTCCAGGAGGCGTTCGGCGGCCTTGGCCGAACGATTGCCCTCGCTCGCGAGCTGCGTGATGCGATACCGCTTGACGGTGATCAACGACAGCTCGGAGGCGGCAAAGAAGCCGCTGACCACAACCAGCACCCCGACGATGAGCAGGGCGAGGACGGGGTTCCCGGTGGCGCTGCCACCAACGCCTGGCTCAGGCATCAGAGCGGGGCTTGCCGCCTCCCTGCTCCGGGTTCCGATCAGGAGCCTTCCGCTGACGCGTGCCGATGCGTCGCGCCGGCATGCCAACGACCGTCTCGCCGGCCGGCACGTCGCGGGTCACGACCGCGCCCGCGCCGGTGCGTGCGCCCGGCCCGATGCTGACCGGTGCACGGAGCATGGTGTCGACTCCGATGAATGCCCGGTCGCCGATGGTGGTGCGGTGCTTGGCGGTCCCATCAAAGTTGGCCGTGATCGTCCCGGCGCCGATGTTCACTGCCTCCCCGACATCGGCATCTCCGAGGTAGCTGAAGTGATGGATCTGGCTTCCGGCCCCGATGCGGGTCTTCTTGAGCTCGGTGAAGTTGCCGATCCGGCAACCCGGCCCGATCTCGCACCCTGGCCGCAGGTGGCTGTAGGGCCCGATCTCCACGTCCTCGCCCACGACCGATGACTCGACCACGCTGGACCAGACCGTCGTCCGGGCTCCAATCTTCGAGTCGAGGATCTGCGCCTGGGGACCGATCACCGCATCCGAGCCGATCCTGGTGGCGCCCGACAGGACGGTCCACGGCTCGATCCGCGCGTCCTCGCCGATCTGAACGTCAATGTCGATGAAGGTGCTCGACGGATCGACGATGGTGACCCCGTTGCGCATGTGGCGTTCGGCGATCTCGCCTCGCAGGATCCGCTCGGCAGCCGCCAGCCCCGACCGGTCGTTGATCCCCATTGCCAGCTCCGCGCGGGGCGAGCTGACCACGACCACCCTGCTGCCGCCCGAGATGGCGATCTCCACCAGGTCGGTCAGGTAGTGCTCGCCCGAGGGTGAGACAGGCACGGCGCCGATGTTGGCCCGCAGCCATCCGGCGTCGAAGCAATAGGTCCCGGCGTTGACCTCGCCCAGCTCGAGTACCGCCGCATCCGCATCGTCCTCCTCGACGATCGCCTGCAGCGAGCCACCGGCATCGCGGACGAGGCGGCCGTAGCCGCTCGGATCTGATGGCCGCGATGCGAGGAGCGCGATGCAGGCGTCCCCCGCGGCCTGCGCCGAGAGGAGCTCCTCGAACACCGCGGCCGGCACCAGGGGCGCATCCCCCATCGCCACCACGACCTGTTGCGTTCCGGAGTCCAGGAGCTCGAGGCCGATGCGCACGGCATCGGCGGTCCCCTTCTGGGGCTCCTGTCGAACGGTGGTCGTGGCGCCGCCCCCGACCGCCGCCTCGACCTGCTCGGCGTCATGCCCGACGACGACCACCTGCTGCTCGATCCCGGCCTCGGCGAGCGAGGCGAGGACGTGCTGGAGCATCGGTCGGCCGGCCAAGGGGTGGAGCACCTTCGGCAGGCGGGAGCGCATGCGCGTGCCCTGTCCGGCGGCCAGGACGACCGCCGCTCGTCCGATCACGATCGTGCAGGCCCCTCGTCAGACGCGAGCGCGATCATCTCGATCTCCACCAGCGCACCCTTGGGCAGCGCCTTGACGGCGATCGTCGATCGGGCCGGGAAGGGCGGCGACAGGTGACGGGCGTAGACCTCGTTGACTGCCTGGAAGTCGCCCATGTCGGTCAGGAAGATGGTCGTCTTCACGACCCGTTCGAGGCTCGACCCGGCCGCTGCCAGGACTGCAGCGAGGTTGCGCAGCGCGCGGTCGGCCTGGCTCGCGACGCCGTCCACCAGGGCACCGTCCGAGGGCTCGGCGCCGACCTGCCCCGCGGTGAAGACGAATCCACCAACGCGCATCGCCTGGCTGTATGGGCCGATCGCGGCGGGCGCGGCATCGGTCTGGACCTCGTCGCGGACCGTCATGACTCCTCTATCGGGCATCGGGCCTCGATCATCCCATGCTCGGCGCCGTGGTGCCAGCATCCTGCAGCGCCTCACCGAGCTCGACGATCTCTGCCGGCTCCCGCCGCAGGCGCGTCACGGTGATCCGCACACCGGTCCTGCGGAGCCCGGCGGCGATGGCGGCTGCGCGTTCGGCGTCATCGGTCAGCGCGAATATCGTTGATCCCGAACCGGTCAGTCGCGGCTCGCCCCCTGAATCCGTGACCTGCCGCATCAGGTCGCCGAGCTCGGGGCGCAGGCGCAGCGCCGGCCCGAGCAGGTCATTGCCACGCGGCCGGTCCGCGGCCAGGTCGGCTGGGCGCAGCTCGCCGAAAACTGCCTCGGTTGACAGCCGGAAGGCGGGGTGCGCCAGGATGGCATGGTCGGGAGCAGGGGCATCCAGCGGACTCACCAGCTCGCCGATGCCTGTCACGCGTGCGGCAGCAGCGCCGGCGGCGAAGAAGGGCACGTCGGCGCCGAGACGCGACAGCCTGACGAGGTCGTCGGGCGAGGCCGCTTCGGGCGCGGCCGAGGCGCGTCGACCGAGGCGCCATGCAGCCGCCGCGTCAGACGATCCCCCCCCGAGTCCGGCCCCAACCGGGATCTGCTTTTCGAGCGCCAGGCAAGCGAGCTCAGGCTCCGCGCCGATCGCTGCCACGAGGCCACGCCACGCGAGGTTGCTGTGATCGAGGGGGATCTCCTCAGCGGGTGCGGCCTCCACCCGCAGTTCCGGGGCGCCCGGCAGGAGGAGCAGCCGATCGGCGAGCTCGAGCAGCACCATCTCCGTCTCGAGCAGGTGGAATCCGTCCGACCGCTGGCCCACGACCCGCAGCGATAGGTTCAGCTTGGCCGGAGCCTCGAGGCTGAGCGGCGTCAATCGTCGCTCGCCGTCTGGTTTCCAAGGAGCGGCGCGAGGTGCCCCGTGAGGCAGTCCCACTCATCGAGTGAAAGGGTCTGCGCCCGGCGCTCGGAGTCGATGCCGCACACCGCGAACGCGTCGGCCAGTGTCGTGCGTGGCACCGGCAGCTCCCGTCCGAGCGCGTTGTGGAGCTGCTTGCGCCGCTGGCGAAATCCCGCCTGGACCAGACGATAGAACGGCTCGCGTCCCGGCCCTACCGGGACCTGGGGGCTCGCGCGCCGGCGCAGTCGCAGGATGGCGGAGTCGACCTCGGGCTGCGGCTCGAAGGCGGCGGCGTCGACGTGTTCGACGATCTCGGCCTCCGCCACGTTCTGGACGAAGACCGACAGGTAGCTCATCTGGCCCGGGGCGGCCGCCACCCGCGCGGCAACCTCGGCCTGCACCAGCAGCACCGCCAGCAGCGGCGGTCGATCGCCCTCCAGGAAGGCGTGCAGCAGCGGGCTGGTGATGTGGTACGGGATGTTGGCGACCAGCTTGAAGTCTTCACCCGGGAAGCATTCGCGCGGGTGAAGCGAGAGCGCATCGGCCTCGATCAGCTCGAAGCCGGGTGCCCCGCCCAGCTCACGCCGCAGGTACGCGGCCAAGCGCGGATCGAGCTCGACCGCCAGGACCTCGGCCCCCGCGGCGAGCAGGCGCCGGGTCAGCACGCCAAGGCCGGGTCCGACCTCCACGACTCGGTCACCCGGCACGAGCTCGGCTGCGGCCACGATCGCGTCGAGGGCGGCGGCGTCAGTCAGGAAGTTCTGGCCCAGCGCCTTGCGCGGCCGGAGCCGTTCGGCGGCCAGCAGGCGGCGGAGCTGCCCCGGCGTGGGAGGCACGAGGCGCTCAGGTGCGAGCGGACCGGTCACGCCTCGGTCCACGCCAGCGAGAGGTTCGGGATCGCCTCGAGCGCCGGACCAGCACGATCGCCGGCGAGGAAACGGAATCCGGCGGCAGCCCCGATCATCGCCCCGTTGTCGGTGCACCATGCCGGCGGCGGGACGAGCAGCGGGAGCCCCAGCGCGTCCAGCCGTTGGCGGAGCACGCTGCGCAGCGACCGGTTGGCGGCAACCCCGCCGCCCATCGCGACAGCGGCAACGCCATGCTCGTCCGCTGCGGCGACGGTCTTGGTCGCCAGCGCGTCGACCACCGCCTCCTCGAATGCCGCCGCCAGGCCATCGATCGGGATCGGGTCGCCGCGATCCCGGTACCCGGCCACCTCGCGCAGGACGGCGGTCTTCAGGCCCGAGAAGCTGAAGTCGTAGGCCCCCGCGGTGCGTGCCCGCGGGAAGCGGGTCGCCGCCGTCGCGCCCTCGGCGGCCTCACTGATGGCTGGGCCGCCGGGGTACGGCAGGCCGAGCAGCCGCCCGACCTTGTCGAAGGCCTCGCCAGCCGCGTCGTCGACGGTCTGGCCCAGGAGCCGATATCGGCCGTGATCCTGCATGAGCACCAGCTGGGTATGACCGCCGCTGACGACCAGGCAGAGCAGGGGAAACGGCGGCTCGGCGGGGAGTGGGTCCGCGACGGGCGCATCGGTCAGCCAGTTGGCGTAGATGTGGCCCTCGATGTGGTTGATCCCCACCAACGGCAGGTCGTGCACCATGGCCAGCGCCTTGGCCACGCTGACTCCAACAAGGAGGGAGCCGATCAGGCCGGGGCCATAGGTCACCGCCACGGCATCGAGCTCGTCCCAGTCCACGTTGGCCTCGGCCATGGCGGCCTGCACGGTCGGCACGATCCAGCGCAGCTGCTGGCGCGCGGCAACCTCCGGCACGATGCCCCCGGTCACAGCGTGCAGCGCGATCTGGGTGGCGACCTGGTTTGATGCGATGCGCCGACCGCTGCTCACGATTGCCACCCCCGTCTCGTCGCAGCTCGTCTCGATCGCGAGCACCAGCGGCCCGCTCATCCGAGGCCGTTCTCCGACGCCCGGGCCTGCTCGGCCGCCAGCACGGCCTGCATCGCCGGCCCGGCGAGGTCGGGGGTCGTCATCACCAGCGCATCCTCGCCGTCGTCGCTGTAGTAGGCCACTCTCCGGCCGGTGATATTGAAGCCGAACGAGTGGTACAGCCGTTGGGCGGCCTCGTTGCTGACGCGCACCTCCAGGGTCATTCGCGACGATCCGAGCTCGAGGGCCACCTCGGCCAGCTGGAGCAGCAGGCGCCGCCCGATCCCCTGCCGGCGATGATCGGGGTGCACGCCGAAGGTGGTGATGTGCGCCTCGTCGACCATCAGCCAGATGCCCCCGAAGGCCACTACGCCGTCTGCCAGGCGCGCCACCCGGTAGTGCGCGAGTCGATTCGCCGTCAGCTCCTGCTCGAACGCAAACGCGGGCCAGGGCGAGCTGAAGCTGAGCCGCTCGATCTCGAGGACCGCCGCGACGTCGGCCATCCGCATCGGCCCAATGACGAGGGCTGCGCTCACGGCCATCCGCTCACCGTCTCGGAAGCTGCGACGCCCCTTGGCGCGCGGAGGTACCACGGCTCGAGCCGGGCGAGGTCGTCCCCACGGGGATCCTGGCGGAGGCGGGCCGCGGCGAGTCGCGCGACTGCCCCGGCCGCCTCGCGCGGCGCGAGCGTGCCGGACAGGTCGAAGGCGACCGCAAGCTCGGACGGAGCTGCCAATACCGACGCACCGACCAGCCCGCGCAGGCTTGACGCCGCCACAATCCGCGGCTCCCTTGCACCACGAGTGAACAGGTAGACATCCTGAGCCCCGGCCCGTGCTGTGGCAGCCGCAGCACCGGGCTCGGCCTCAAGCCAAGCCTCCAGGCTCGGGATGCCGACGACCGGGACGCGCAGACCGAGGGAGATTCCCTTTGCCAGGCTCATCGAGACTCGCAGGCCGGTGAAGGAGCCGGGACCCACGCCGATGGCGAGCGCTGTCGCCTCCCGCAGGTCACGCCCGGCCCGCGCAAGGAGCACGAGGAGGCGAGGCAGCAGCTCGCTGGCCTGGCGCCCCTCACCAGTCCAGCTGTCGGCGGCGAACGAAACGCCGTCCTGCGAGGCGAGCGCGAGCGAGTGATCGCTCGAGGCGCTCTCGATGGCAATGATCATGGCTCCAGCAGGGCGTCGCCCGCGAGCCGCAGGTGGGCGGTCCCGAGCGCCCGCCAGCTGATGTGGCGCCGATCGCTCCCGTCCGCCTCGGGGACAAGGGTCAGCTCCAGCCGCTCAGCCGGCAGGCGTTCAGCGAGGCGATCGGCCCACTCGACCACCGCCACTCCGGCCGCCTGTCGATCGTCGAAGAGGCCGGCGGCGACCGCCTCCTCGGGATCGTCGAGGCGGTACGCATCGATGTGAAAGAGCCGCAGCCGACCGACGTGCTCGTTCATGAGCACGAACGTCGGACTGTTCACCACGCTCGTAACGCCCAGCCCCTCGGCAACGCCCTTGGCCAGCTCGGTCTTGCCGGCTCCCAGCGGGCCGATGAGCGCCAGCATGGCCCCCGCCTGCGCGTGAGAGCCCAGCGCCTGGCCGATCGCCCTCGTCTCCTCCGGCGCAGCCGTGCTGAGCGTCCCCTGATCCTCCATGGCCCGAAGGATACGGGAGCGGCCGCTCAGCGACCGTCCGGCAGCACCGTGGCCTCGATGTTGGCCAGCGGCACCGGGGCAAGGCGGCCGTCCTCGAATCGAACGAGCGCCATGCGCGTTGGGATCCCCGATTGGGCGGCGTGGAGGTCCTCGAGCATCCCCACCAGGACGCCGCCCCGCCCCTGGAACGGGCGTCGATGGGCGATCACGCGATCCCCGACCCTGGCCAACGCGCGACGCGTGGGGAGCGGAGCCGCGTCATACACGTAGAGCAGCCCATCGGCTCCGAACAGGCTGGCGACGCGCCCGACGTGCGTGCGGAACCACCCGAAGAGCTGCGGATCGATCCCGACCTTGCCGAAACCCTCGACCAGCAGGATGCCGAACGCTCCCGTCATGCCGCCCGCCTCGCTCCGGCGACGCTGGATCGCCTCGAAGTCGCGCAGCTCCTTGTCCAGCACGCCACCGAGCACGATCCCGGCCACGCCCATCGCGCGCGCTCGGGTCAGCGTCTCGGCCGAGGCTCGCGACCCACCGACCAGGATCTTGCCGGTGGCGCCCGCATCGATCGCCGCTGCCCGAAGCTCGTCGCCGGGGTTCGGCACGCCGACCACCAGCTCCCCGTGCACCGCCTCGCCACTTCCTCCAACACCCTGCAGCCGAGCGGCCGGGACCTCGATCACAAGCGATCCCTCCTCCACGGCGCGCACCCGACCGCGAACGTGCCCGATCACCGACTCCTCGGCGGCGAGCGGAGCCAGCAGGAGCGTGCCGTCTCGTCCCGAAGCCGCCAGCACCAGGCCGGCGACCGGGGCAAGCACCACCCCGCCGCCCTCGACCAGGGCGAGCGGCTGCTCGGCCTCGACGCGGTCGCCGGGCTTCACGACCAGCAGCTCCTCGATCTCGCCGGGCTGACGGTGAAGGGGGCGCGTGACCAGCACCCGGACCGGGGCCATCGCCCCACGACGCAGCCCGATCACCTCATCGGGCTTGATCTCGGCGCCGACGGGCACGCTGACAACCGTTCCCCGCGGCAGGTGGATCCGATGCAACGACGCCTCGATCATGCCGCCCCCTCGGCCGGCGGCCGAACCTCGCGCTGGAAGGTGTCGCGCCACGCGCTGAGGACCGCCCGTCGATCATCGCTGCGGCGAGGGAGGAGGAGCGGAGCGTCGCGTGCGTCAAGGATGACGCCGACCGCGCCGCCGCTCACCGACGCGTGCAGCCGGCGCGTGCGGCGCGGAGCGCCGAGG
>JACDEL010000071.1 GCA_013816405.1 Chloroflexota bacterium | reverse complement strand
GCGCCTCGCGGCCGGCGCCGGGCAGCGCGGCCGCAAGCTCCGTGCGGTCTGCGACCTGGCGCATCCCGCGCCCGCCACCGCCGGCGGCGGCCTTCAGCATTGCGGGGAAGGGGACGTCGCCCAGGTCGACCTGCGAAAGGGACGCGCCGCCGTCCGCGACAAGCGGAACCAGCAGGCCGGGCACGATCGGGACACCGGCGGCCGCCACGGCCCGTCGAGCGGCCAGCTTGTCGCCGAGCGACGCCAGCGTCTCCGGCGGCGGCCCGACGAAGAAGAGCCCCGCATCCTCGACCGCGCGGGCAAAGGCCGCGTTCTCGGACAGGAATCCGTAGCCAGGATGGACCGCGGCGGCTCCCGACCGTGCGGCAGCCGCAATCACGGCGTCGATCGACAGGTAGGACTCAGCTGCCGATGCCGGACCAATCCGTTCCGCCAGGTCGGCCATGTGCGTGTGGACGGCATCAGCGTCCGCGTCGCTGTAGGTTGCGACCGACTCGATCCCCAGGTCGCGGCAGGCGCGGATGATTCGGACCGCAATCTCGCCGCGGTTGGCGACGAGGAGTCGCGCAAACGGCGGCCCGTCTTTGCGCAAAGACGAGGAGTCAGAGCGGGATGTTGCCATGCTTCCGGGCGGGCACCGCTTGACGCTTTCCCTGGAGCATGGCCAGCGCATCGACGACCCTCGCGCGTGTCTCGGATGGGAGGATCACCTCGTCGACGTAGCCTCTTGCGGCGGCGACGTACGGGTTTGCGAACCGGGCCTCGTATTCCGCGACGAGTGTGGCGCGTTCCGCATTTGGGTCGGCCGCCTCCTCGATGCGATCGTGAAAGATGATGTTGACTGCGCCCTCGACACCCATCACCGCGATCTCCGCCGTTGGCCACGCGAAATTCAGATCCCCGCGAACGTGCTTGCTGCTCATGACGTCATAAGCGCCGCCGTAGGCCTTGCGTGTGATCACCGTTACCTTTGGGACCGTCGCTTCGCAGTAGGCGTAGAGCAACTTGGCGCCGTGGCGAATGATTCCCCGATGCTCCTGGTCGACGCCGGGCAGGAAGCCCGGCACATCGACAAGGGTGACGAGCGGAACATTGAAGCAATCGCAGAAGCGGACGAAGCGCGCGGCCTTGTCCGAAGCGTCGATGTCGAGCACTCCGGCCAGCACTTCGGGCTGCTGGGCGACGATCCCGACACTCCTGCCTTCCACCCGCGCGAATCCACAGATGACGTTGCGCGCGAAGTGCGCGTGAACTTCCGCGAACGATTCGGCGTCGACGATCCCGCCAATGACACGACGCATGTCGTAGGAGTGTTGCGCGGAATCGGGCACCAGGGCATCGAGGTCGTCGCCGCTGACCTCCGGCGCCTGCCAGTCTGCGACCGTGGGCGGGGGGTCGATGTTGTTCTGCGGCATGTAGCCGAGGATTCGCCGCGTCAGCTCCATCGCCTGCGGCTCCCCTTCGGCGAGGAAATGCGCAACGCCGCTCGTCTCGTTGTGAACCCGCGCACCGCCGAGCCCTTCGAGATCGATCTCTTCGTGAGTCACCGTCTTCACGACATTCGGCCCCGTCACGAACATGTAGCTGCTGCCATCGACCATGATCGTGAAGTCGGTGATCGCCGGTGAATAGACGGCGCCGCCAGCGCACGGCCCCATCACCACCGAGATCTGCGGCACGACCCCTGACGCGAGGGTGTTGCGCAGAAAGATCTCCGCGTAGCCTCCCAGCGAGGCGACCCCCTCCTGGATCCGCGCGCCGCCAGAATCCGACAGCCCGATGATCGGCGCACCGGTGCTCATCGCCAGGTCCATCACCTTGCAGATCTTCTCGGCATGCGCCTCGGACAGCGATCCGCCGAAGACCGTGAAGTCCTGCGCATAGACGAAGACCAGCCGGCCGTCGACGCGCCCGTGCCCGCTGACGACGCCGTCGCCCAGGTAGCGTTCATCGTCCAGGCCGAAGTCCGTCGCCCGATGCGTGACGAACGCGTCCAGCTCGACGAACGATCCCTCGTCCAGCAGCAGCTCGATCCGTTCGCGCGCGGTGAGCTTCTTGCGGTCGTGTTGCTGGGCGATGCGCTGCTCCCCACCGCCGAGTTGGGCCTCGTCGCGCAGGCGACGTAAATGCGCAAGCTTGTCGGCGGTCGACACAGGGCGTCCTCCGCGCTGGTGGTGGGCCCAGCAGGGATCGAACCTGCGACCCGCCGGTTATGAGCCGGATGCTCTAACCACTGAGCTATGGGCCCGACGAATGGTGGACAACTCCGAGTATAGATGCTCGTCTTTGCACAAAGACATCGACATTCGGACAGCTTGTGGATAACTCCGATGGTCGCGGACGACCCACCGCGGGTATCATCGACCCGTCGCATCCGCGACCTTTCCCCCGCCCCGAGCCGCTGCAAGGTGATCCTGTGACCAAGGTAATCTCCATCGCGAATCAGAAAGGCGGAGTCGGAAAGACGACCGCCTCCATCAACCTCGGCGGTGCGCTCGCCGAGTTGGGGTATCGGGTCCTCTGCATCGATATGGATCCGCAGGCGAACCTGACGGTTGGCCTGGGCATCAGCCTGTCAGACGTCAGACACTCCATGGCCGATGTCCTCTCCGAGAACCGGGTGCCGCTCGACGAGATCGTTCGGCAGACGGAGATGCCCGGCCTGTCAGTGGCCCCGTCCACGCTGGAGCTGGCCTCGACCGAGGTGGAGCTCTTCACCGCGATCGGTCGCGAGATGGTGCTGCGCGACGCACTCGACGGCTGGGCCGAGCGGCAATATGACGTCGTCATCATCGACTCACCGCCGACGCTGGGACTCCTCACCATCAACGCCCTGGTTGCGAGCTCGCGCGTGATCATCCCGGTCCAGACCCAGTTCTACGCCATCAAGGGCCTGACCGCGCTGATCAAGGTGATCAACACCATCAAGATCAAGCTCAACCACGACCTCGAGATCCTTGGGCTGCTGGCCACCTTCTATGACGGCCGCACCGTGCTCGCGCGCGAGATGCTGCAGAACCTGCGAGAGCTCGGTGATCACCGCGTCTTCTCGACCATGATCAAGCAGACCGTGAAGCTCGGCGAGGCGCCCCTGACCGGAAAGCCGGTCACGGAATACGCGACCCATTCCGCCGCCGCTCGCGCGTTCCGCGACCTGGCACAGGAGGTGATCGAACTTGGCTAGCAAGCGACCGGCCTTCAGCGAAAACATCCACCGCCTCTTCGACGAGGCGCAGGCGACCGACCTCGCGCCGGGGATCGTCTCCCTGATCGAGTCACGCGCGACGCAGGCGCAGATTCGTGAGGTCCCGACCAATCGGATCCTGCCGAACCCGGCGCAGCCGCGTCTCTCGTACGAGGAGGAGTCGCTGGTCGAACTGGCAGATTCGATCCGTGAGCATGGCGTCCTTCAGCCGATCCTGGTGCGCCCGGTCGGCAGCCAGTTCGAGCTGATTGCCGGCGAGCGACGCTGGCGCGCGTCACGCATGGCACAGCGGGACTCGATCCCAGCCATCGTCGTCGAGTTCGACGATGAGACGGCTCTCGAGGTCTCGATCATCGAAAACCTCCAGCGAGAAGACGTCTCACCTCTCGAGGAGGCAGCCATGTTTCGCAAGATGACCGACCTCGGGTACTCGCTGCGCCAGCTCGCCCAAAAGATCGGCAAGGACAAGGGCTACGTCGAGAACCGCATCCGGCTAGCCGAGGCCCCGCCCGAGATTCGCGAGCTGGTGTCCCTGCGCAAAGACACGTTAAGCCATGCGTACGAGCTGATGAAGGTGCGGGACGAGCGGACGCGACGGCGCCTCGCCAAGAAGGTGGCGGCCGGTGAGCTGAGCCTCTCTCGCCTTCGGGCGTTGACCGGTGGCAGCCCAGCCCCGGAGGTGGAGAGCGGGGGCAAGCCGAAGCGGCGTGCGAAGACAGTCGCAGGGCAGGTTGCCGCCGCCAAGAACGCGGACGACGCCCTCGTCAACAATCGCGCACGGCTGGCGGGCGCGGTCGATGAGCTGGTCGATCTGTTGAGTCAGCGAGAGCTGATCGACGAGATCCCCGATACGAACCGGGACAATCTGGCTCGTTACTTGACGGTCACCAAGCTGAAGCTCGAGAACGCCATCGCCATCATCCGAGCCACCCGAGAGCCGGCCGCCTGAGCGACCGGCGACCGGCCTACCGACGCAGGGCTGCCTCGATCTCGTCCAGGTGCTCGGCGCGATGCCCCGCCCGGGAGAGGTTGAGCGGGCTACCCTCGGCGAGGGGCCAGGCCTGAGCGGCCAACTCCGGCGGAAGATCGGCCACTCGACGATCGGTTTCCTCAGCGATCCGTAGCGCCACGTCGGCCGCTGTCCGCGGCGCGATTGCGTGGATCAGCGGGCGTGAGGCGTCATTGATCCAGTCGACGTCCTCCGGCTCGTCGTCCGACGGACCGAGCGGCTCTCCCCCTGCCAGCTTCTCGGCGAGGGCAAGCGCACGGCCATCCCAAAAGGCGATGTGACCGAGCACGCCGGCGACGGTCCAGCTGTCATTGACGGCTCGACGCAGATCCTCATCCCCGAGGCGCTCGACCATTGAGCGCAGCCGGTCGAGTTCTCGCGCGTTCTCCGCCACGTACTGCCGTTGTGTAGCCACGTCTCTCCTCCGGCGCCGCGGCCGCTTCCCCGGCCCCTGACTGCTTGGTTCAGGGGGTGTAGCTCATCACCTCGCGCTGGCCAACGAGGAACGCGACCAGCTTGCGCCGAGCCTCTGGGTCGGTGCGGCGCAGGCCGGCGATCGCGCGCGGCAGCTCGAAGATCGGCGCGGCCAGGGCGCCCGCGGTGTCGATGCCGACCACGTGATCCGGTCCCCCGCCGACGAGGAAGGCCCTCTGGAATCCCTTGGCATCGAGGTCGGCAGTCGCGCAGAACGCCGCGATGGCCGTCCCCACTCCCATCCTCTTGGCGAAGTCGATGAACAGGTCCCCCGCCCACGTGTCGATCTGCTGGTCGCCCTGCGACTCCACCATCGTCCGATAGCCGCGTTCTTCGGTCGCGCTCACCCGGCTCCTCCGCTCGCCATTGCCCCTCGCGATTCTACCCAAGCCGCCCCTTCAGCGGCTGCGCCGATGCGCCGATGAGAGGGCGCCGGCATCGGCTATCCTGCGGCCGTGATCGACCCCATAGCCCGGCTGCGGACCGAGGACACCATCGTCTACGAGCTGATCCAGGGCAGCCAGGGCAGCGATAACGGCAGGGTGGTGGGCACCGCCACCTTCCGCGATGGTGCTTCGAAGGTGAGTGCCCCAGAGGGGATCTCGGTCGCCGTCGAGGAGCTTCTCTCGCGCCCGTTCGTCGACCGAGTCCAGGCAGACGAGCGGCCGCGGGGCTATCGCCGCAGCCGTGTCGGCCAGGTCGATCTCCTTGTTCCCGGCATGCCCGAGCACTTCGTGGCGCGCATGCGCGGTCTCTGGCTTGCCTACCCCGATGGCTCGCTGATCACCGCCCGCCCCGCAGTCGGGACGCCCCCGGTGCCAGGTCCACGGGCCGCGCTCCCCGACCTCGTCGAGGGCGAGGCGCCGGTTACCGACCCCGCGGTCCGGAGGGCGACGCTGGCCGACAGCGGCGAGCTGCTGGGCGCCGGTCCGCTGGTTCGAGCGAGCGAGCCGGCGACGGGTATCCGAAGCACCGAGGGTCGCGCCGTTGCACGCACAGACTGCGGCTGGCTGGTCTAAGTCACAGAAATGACCAGATTCGCCGCGAGTCGGGCAGTGGTAACACAACCGACCGCTCCCCTATCATCTGGAGCATCGTGATCCGCATTCTCGGGCTGCCGATCGTCATTGCGACGGTCGGAGCCATCTACTGGTGGGCGAGCAATGGAGAGCCTGCCGGCTCGGCGCTCCTCCTCATCTTCGCCGCGGCCATGGCGGTCTTCCTCTGGGTCCTGCTCCCGACCGCCGACAACGTGGGGCCAACCGCTCCCGTTGATCCGGACTTCGAGACGAAGCGCCGCTAGCCGCGGATACCGGTGTCGTAGGAGACCTGCAGCTCGGTTGGCGGCTGCCCTGCCTCGACCACCACATCCATCACCGCAGGCGTTCCCATCATGCCCTCGACGGGCTGGGGCGTGACCCGGTACGCGCCCGGCGCAAGCTCGACGCTGAAGGTTCCGTCGTCCGCAGACGTGGCCCGCGCCACCTCGGCGCCGCCTGCGTCGCTGAAGACCAGCACGGCTCCGACCACCGGTCGCGAGGCGCACGCGGGATCCGGGGGAATCGTCTCGACCGGACAGGTCGGTCCGGACGTCACGGTGCCGCGTACACCGGTCGCATCGGGCAGGGCGTCACCCTCTTCCCCCACCAGCTTGACACTCCCGGTGCGGGTCACCGCGTACGTCCAGCGGTGCTCGTTGATGCAGCCGGCTTCACAATCTCCCCAACCGATCCTGATCAGCACCTGCCACCCATCTTCGACGTCCGTGACCTGGTACCACGAGGCCTGGCCGATCAGGTTGTCGTCCCGCGGCCCGATCCCCGCGAAACGGCCCTGTTGGGCGAGCGCGAGCCGGGCAGCGGCCGCAGCGTCCATCGGTGGAGAGCCGCCCGGAGCCGCAGCACATGCGCCAAGGCCAAGGGCCAGGAGAAGCGCAGCCAGCGCCGCGCGAGGAATGAGGCTTCTCATGTCGCCGGGACGCGAGTCCTGCCGCCCGAGTTCCATCGCTGGGCTACCCCTTTACGCGTTCCCCTCATGCGGCGGACGTCTCGATGGCGGCGATGACCTCGTGGCGTCTGACGGCATCGGCGAAGTCGGGCACGGTATGAGTCCCATTGTCGATGTCTGCCGCGAATGCGGCGTACGCACGCCCGACGTTGAAGGCGGGCGCTCCTTCCAGCCCCGCGAGCGTGGGCCATTTTCCCGTTAGCACCGCAGGGATGGCAAGCTCCGCGGGCTCCCCTCCACCACGCGCTCCGGCGACGGTCAATGGAAAGATCTCGGGCAACGCGGCGTCAGCCGTGATCCGAAGCGTCCCATTCGTTCCGTTGATCTCCCACATGAACCCCGTGCGGCCGGCGACCGCCTCACGGATATGGATGCTCGCGGTTGCTCTCGACGTGAGCGTGCCGATCACGGCGATCTGGTCCGCAGCCGTCTTGACGATCTCTTCTCGAGTCTCCTCGGCAGCGATCAATGGCCGGCGAATTGCCGACACGGCCGACAGGTCCACGAACTCGCCCAGGACATGATTGAGGGTGTCCAGGCTGTGGCCTACGGCAACGGTGAGCATGGTTGCCCCGTTCGCCCTGTCGAGCATGTAGACATTGGGCTGGATCACGACACCGCCGGGGACAGAGAGCCCGACCATGGTCGTTGACAGGACCTCGCCGACGTATCCGTCCCTCAGCAGCTCCTGGACGAGCTCGATCGCCGGGGCCTGGCGGGCCTGCAAGCGACGACGGTGCGCCCCGCGTGCTCGGCGGCGAGCGTAGCCATCTCTCGCGCCTCGTCGAGGTCGCGGCCGAGTGGCCACTCGCATTAGACGGCCTTGCCGGTGGCAAGCGCGGCCATGACGAGCTCGCGGTGGTGCGGGACCTTGACCGTAACCGCGACGATGTCGATCTCGGGCCGGCTCACCAACTGCTCGTGGTCCGAGAACAACGCGCTGACCCCGAACATTTCACCCGCTGCTCGCCCAGTTGGTTGCACGCGCAAGTACTTCAGAGGGCACCGGGACGGGGATCGGTCAAGCAGGTGGCTCCGGCGGTAGGACTCGAACCTACGACCAAGCGGTTAACAGCCGCCAGTCTCGTGGCCGGTCTTGAACACGAATGTACCTCTCTCCGCCGTCTGAATCAGTCACGCAGTCAGTCACGAACACCGGGGCCTGCGAAATCGCAGGCGCCCAGCATGAGGTGAACGCAATCATTGGCAGCGGAGTGCGGATTCGCGCCTGGGTGCGTCAGGCGTCCCATGTGTCCGCAGTTTCCCACGGTGAGCCGGGATGAGCACCGGCGACACCCGAGTCTCAAGGGGTACGAACGGGGGTACGCAGCTCAGGGTCGGCAGTCTGAGTCCGGGGCGGCGGTCGCCGCTCAAGCTCCTCGCGCCGTCAACGTCACCCCGGCCCGGTTGTCAGCCTAGTTGGCTCTGCTTACTCGCCGCTTAGCGGGTCGTCCTCCGGCGGGACACCGCCCCAGCGGAGCCCCTCTTTAGGTCAGACGCTTCGTCCGTGGCCCTCGGCGTCGTCGTCCTTCGCCTTGGCCTCGTCGTCGTCGGTAGCGTTCCATCTGACTCCTTGGCCCTCGGCGTCGTCGTCCTTCGCCTTGGCCTCGTCGTCGTCCTTCGCCTTGGTCTCCTCGTCGCTCATCGCCGGCTTCCTCCTACGATCTTCGTCACCGTGTTCGGCAATACTTGGACGTTAGGCGGCCCTGAGCGCAATAGCAATGCCAAATGAGCGGTTTTACCGTCATCTAACTGACCATGTGTCGGCGGGCCGGAGTCGCCTGCGCGCTACCGATTGCCGCGGCCGTCGCCGCTCGAGCTCTTCGCGCCGTCAATGTTCCGCGACCCGACACCGGCCAGAGACCGGCATTCACCCCGGCTTACTCAGCCAATCGCGGCCGGCCAGCGCCGGAGGCGCTTCTCCGCGTCGTGTCTGCATCACAACAACACCCCCTGGTGGCATGGCCTTCGCTTGCGCCGCACGCAATACTGAGCCGATAGTGACGCTACCCGCGGGCACCGTTACGTTCCTCTTCAGTGACGTCGAGGGCAGCACGCAGCTGCTCGAGCGCCACGGTGAAATGATGGGCGAGGCGCTGTCCCGCCATCACGACCTCTTCGAGCAGGTGGTAGAGCAACACCAAGGGGCGATCTTTGAGACCGTGGGCGACGCGGTGTATGCCGCCTTTGCACGGCCACAGGATGCGGTAGCGGCCGCGCTTAACGCTCACCGGGCACTTGCCGCTGAGGATTGGGGGCCGATTGGGCGCATCGCAGTCCGCATCGCTGTGCATACGGGGGCGGTCGAGCGGCGCGGCGATCACTATTTCGGTCCGGCGCTCTTCCGGTGCGCCCGGCTCCAAGTGCTAGGGTACGGTGAGCAGACCTTGCTCAGCGGTGTTACCGCCAGACTGGTTGGCGATGCATTGCCACAAGGTGCCAGCCTGCGCGACCTCGGCCGCCATCGGCTGAAGGACCTTGGCGAGCCGGAGCAGGTGCATCAGCTCGTCCACGCTGACCTACGAGGGGACTTCCCTGCCCTCAAGAGCCTCGACACGCACCCGCACAACCTGCCATTGGCGCTGTCAAGCTTTATTGGTCGCGAAAAGGAGCTCCACGCACTCGACGAGCTGCTCGATGCACAACGCCTGGTGACCCTGATCGGGCCGGGCGGGATCGGCAAGACCCGACTGGCCCTCCAGGTAGCAGCCGAGCAGATTGAGCGTCATCCGGACGGCGTCTTTCTCGTCGACCTCGCGCCGCTGCGCGATGCCGCGCTGGTGGCGGGCACGATCAGCTCAACGCTCGGGCTGCTCGAGCAGGCAGGCCAGTCGATCAGCACAACACTTCATGAGCACCTAAAGTCGCGCCGCCTCCTACTAGTGCTCGACAATGTTGAGCAACTGCTGCCGATGGCCGCGCCGGCCGTCGCCGACCTCTTGGCAACCGGCGCCGGACTCCACATCCTCGCGACCAGTCGTGCCCCACTGCGACTTCGCGGAGAACACGAATATCGAGTACCGCCACTGGGAGCTGGCGAACCAGATCAGCTGGAAGCGACCCCGCCTCCGGCTGTGGCCTTGTTCTTGGAGCGCGCCCGGGCTGTCCGCTCTGACCTGGTCGTCGACGCCAAGACCGGTCCTCTCATCGCCGACATCTGCGAACGCCTCGACGGCCTCCCGCTGGCTATCGAGCTGGCCGCTGCGCGCCTGCGGCTCCTCTCGCTCCCCGCGCTCCGGGAGCGACTTGCGCAACGGCTACCTCTCCTGACGGCCGGGTCGCGAGATTCCCCAGAGCGGCAGCAGACTCTGCGGGCGACGATTGCCTGGAGCGAAGAGCTGTTGACCCCGCCCCAGCAGCGGCTCTTCGCCCGACTCGGCGCCTTCGTCGGAACCTTCAGCCTGGAGGGTGTCGAATTGGTTAGTGCGGCCGACTCCGACGGCGTCGTCCTTGATGAGCTCAGCTCCCTCGTGGAGCACAGCCTGGTGCGCCACGTCGACGACCCGACCGGGGCACCGCGCTACACGATGCTTGAGACGATCCGTGAGTACGCCTTTGAGCGGCTTGAGGCGTACGGAGAGGCAGCTGACATCCGTGATCGGTTGGCAGCGTATCTGGTGAACCTGGCGGAAATTACCGAGCCACGGCTGACGACCGCGGAGCAGACCGAGGCGCTGCGCCAGCTGGATCTCGAGCTCGATGATGTGCGCGCCGCGCTCTCGTGGCTGCGTGTTCGAGGGGACGTCCAACAGCTTGGCCGGCTCGCCGCGGCGCTTGCGCGCTACTGCACCCACCGCGG
>JACDEL010000020.1 GCA_013816405.1 Chloroflexota bacterium | reverse complement strand
GTCCGGAGTCGTGCCTCGGCGATCGTGTCGGGCGCGTCGAGCGCCTCACGGACGACCTCGGGAAAGGCGGCGGCCAGGCCGGACACAGCGCCAAGCGCGCCGCGAGCCATGGCCGCAGGGATGATCGGCTCGGAGCCGATGTAGACCGGCAGCCCAAGGTCGAGGAAGGGCTCGACCTTGAGGAACGGGGATTCGCTGACCTTCAGCCCGGCCAGGTTGCGGGCGCCGTCGCGGACGCGGGCGACCACCTCGAGCGGGACCGGGTACCCGCTGCGGGCGGCGAAGGCGTAGATGTAGAAGGGAAGCGGCGCGCAGGCCTCCGCGGCGGCCAGGAGGTGGGCCGTCAGCGCATCCTCGTCGAGCGGGAAGTAGGGCGGCGGGATGACCGCGACCGCATCAGCTGCGATCTCGCCCGCATGGGCGGCCAGCTCGACCGTCTCGGCGGTCGTCTGGGCTCCACAGTGCATGATCAACCGCCCGCGGACCGCGGCGCGGAAGACGACCGCCGCCCGCTTTCGTTCGTCCGTGCTGAGCAGGATCCCCTCGCCGGTGGTGCCGCAGACGAAGATCCCGTCGGCGCCGCGATCCTCCAGGAAGCTGATCATTGGCCAGATCGCGGCCTCGTCCAGCGCATCGCCACCGTGGGCGAGCGGCGTGGCGGCGGCGACGATGAGCGGGGGCCGTTCGGGCATGGTCGGAAGCCTAGCGGCTTTCCGCTTGTGGCCGCGCAGGAGGGGGGCTAGGCTGCCCGAGACCATGGCGCCCATCGCCCTCGACCACGCGACGATCCGCCGCGCACCCAAGGTCCTGCTGCATGAGCACCTGGACGGCGGCCTGCGGCCGTCCACGCTGATCGAGCTGGCCGACGGTATCGGCTACACCGCGCTGCCGACACACGATGCCGATGAGCTGGCCGGCTGGTTCAAGCCGGCCCCGGGAGAGGGAGGCCGGTCGCTGGTGCGGTACCTGGAGGCGTTCGACCATACCGTCGCCGTCATGCAGACCGCAGCCGCGATCGAACGCGTGGCGGCCGAGGAGGTCGAGGATCTTGCGGCGGATGGGGTCGTGTATGCCGAGATCCGCTTCGCTCCGGAACAGCACCTGCGCGAGGGCCTGTCGCTCGACGAGGTGGTCGAGGCGGCCGCCGCCGGGGTGCGGCGCGCGTCCACCGGGCGGTCGATCGTGGTGGGGCTGCTGTTGAGCGCGATGCGCCAGGCAGCGCGATCGGTCGAGATCGCCGAGCTGGCGGTTCGTCATCGGGAGGGTGGCGTGCTGGGCTTCGACGTTGCCGGGCCGGAGGCGGGCTACCCGCCAACGCGCTACCTCGACGCCTTCCAGCTGATCGCCCACGAAAATTTCCACTTCACCATCCACGCTGGCGAGGCCTTCGGGCTGCCATCCATCTGGGAGGCGCTCCAGTTCTGCGGTGCCGAGCGCCTGGGGCACGGGGTGCGGATCGTGGACGACATCGTTACCCAGGCCGACGGGCGGGTCGCCATCGGGCGGCTGGCGGCCTACGTCCGCGATCGGCGCATTCCGCTAGAGATGTGCCCGACCTCGAATGTCGATACCGGTGCGGTCGCCCGGCTGGAGGACCATCCGATCGACCTGCTCAAGCGCCTCCGCTTCCGCGTGACCCTGAATACCGACAATCGGCTGATGAGCCGGATCAGCCTGTCGGACGAGTTCGCCAGCATGGTCGCCACCTTCGGCTGGGACCTGGCGGACATGGAATGGCTCACCCTCAATGCCATCAAGAGCGCATTCCTGCCGTTCGACGGGCGGCTGCGGATCATCAACGAAAAGGTGAAGCCGGGCTATGCCCGCCTGCGGGGCGAGGCATCGGCAGCTGAGATCGGCCTGGCCTAGGTGAGCCGCTCGCTCGGTGTATCCTCGCCACCATGACGTACGTGATCGTGGAGCCGTGCATCGGCGTCAAGGACGCCTCGTGCGTGGACGTCTGCCCGGTTGATTGCATCCACACCAGCGACGATGCGCCGCTCTACTACATCGATCCTGACGAGTGCATCGACTGCGGTGCCTGCGAGCCGGAGTGCCCCGTGACCGCGATCTTCGCGGAGGACGCCGTACCGGAGCAGTGGACCAACTTCCTCCAGATCAACGCTGACTTCTTCAAGAAGTAGCGGATCGTGGTCCGCCTGATCGTCCTCTACAGCCAGCCCGAGGATCCGGCTGCCTTCGACGCGCACTACCGCGATGTGCACGCCCCGATCGTGCGCCGCTACCCCAACCTGGTCAGCATGCGACTGACAAGGGCCGATGGAGTCGGCGGCCGCCCCGCCGCCTTCTACCTGATGGCCGAGATGAGCTTCGTGTCGCGGGCAGATCTCGATGAGGCGCTCGCCTCCGAACCCGGACGCGAGAGCGGCCGCGACCTGCGCATGTTCGCGCAGGCCGGCGTCACCTTGTTCGTTGCGGATGACGAGGCTGCCACCGATGCCTGAGCCGAGCGCCCCAATCGCCGTCGATCCGGAGATGCTCGCCTTCGAGCGGGTCCGCTATGTCAAGGACGCGGAAAGCGGCGTGGCGACGGTCACCATCGACCGGCCGCAGGTCCTCAACGCCTTCGACTTCCAGACGCTGCGCGAGCTTGGTCGGGCCTTCGAGGACGCCTCGTGGGACGACGCCATTGCCGTGGTGATCGTGACCGGGACGGGGGACCGCGCCTTCTGCACCGGCGCGGACCTCGACGAGCAGGCCGGCATGGGCGGCACCAGCGGCCAGTACTGGCGCTGGATGGGCGCCTTCATCGAGATGCACGATCGCCTCCGGAACATCGGCAAGCCGACCATTGCCCGCATCAACGGGATCTGCGTCGGCGGCGGCAACGAGCTCCAGATGGCGTGCGACCTGTCGGTGCTCGTGGAAGATGCCTACATCAGGCACGTCGGTCCTGAACACGGCTCCGTTCCGGCCGGTGGGGCGACGCAGTGGCTGCCCATCCTGGTCGGGGACCGGCGGGCGCGCGAGATCCTCATGCTGTGTGAGCCGATCCGTCCGATCCAGGCCCTGGACTGGGGCCTCGTGAACCGGGTCGTGCCACGCTCCGACCTGGACCAGACGGTCGCGGCGCTGGCGGCCAACCTGCGCGCCAAGCTGCCCGAAGCAATGCGCTACACGAAGACCCAGCTCAACTGGTGGCGTGACCTCGCCTGGTCGCAGACGGTCACCCACGCGCGCGACTGGCTGGCCATCCACTCAACGGCAGATGAGACGCGGGAGGCGGTGGCCGCCTTCCACGAGAAGCGCAGCCCGCGCTACGAGGAACTGCGCCGCGTGCAGGCCGGCGCCGGTCGCGCCTGCACCTCCTGCGGGGAGACCGGCATCTCGGCGTACGCGAACTATTGCCCGGGCTGCGGAGTGCAGCTCTCCGATGCGTTTGAGGCGATCCCGTGACTGACGAGCCGCTGATCCTTGTCGAGCGCGACGAGGAGCGGCGCGTGGCGCTACTCCGTTTCAACCGGCCCAAGCAGCTCAACGCGCTGAACGGCCAGGTGATGGACGGGCTGTGCTCCGCACTCGAGGCGTTGGACCGGGACGATGCCATTCGCGTGCTGGTGGTGACCGGCAACGAGCGTGCGTTCGCCGCGGGCGCCGACATCGGCGAGATGGCGGACGCCAGCCCGATCGACATGCTGCGCACCAACCGCATCGCCCAGTGGGATCGCGTCCGGCGGATCGGCAAGCCGGTCATCGCCGCGGTCGCCGGCTGGTGCCTCGGAGGCGGCTGCGAGCTGGCAATGGCCCTGGACCTGATCGTCGCCGCCGAGAGCGCGCGCTTCGGCCAGCCGGAGATCAACATCGGCGTCATCCCGGGTGCCGGTGGCACACAGCGCCTGACGCGGGCGGTCGGCAAGAGCGTGGCGATGGAGATGATCCTGAGCGGTGAGCCGATCGATGCGCGCGAGGCGCATCGGCTCGGGCTGGTCGCGCGCGTCGTCCCGAACGAGTTGCTCGTCGAGGATGCACTGGATCTGGCGGCGAAGATCGCCACCAAGTCGCCACTGGCGCTGCGACTGGCCAAGGAAGCGGTGAATGCGGCGTACGAGATGAGCCTGACCGATGCGCTCGCCCACGAGCGCCGCCTTTTCTACCTCCTCTTCGCTTCGGAGGACCAGAAGGAAGGGATGGCTGCCTTCCTGGAGAAGCGCGACCCCGACTTCAAGGGCCGGTAGCCGCTCAGCCTGGCTTCGGGAGCTCCACCCACCACTCGGTGAACGAGCTGGCCCGACCATCCGGTGCCAGGCGAACCACCCAGATGTTGCTGTACACCTCTTCCGGCTCGGCGTCATGTGCCGGATAGGTCGTCAGGCCGCGTACCACGCCGGTATCGCCATCAACCGCCACGATCTCCGACTCGAACTGCCAAACGTTCTTCGAATCGCCAAGCTCGATCCAGTTCGCCACGATTGCATCCCTGCCCTCCCACCGCTTGCCGAAGGGCCGTGGTTCGTAGATCGCCTGCTCGGTGAAGAGCGCGGCGATGGCCTCTGGATCATCGGTCTCCCACGCATGGCGGTAGGCGGCCAGCCAGCGCTCGATGTCGCTCCGATCCATTTGATCAACCTCCTAGCGCGCCACTCGTCGGTCGTGTCCAGTCTGAGGATAGAATCCGCCACATGCCCGAGGCCAGCTACGACACTATCCTGGTCGAGATGGCAGGTGGCGTGGCAACCATCACTCTCAACCGGCCCGAGTCTCTCAACGCCCTGAACGGCGCCATGCGTCGCGAGCTGCTGGCCGCTATCAAGGCGGCCGGGCGTGACGATGCGATCCGAGCGGTGGTTCTGACCGGCGCCGGTCGTGGATTCTGCAGCGGAGCCGATCTGCGCGGCGGCGCCCAGGAGCGCGCTTTCCGACGGGTCCTGACCGATGAGTACAACCCGCTGATTGCCGCCATCAGGGAGCTGCCGAAGCCGGTGATCGCTGCGGTCAACGGCGTCGCAGCGGGAGCCGGCGTCTCCCTTGCCCTGGCCTGCGACCTCGTCTACGCCAGTGAGGAGGCGCGGTTCATCCAGGCCTTTGTGCGCATCGGACTGGTGCCCGATTCGGGCTCGACCCGAACCCTGGTCCGCGCGCTGGGCCGCCACCGGGCGGCGGCGCTGATCTTCAGCGGGGGACCGCTGGGGGCGACCGAGGCCCAGGCGGTCGGCCTGGTCAACGAGGTCGTGCCTGCCGATCAGCTCGCCACGACCGTGCAGGCGGTGGCGACCACCCTCGCGGCTGGGCCGACGCGGGCGATCGGCCTGGCCAAGCGGGCGATCAACCACGCCGAGGACGCGCTCCTGGCCGAGAGCCTGGCCATGGAGGCGTCGCTCCAGGAGCTGGCGGGTCGGACCGAGGACCATGCCGAGGGATCGGCCGCGTTCGGCGAGAAGCGGGAGCCGCGCTTCGTTGGGCGCTGACGCCGCGCCCCGTGCCCTCGAGCGAATCGGGGTCCTGGGTGCCGGCACGATGGGGGCGGGCATCGCCCAGCTCGCTGCGGAGGCGGGGATCGAGGTCATCGTCCACGACCCAATCGAGGGGGCGTACGACCACGCGCTGGACCGGACGGCCGGCTTCCTCGCCCGCAAGGTCGAGAAGGCGCAGCTCAGTGACGCGTCCCGCGAGGCCGCGCTCGCCCGCATCGCGTCGGTCGTCACGGTTGAGGCCCTGGCGGCCGCGGACCTCGTGATCGAGGCGATCCCCGAGGAGCTGGAGCTCAAGCGCGACGCCTTTCGTCGTCTCGATGCTGCGGCTGCCGCGAGGACCATCCTGGCGAGCAACACCAGCAGCCTGTCGATCGGCGCCATCGCGGTTGCCACGAGCCGGCCGGAGCGGGTGGTCGGCATGCATTTCTTCAACCCCGTCCCGCTCATGGCGCTCGTCGAGGTGATCGCCGGCCCGGGAACCAAACCAGAGGTTGCGGAGGCGACCATGGCCGCGGCGCGCCGGCTGGGCAAGACGCCCGTGCTCGCGGCTGACACGCCGGGCTTCATCGTCAACCGGGTGGCGCGTCCCTTCTACCTCGAGGCGATGCGCATGGCCGGCGAGGGCTCGGCGAAGATCGACGAGATCGACGCCGCTGCGCGCGGCATCGGGTTCCGCATGGGGCCCTTTGAGCTGGTGGACACCATCGGCGCCGACGTCAACCTGGCGGTCAGCCAGAGCGTGTTCGAGGCCTTCGGACGCGATCCGCGTTACCGCCCGCATGAGATGCAGCGTGCCCTTGTTGATGCCGAGCGCCTCGGGCGCAAGACCGGACGCGGCTTCTATGACTACTCACCCGATGGCGCGCGCGGCCCTGCCTGGTCCGGACTGGCACCCGCGCCAGCCAGGGGGCGCCTGACCAAGTCGCAGATCGCGGAACGGCTGCTGGCCACGATCGTGAATGAGGCGGCGTCCGCGGTGGCCGATAGCGTTGCGCCTCCGGAATCGATCGATACTGCCATGCGGCTAGGTGCCAACTACCCCTCCGGCCCGTTGGAGTGGGGCGAGCGGATCGGCCTGGTCGGGGTGGTGAGCACCCTGGACAAGCTGGACGCCGTGGATCCGGACGGGCGTTATCGGGTCATGCCGCTCTTGCGCTCCCTTGCCGAGAGCCGCGGATCGTTCTTTGCGCCGCGCCCGTGAAGGAGCTGCTCCATCGGTACAAGGCGGTCGTCTTCGATATGGACGGCCTGCTGCTCGATACGGAGACGCTCTGGCAGGAGGCGGAGGAGGCACTCTTCGCGGCGCACGGCGGGGTCTTCAGCCGGGAGGACAAGCTGCAGGTGATCGGGACCTCGTTCGACTTCACCGCTCGCTACTTCGCGGAGCGGCTCGGCGAGCCTCCCGAGCGCGGCGCCGAGCTGGTTGAGGAGATGACCGAGACGATGTACGCCGCCCTGCAACGGGAGGTCGGGGGACGCCCCGGAGCGCTCGAGCTGGTGGCCCGCCTGCGCGGGCGAGTGCCGCTCGGGCTTGCCTCCAATTCGCCCCGCCGCCTGGTGGACGCCGCGCTTGCCACGGCCGGCCTGACCGATCTCTTCGCTGCGATCGTGACTTCAGAGGACGTCGTCCACGCCAAGCCGGCACCCGACATCTACGTCGAGGCGTGCCGCATGTTGGGCGTCAGTCCGGCTGAGACCCTCGCGCTCGAGGACTCGGCGTCGGGCGTGGCCGCGGCCAAGGCCGCGGGGCTGACCTGCATCGCGGTGCCGCAGTATGCCGAGACCGATGTCACGGCAGCTGACCAGGTTATCGACTCGCTCGAGGCGCTCCTGGCCGAGGCGTAGACTTGCGGGCATGTGCCGAAGCATCAAGACCCTCCGAACCCTCGACGAGCCGGCCTCCGATGAGGAGGTCCGCGCGGCCGCCCTGCAGTACGTCCGCAAGGTGAGTGGCTACCGCAAGCCCTCGCCGGCCAATGAACACGCCTTCAACCATGCCGTCGAGGAGATCGCGCTCGCCTCGAGCCGCCTTCTGCAGGCAGTGACCGCCACGCACCCGGCCCGTCGCGCGAGCTAGTTCATTCGCTGCGCGACCTGATCAGGAACGCAATCAGCGTCAGCGTGACCGTGCCCAGCATGAGCAGCACTGCCATCGCGATCATCACCGGCAGCGTCTGCGCGAACCGGAGCTGACCGTAGAGGAAGACCGGGAAGGTCTGGTCGCCACCCGCCAGGAAGATCGCCAGCGCTACCTCGTCGAACGAGACGATGAAGCAGGTCAGCCAGGCAGACAGCAGGGACGGTCCGAGCAGCGGCAAGACGACGCGACGGAGCGTGGTCGGGTAGCTGGCTCCCAGGTCCATCGCCGCGTCCTCGATCGCGGGATCGAGCCCGACCAGCCTCGAGAGGAGGATCAGGGTCGCGTACGGCAGCGCGATCACGCTGTGCCCGGCCGCGATGGTGAACATCGAGCGCGGCACGTCGAGGAGATTGAAGAGCAGGAAGAGCGCGACCGCCAGCATGATGAACGGGACCACCAGCGGCGCGCCGGCGAGCGCGATCAGGAGCCCGCGGCCGGCGAATCGGAAGCGGACGACCGCGATCCCCACCGCCAGGCCGAGGCTGGTCGCCACGGTGGCCGCCAGGAAGCCCACCACCAGGCTGTTGCGGGCCGCGGTCAGCAGCTGCTCGTTCTCGAAGATCGCCGCGTACCAGTCGAGGGTATAACCCTGGATCGCGAACCTGAGGGTCGTATTGGTGCTGAACGAGAAGACGAAGAGGACCGCGATCGGCAGGTACAGGAAGACGATCATCAGCACGTAGGCCAGCCCGAGCGGCACTCGCGTTCGCCCCACGCCGATCGCCCTGCCGGCACCCCGGGCTCCTGCCGGGGCGGTCATGCGGCAACTCTCCGCAGGTCAACGAGCTTGAGGGCCAGCAACACGAGGACGAGCACGGCCAGGAGCATCAGCACTGCCATGGCCGAGCCGAGCGGCCAATTCCCGGCCCGGGTGAAGAAGTCCTGGATCAGGTTGCCGTACATGATGCCGTCGGTCCCACCCACCAACGACGGAGTCACGTATTCGCCGACCGTGGGGATGAAGACCATGAAGAAGGTGGCGAGCGCTCCCGGCAGGCTCATCGGTATCGTGATCCGTCCGAAGCGAGTCCACGGGCCGGCCCCCAGGTCGGCCGCCGCCTCGAGATGGGAGCGGTCGACGCGCTGCAGCGCCGCGTAGATCGGCAATGCCGCGAACGGGACCCACACGTAGACGAGGGTGATCACCACGGCCGCCTGCGAGTAGACCAGCAGGCCAGCGGGCTCGTGGGTCAGGCCCGTTGAGGTGAGGACCCAGTTGATGGCTCCCTCACGCCCCAGCAGAAGCTTCCAGGCCATCACCCGCAGCAGGTAGCTCGATGCGAACGGAACGAGGAGCAGGATCAGGAAGATCGTCGCTCGTCCCCGCGCCCGGAAGGCAAGGAAGTATGCGACCGGATAGGCGAGGATCGTCGCCGTCGCGGCGATGACGAAGGCCATCCCCACTGAGATGCCCAGGCGCCGCAGGTAGGCTGGCGTCTCCAGCACCTGCTGGTACTGGTTCAGCGAGGGCCAGCCGGCGTTGAAGTTGATTCGGCCCGCGCCGGGCAGCAGGCTGATGGCGGCCACTACTCCCAGGGGCACGACGAAAAGCAGCACGAGCCAGAGATAGGGTGGAACGGCGAGGAACCAGAGGCTACCTCGCCGTCCGAGCATGGCAGTTGGCGCGTCGCGCGCCGGTCAGATGGCCGAGGCTACTCGGCCTTCACCCGGGCCCACATATCGGTCCAGGCCTTGCGCTGGTCAGCCGTCACCGGCGGCGTGAAGTTCGTGTGCTCCAGGATGGTGGGATCGTCGATCCCGAATGCCTGGATCAGGACCGGATCGGTGATCGCATCCATGACTTCTTGGTTCGCGCAGCCGTAGTAGAAGAGCGCCACGGCGTTGCCACAGCTCGTCGCTCCGAGCTTGTCGTCCAGGAACTTCAGGGCGAGGTTGTAGCTCTCCGTCTTCGAGCTGATGCCATACAGGCCGACCCACGAGTTGCGCCCCTCCTTGGGGTTCGCGTAGGCGATCGGCTGGCTCTCGTCGTAGAGGACCGTCGCATAGCATCCCTGCCAGGCATAGGCGACCCAGATGTCGCCGCTCTGGACCTCCGGGCAGAAGTCGACGTACTCGCCGGTCCAGTAATGCAGATTGAGCGGCTTTTGCGCCTTCCATTCGGCCTCGATGGACGCCAGCTGGTCGTCAGTGATGGCTGTTTCGTCGTAGCCGTGGATGTAGGCCGAGGTGGTCACGGCCGCCGGGCCGTCGTCCCACATCGAGATGTGCTTGGCATAGGCGTCGTCGAAGAGCGCGTCCCAGTTGGTGATCTCGCCGTTTACGTGATCGGTGTTGTAGAGGATCGAGGTGAAGCCCCAGTCCCAGGGCAGGAAGTACTGTTTGCCGTTGACCTGACCCATCGCCTTGAAGCTATCGGGGACCTTGTCCCAGTTGGTCAGCTTGCTGGTGTCGATCTCCTGGACCAGCCCCTCGTCCACGTAGAACTGCTGCCAGCCGGTGTAGAAGTGGAAGATGTCGGCGGTGCTGTCCCCCTCCATCAGCGACAGGATGTCGGAATCGCTGATCCCGAACTGGAAGTCGACCTTGGTGTCCGGGCTGGCGGCCTTGAACTCGGTCCAGTAGTCCTCGGCCTCGTAGCCGCTCCACTCGAGGACGGTCAGCGCATTCGGCTCACTGACCGATGCAGCAGCCGACTCGGCCCCCGCAGACGGGTCCGCAGAGCTTGATGGGCCGCCCTGGCTCTGGCAGGCTGCCAGCAACAGGGCCGCAGATACGAACGCGATGAGCCAGGCAGGGAATCGGGAAGGGCGGGCGGGCACGGGCGTCTCCTCAAGGTTGGATTGCGGGATCCTACGCTGCGCCAGATGGCGCGGTCAACGAATCGGACTCAATGCTTGAACCGATAGCCGAGCAGGCTCGGCGCGAGCGCTACCAGCCGGGTGAGCAGCCCTGATCGACGCCCGGCGTCGAGGGCATCGTCCTGGCTGATGAGGGCCTCGCGAATGGCCCGCGCTCCCAGGTAGCGGAAGGGCTCGGGAGGCAGGAATCGCTGGCGTTTGCCGAAGAGCGGCAGGGAGGCGATCGGGTCGCCGCCGCCGGCGATGCGTGCTGCCAGGATGCGTCCCGCCAGACGCGCCGGCCCCACCCCATTTCCTGCGAAGCCGTGGGCATACAGGACGCGACCTCCATCCCGTGAGCCGATCTCCGGGAACCGATCCGCGGTGATGTCGATTGGTCCACCCCAGGCGTCGTCGATCCGAACGTCGCTAAGCATCGGGAAGAGGTGGCGGAAGTTCGCGACAACGCGCTCGATGGCCTGCCGATCGTGCGTGAAGACCGGACCGATGCGCCCGTCGAAGCCGGCCGCGCCGACTCCCGCGCCGAATGCGATGCGTCCATCACGCGTGGTTCGGAAGTAGCTGATCGTGAAGCGCGAGTCGGCGATCGCCTCGCCGCCGGTCCACCCCAGCTCGGCCAGGCGGTCGGGGATCGGCTCGGTGAGGACCATGTAGCTGCCCCACGCCAGGACCCGGGTCCTGAAGCCCGGCCATCCTGCGGCCCATGCGTTCACCGCCAGCACTGCGCGCTCCGCTCGTACGCTCCCGCGAGCCGTCGTCAGGCACACGCCGCCGGGGCGGGATTCGATCCCCTCGACGCCCGTTCCCTCGTGGATCCGGACGCCGCGCTCGAGCAGGACGCGGCGCAGCCCGCGGGCCAGGAGGGCCGGCTGGACGGTGGCGGCACTGGGCATGAAGAGCCCCTCGCCGAATGCCGGCGACGCGCATGTCTCCTGCACCGCCTGGCGGTCCATGTGGACCAGCTGCCCCGGTACGCCGAGCCGATCCATCTCGCCGATGGTGTCGCCCCAGTCGTTGGCGAGCCCCGGAAAGGCGTTGACGCGGAGGTAGCCACTGGGCGTGAACCATGCGTCGACGGCATGCCGCCGGCACCACTCGCCGACGCCGTCGACCACCTCGTCGCATGCCTGAGCAACGCGCAGGCCGTCGGCCGGTCCGTATCGCTCGGCCAGGTAGGGGAGGTATTCCCACCAGCCGTGCAGGAAGCCGCCGTTGCGACCGCTCGGGCCGCCGCCGCAGATGTCCGCCTCGAGCAGCACGATCCGGGTCTGCGGCGCCATCTCACCCAGGAAGTAGGCGGTCCACATCCCGGTGTAGCCACCGCCCACGATCGCGACGTCGGCCTTCTCCTCGCCGAAGAGCGAGGGAGCGAGCAGGGTCGGTTGCTCCCCTGCCAATGCCTCGCGCAGCCACCAGGCGCGGCGTTGGCCGGGGATCGGCAGCTCATGTGGCGCTTGGGCGGTCACGTCGCGCGATCCTAACCCGGTGCTAGCATCCACGCCTGATGCGCCAGCACGATCCAGCCCGCAGTCCGGTGGTCGTCGACGGGCTGCGGACGCCCTTCGGCCGCTACGGCGGCGCCCTGCGCGAGGTGAGGCCCGATGACATGGCCGCGCACGTCATCCGAGCACTCTTCGAACGCACGGGTGTGGACCCCGCTGCCGTCGAGGACGTGATCCTTGGGGCGGCCAACCAGGCCGGCGAGGACAACCGCAACGTCGGCCGCATGGCCGCCCTGCTGGCCGGCATGCCGATCGAGGTGGCCGGCCAGACTGTCAACCGCCTGTGCGGATCGGGAATGCAGGCGGTCATCGACGCTGCTCACGCGATCACTGCCGGCGACGGGGACCTGTTCGTGGCGGGGGGCGTCGAGTCGATGTCTCGTGCCCCGTTCGTGATGGCCAAGGCGTCCGCGGCATTCCCGCGTGGCGAGCAGACGCTGTACGACACGACCCTCGGCTGGCGCTTCACCAACCCTCGCCTGGCCGATGCCTACTACCCGTATTCGATGGGCGAGACCGCCGAGAACGTGGTTGAACGTTGTGGCGTGAGCCGCGAGGACCAGGACCGATTCGCCCTCCAGTCGCACCAGCGCTGGGCTGCCGCGGAGGCGGCCGGGCGCTTCGCCGACGAGGTGGTGCCGATCGAGGCGCCCGCCGCCAAGGGAGCCACCACGACCGTGGACCATGACGAACACCCACGTCCCGACACCACCATGGAGCAGCTCGCCGGCCTGAAGCCCGCCTTCAAGCGAGACGCATCCGGATCCGTCACCGCGGGGAACAGCAGCGGCATCAACGACGGAGCATCTGCGCTGCTCGTCACCTCCGAGGCGCGGGCTGCCGAGCTCGGCCTGAAGCCGGTGGCTCGGCTCCTCTCCAGCGCGGTGGCGGGCGTCGACCCAGCGACCATGGGCCTCGGGCCTGTCCCCGCCTCGCGCAAGGCGCTCGATCGTGCCGGCCTGTCCGTGGCGGACCTCGACCTGGTCGAGCTCAACGAGGCGTTCGCGGCACAGGCGCTGCCGGTCATCCGAGAGCTCGAGCTCGATCCCGAGAAGGTCAACGTTAACGGCGGCGCGATCGCCATCGGCCATCCCCTTGGCGCTTCAGGTGCGCGGCTCGTGGCGACACTCCTGCACGAGATGCGGCGGCGAGGCGCGCGGCACGGCCTGGCCACGATGTGCATCGGCGTGGGGCAGGGGATCGCATCCGTCTGGGAGGCGGTCGAATAGGGATGGGCGAACCTGACCGACCGACGATCGTGGTGAGCGGCGAGGCGACCGTGCGCAGGGTCCCTGACCTGGCGGTCGTGTCGCTCTCGGTATCAGTTCGCGACCGCAAGACCGGTCCCGCGCGAGACGAGGCCAACGGTCGAGCGTCGGCGATCCTTGCCCGCCTTCGCGAAATTGGCGTCCCGGAGGCCGACGTGCAGGCGCCCGCTCTCACGGTGCAGCCCACCTACGAGTACGGCCGAGGCGCACCGAAGCTCAGCGGCTACCAGGCGTCCCGCCCGATGACGATTCGCGTGCGCGACATCGACCTGCTCGGCACGATCCTCGATGGCCTGGTGGACGACGGGGCAACCCAGGTCCATGGCACGTCCATGGAGCTCGCTGATCCGGAGGCCGCCTCACGCGAGGCGCTGGCCGCGGCGGTCGGGGTAGCGAGATCCCGGGCGGAGGCGCTGGCAACGGCGGCGGGCTTGAAGCTCGGCGCGCCCCGGCGCATCGAGGAGGAGGTGGACGGCGCTCAGGCCCCGTACCGCGGAGTGGCCATGTTCTCTGCCGCCGCGGAGTCCGCACCCACCGAGATTGCCGCGGGAGAGATCGAGATCTCCGCGCGCGTGCGCGCCTGGTACGACCTGTCCTAGCTCCTCACCCCAGCCGGAGTTGCGGCAGGACCTTCTCCCCGAACGCTGCGATGAACTCGGCCTGGTTGCGGCCGACGTTGTGCACGTGGACCTCGTCGAACCCCATGTCCACGAACTTCTGGATGTGCGCCGCATGCTCGTCGAGGTCGGCGGAGATGAGGACTCGGTTGGTGAAGTGCTCCGGCCGAATCAGCTTGGCCATGTTGGCAATGTCCTCGGGGTTGCGGATGTCCTGCTTGGGGAAGGCCATCGCGCCGTTCGGCCATTCGCGCACCGCATTCGCCTCCGCCACCTGCTGCGTCTCCGCCCACGAGACGTGGATCTGGAGCAGCTTGGGCATGCCGGATGGATCCTTGCCCCCGTCAGTCGCACCCTCGGCGAACTTGCCCCACAGCATGTGGATCTTCTCGTCGGCAGCGCCGACCGTGATCATCCCGTCCGCATGCCGGCCCGTGCGCTTGGCGTTCATCGGCCCGGCGGTGGCGACGTAGATCGGGACCGGTTGGTCGGGGCGCGTATAGAGCCTGGCTGACTCGAGGGTGAAGTATTCGCCGTCGTGCTTGACGACGTTGCCGCTGAACAGCTTGTTGATGACCTCGATCGCCTCGAACAGCATCGCGCTGCGGATGCCGACCTCTGGCCATTCGCCGCCGATGACGTGCTCGTTCAGCGCCTCACCGGCACCCAGTCCGAGCCAGAAACGGCCCGGGTACATGGCTCCCAGAGTGGCCGCCGCGTGGGCGATCACCGCGGGGTGATAGCGAAATCCCGGACAGGTCACGGCCACACCGAACGGCAGGCTGGTCCGCTGCCCCAGAGCCCCCATGAAGCTCCAGGCGAAGGCGCTCTGCCCCTGCTGCGGCGTCCACGGGTGGAAGTGCTCGCTGACCATGTAGCCGGCCGAGAATCCGGCCGCCTCAGCCTGTGGGCACCAGTCGAGCAGGTCGGTGGGATGGAACTGCTCGAGCATGGCCGCGTAGCCGATCTTCGTCACGGTCACAGCCTACCCGAGTCACCGGCTCTCCCGAGACGATGAGGCCGCCCCGCGCGAGCGAGACGGCCTCCGAGAGAGACGGACGAGAGTCAGCTGGCGGAGGGCTCCTCCGACGCGTCGGGCTTGTCGGCGCCAAGACCGGGGAATCCGCCACCGTGGCCACGGCCGGGATGGAGCTGCGAGAAGTCGCCGGAAGCGAGGGCCTGGTCGATCTGCGCGAGCATCTCGTCGGCGCGCGCCTGGTCGAGACCATCGGCCACGGCGGCGTCCAGCTTGGTCTTCGCGGCATCGTGAATCGCCTTGCTGACGGCGGCGTAGTCCTTGCCCTGCGCGGTCGCCACGTCCTGCAGCGAGTCACCGTTCCGCAGCGCCTGCATGAGCGCGCCGGGATCCATGCCCAGGGCGCCGGCAGCGGTGCTGAGCAACGGACCGCCGAAGTGGGCCTTGCCACCGTTCCCGCCCCCCGCGAACGGATGACCGAAGAATCGGCAGGCAGTGGTGCCATCGGCGGCTGCGATCTCGTCCTTCAGCGCAGTCGCGCGCTCCGCAGTCATGTCCCCGGCGGCGACTGCCGCATTGATGGCGGCGATGCTCGCTGCCTTTGCGGCCGGGAGGAGGTCACTGACGGAGACGCCAAGCTGATCGGCGAACGTCTTCTGCCAGGTGTCGCAGTACGCAGCCTTCTCGGCGGGATTGGCCGCCGATGCGTTCGGGTTCGGCGACGAGGGCGCCGCCAGCGCGGCATTGATCAGGGTTCCACCCACGAGCGCCGCGGCCACGAGGCCGCCGGCCATGCCCAGGGTCTTGATGTTCTTCACGTGATGGTCCTCGTTGGAACCGTCGCTTGCTGCGATCTCGGTTCTGCGGAGCATCGGCTCCGGCGATCAAGAACGCATCAAGATCTAACCCTCGGTCTTCACATCCTCTGAATCAGGCTGCCACTAGCATGCGCAAATGGTGCACGCCAGAATCCTGATCGTCGAGGACGAGCCGCAGCTGCGCGGGCTGCTGCGACTGTACCTCGAGCGAGCCGGCTACGCCGTGACGGATGCCGGCGATGGCACTGCAGCGCTCGCCGCCTTCGCGGCCGATGGAGCGGACCTGGTGGTCCTGGACCTGATGCTGCCCGGGATGCAGGGCGAGGCGGTGCTCGAGGCCCTGCGCGAAGCGGCGGACGTCCCGATCCTGATCACCAGTGCCAAGCGCTCCGACGCCGAGCGCATCGCCGGGCTTCGCCTCGGGGCCGACGACTACCTGGCCAAGCCGTTCAACCCCCACGAGCTGACCGCTCGCGTGGCCGCCATCCTTCGGCGTTCACGGCCCGCCGCAGCCGAGGGGACCGAGGCCATGATCTCGCTCGCGGCCGGGCGCCTGGTACTGGATCCGAGCTCGAGACGCTACACGCTGTCCGGCGGCGAGGGTGGCCGGCTGACGCCCGGGGAGTCCGCCCTCCTCGTCGCGCTCGCTCGACGGCCAGGCGCGGTCCTGGCCCGGGAACAGCTGCTCGAGGCGGTCGCGCGCCGTCCAGGGGAGGTCTATGAGCGGGTCGTCGACGTCCACGTCGCCAACCTCCGGCGCAAGCTGGGCGACGACGCCACCGATCCATGGCTGATCGAGACGATCCCTTCGACCGGGTATCGGCTGGTGGCGGACAGGGATCCGTCGTGACCGTCGGCCAGAGCGAAATCCGCGGCCAGCCGCTCGGCCTGCGGCTGGCGCTGCTCCTCTCGGCAGCCGTGCTGGCTGTGCTTCTGGTCGCCGGCCTGGCAGTGAACCGCATCGTCAGCGGTTCTCTGGAGCGCGAGCTGAGCGCGGCGGAGCGTGACCGCATCACCGTCGTGGCCGGAGCGATTGCCGGCGTTGACCTGAACGCGCCGAAGGCGATGCACGGCGTCGAGGTCGTGCTCCGTCGTGTCGCGAACACCATGCGCGGGCATGTGCAGCTGATCGGCCCCGCTGGCGACCTCCTGGTCGACTTCGGACGCCTGCCACCTGGAGTCTCGACCGAGTCCCTCTCGGAGCCGATCACGGGGTCAGGCGCAACCCTGCGGATCGACGTGCCGCGCGCGGATCGCGCGTTCCTGGGCGTCTTCAACCTGAGCCTGCTCGTCGCCGGCCTGCTGGCGACCCTTGCCGTCGGGCTGATCGCGTTGGTTCTCGCTTCGCGCCTGACGCGCCCCCTCCACGCAGTGGCGGCCGCCGCGCGGCGGCTGGGCCACGGCGACCTCGACGCCCGCGCCACTGGCGGGCCTGACCGGGAGTCGAACGAGCTGGCCGATGCCTTCAATGCCATGGCGGCGCGAGTCCAGCGCTCCGAGATGCTGCGTCGGCGCGCCGCCAGCGACATGGCGCACGACCTGGCGACGCCGGCCACAGTCCTCGAGTCGCAGCTGCAGGCGATGGTCGACGGGGTGGTGCCCGCGGATCGCGAACAGCTCGATCGCGCCCGTGCCGCTGCCGGGGCGCTCTCGGGCGTGATCCTCCAGCTGGGCGAGCTGGTCGACGCCGAGTCAGCCGTCATGCAGCGCCGCCCCCAGGTCATCTCGCTGGTCGAGCTCCTGGCCGAGGTCGAGCGAGCGATCGTGCCGCTCTTCCGCGAGCGAGGGGTCGACATCCGGGTTGCCGAGGCGCCGGCCTCGCTCAGGGTAGACGTCGACTCCACCCAGGTCGGGCGCGCGCTGCGCAACGTCCTCGCCAACGCTGCCCAGCAATCTCCCCGGGAAGCGACTGTGCACGTCGCCGTCGAGGCGGCGGGCGCCGAGGCGCTGGTCCGTGTCACCGACGCCGGCCCGGGGATCGCCCCGGAGGACCTGGCACACATCTTCGAGCGCTTCTATCGGGCGGACCAGGCGCGGGGCGCCGGGGAGCCGCGCAGCGGCAGCGGGATCGGCCTCACCATCGCACGGGAGCTCCTGGCCGCAAACGGCGGCCGCATCGCGGTCGAGCGCACGGGCGCGGACGGGACGACCTTCGCGATAGGCCTGCCACTCGCGGGCTAGGGCCCGGCCAGCTCCCAGCTGCGCTTGCGGGGCATCGCCAGCCAATCCTCCCGAAGGATCGACATGATGTGCACGTCGTGGTGCGCACCGCGATGGAAGCGTGCGCGGCGTTGGATGGCATCGGTCTGGAAGCCCGCCTTCTGGTACGAGCGGACGGCGCGTTGGTTGAAGTCGAAGACTTCGAGCTCGATCCGCTCCAGCCGCAGCTCGCCGAAGCCGAGATCGACGAGAGCGTTGAGCGCATCGGTCCCGTAGCCCTGGCCCAGGTAGCGGCGGTCCCCGATGAAGATGCCCACGATCCCGCTGCCGTTGACCTTGTCGACGTTGCGCAGGAAGACGGTGCCGATGCTCTCCTCGCTGCCCAGCAGGCAGATGGCGTACCCGTAGCTGTTCGGGTCCATCGGGCTCTGGGAGAAGATCTCTGCGCTGAAGCGCTCGGCGCCGGCCTTCGACATCGGCGTCGTCGCTCCCAGGAAGTGGCCGACCTCGGCGTCGCCTGTATAGGTCGAGTCCTGGATGATGTCGGACGGTTCGCTGGGGCGCAGCCAGACCTTCTCGCCGCGGATCATGGGACGCGGCGCGGGCGCCTCGGCATCGCTCATGGCGGGCATGATACCGACGCCCGCGGGTCCGGTTGCGCACCCCGTTGAGGCCGCGTACCGTGGCCGCCACCATGGAGCCCTCGTCCGAAGCCAGCCTCGAAGCGTGGTACAGCCGCTTCCCGGAGGGCTGGTGGGGCTACCACTGGAGTCCGCCGCGCCCGATGAGCGCCGTCGAGATCGTCGGCAGCGGCAGCCTCGACGCTCGCCTGATGGCGACCGTGTGGGCCGTGACCAGTCGGAGGGGGAGCGTGATGCTCGCCTCGGAGGCGCCGATGGCCGGCAAGACGACGACCCTCTCGGCGCTGGTCGACTTCCTGCCCCCTGGCACGGTCGGCGTCTTCCTGCGTGGGTGGCGCGGGGACTTCGATTGGACCGATGAGATCGGCCCCGAGCGTGGCTACCTGCTGGTCAACGAGATGAGCGATCACCTGCCGATCTACGTCTGGGGACGCAACGCCCGCGGCGCGCTGCAGCTGGCGGGGCGAGGCTACGGGATGGGCGCCACGATGCATGCCGACTCGCTGGACGAGGCGGTCTCGCTGCTGCGCGGTCAGCTCGGCGCGACCGATGCCGACCTTGCCGGCCTGACCATCTACCTGCAGTACTCCGCCTATCGCACGCCGGCCGGCATGTACCGCCGCGTCGAAGAGGCGTGGCACCTGCGGCTGGACGATGCCGGAACGCTCGCCACGGTCCGCCTTGCGACGCTCGAGGGCGGTCGCTCACCGAGTCTGACGGGCGCGCAGCGCGACCCGGAGCCGCCGCTGCTGGCGGGCGACGGAGGGCGCTCCAGCCGGCCGCTCGTGCACGAGCCCGAGGCGTACGCTGTGCTCGCCGCGAGCGTCGGCCTCGTGCCGGATGAGCTGGAGGCGGAGCTGGCGGCGCGTTCCGAATACCTCACCGCGCTGGCGGATCGCGGCATCTGCGATCCAGCCTCCGTCGCGGCTGCCATCCCGCTCTATCCGTCGTTGCCCGAAGGAGCCACCGCATGACCGACCGACCGACCATCGGCACCCTCGGAGAGCTGCGCGCCGGTGGGTATCGATCCCGGAGCGTCAAGGAGGAGATGCGCGCCAACCTGGTGGATCGCCTGCGCCGCGGAGAGACGCTGCTGCCTGGGATCATCGGCTACGACGAGACCGTCCTGCCGCAGGTCGAGAACGCCATCCTGGCGGGGCAGGACATCATCCTGCTCGGCGAGCGTGGCCAGGCCAAGAGCCGCATCGCCCGATCGCTGGTGGGGCTGCTCGACGAGTGGATGCCGGTCGTCGCCGGCGCCGAGCTGCACGACGATCCGCTGCTGCCGGTCAGCCCGTTTGCCCGCTCGCTTGTGGCGGAACAGGGCGACGCCACCCCGATCGCCTGGGTGGCGGCCGCGGACCGCTACGGCGAGAAGCTGGCCACGCCGGACATCACGATCGCCGACCTGGTGGGGGAGGTGGATCCCGTCAAGGTGGCCGAAGGACGCTACCTCTCCGACGAGCTGACGATCCACTACGGCCTGCTGCCACGCACCAACCGCGGGATCTTCGCCCTGAATGAGCTGCCGGATCTGGCGGAGCGGATCCAGGTCGGCCTCCTCAACCTGATGGAGGAGCGCGATGTCCAGATCCGGGGCTACAAGGTGCGCCTGAACCTGGACCTGTTCGTGGTGGCCTCCGCCAACCCCGAGGACTACACCAGTCGCGGCCGCATCATCACGCCGCTCAAGGACCGATTCGGCGCGCAGATCAGGACGCACTACCCCGAGGATCCGGAGACCGAGATCGCGATCATGGAGGCCGAGTGGCTGGCCTTCGACGACGAGACTGCGACATCGGTCCCGGTGCAGGTGCCATCGTTCATGAAGGAGATCGTGGCGGAGCTTTCTCAGCTGGCCCGAAGGTCGTCCGAGGTGAGCCAGCGCTCCGGGGTCAGCGTTCGCGTCACCATCGCCAACCACGAGACGCTGGTGGCCGCTGCTCTGAAGCGGGCGGTGCGCCTGGGTGAGCCGATCGGGGCGCCCCGCGTCAGCGACCTGGGCGCGATCGTGGCCTCGACCGCGGGCAAGATCGAGCTGGAGACGCTCGGCGACGAGACGCGGGAGGAGAAGGTGATCGAGAAGCTCGTGCAGCGCGCCGTGGTCAACGTCTTCAACCGGCACTTCTCGCTCTCCGAGCTGGTCAGCCTGGTCGAGCGCTTCGAGGCCGGCGCCGAGGTCGAGGTGGGCGATGCGGTCGCCTCGGACCAGCTGCAGCGAACCGTCGCGGAGCTGCCGGAGCTGAGCCGCGCGGTGGGCCGCTTGGACATCGGCGAATCGCCGGCAGGGGTCGCCAGTGGTGTCGAGTTCGTGCTGGAGGGACTGCACCTCAATCGGCGGCTGAACAAGGAGCGGCGTGGCGGCGGCGTGCGCTACGCGCGCTAGACGGTGAGCAGCTACCGCTACTCCCACTGGGACGGCAGCCAGAGTCTGCCGCCCTTCGACGCGGACGACGTGCTGGAGGCGCTGTCTGACGACATCCTCGCCGAGGGCGACATCCGAAGAGCCCTGCAGCGGCTGATGCAGCGCGGCATGCGGGGCACCCGCGGCGGTGACGTGCCGGGGCTCCGACGCATCGTCGAGCAGCTCCGCGCGCGCCGGGCCGAGGAGCTCTCGCGGGCCAACCTCGACGGCATGCTCGACGACCTCGCCGAGCGGCTGCAGCAGATCGTCGAGCATGAGCGGGCGGGGATCGCGCGGCGCGTTCACGAGGCGGAGCAGCGGGCCCTCGATGCGCCACCCGGACCAGCGCAGGACCAGGCGCGGATGGCGGAGCAGGTGCTGCGTCGCACTGCCCAGCAGCGGCGCGATCGCCTCGACGTGCTCCCGGACGACCCCGCCGGGCGCCTGGCCGGCCTCCGCGATTACGAGTTCATGGATGCCGATGCCCGCGACGCGTTCAACGCCCTCACCGACGAGCTCCGCCAGCAGCTGTTGCAGACCTACTTCCAGGGGCTGAAGGATGGGGTCGCCGGTACCTCGGCCGAGGACCTTGACGGCGTGCGGGCGATGGTCCGCGACCTCAACAAGCTGCTCGAGAAGCACGCGGCAGGCTCCGACACGAGCGCCGACTTCGCGAGCTTCATGGTCCGCCACGGGCACTACTTCCCGCCGGCGCTCGAGACGGTCGACCAGCTGATCGACCACATGCACCGCCAGGCCTCGCAGATGGCGTCGCTGATGGCCTCGCTCAGCCCGGAGATGCGGGCCGAGCTGCAGCACATGATGGACGAGCTCCTGCGCGATGACCGGCTGCGCTGGGACATGGCCCGCCTGGCCGGCGCGCTCCAGGCTCTCCGCCCCGATGCCCCCTTCGGCGAGCCCTATCCGTTCAGCGGCGACGAGCCGCTGGGTCTGCCCGAGGCGCTCGCGGCCATCGAGCGGCAGCAGGGATTCGACGCCATGGAGGAGGAGCTGCTGGCTGCGCGCGACCTCGATTCCCTCGAGCAGATCGACGAGGAGGCGCTCCAGGCGCTGGGTGGCGACGAGGCCACTGGCGATCTGGAGCAGCTCCGCGCGCTGACCCGCGCCCTGGAGGAGGCGGGCTACCTGGAGCGCGGGGACGATCGGCTCGAGCTGACGCCGCGCGCGGCGCGCAAGCTGGGGATGCGCGCGCTGACCGACATCTTCAGCCGGCTGCGGCGTGAGTCCCTGGGCGGCCACGCGCTCCCGACCTCAGGGAGCGGCGGCGAGCAGACCGACGAGACCAAGCCGTTCGAGCACGGCGATCCGTTCGCGGTCGACCTCAACCGGACCCTCTTCAACGCCATGGCACGCAACGGGCCGGGGACCCCGGTCCGCATCGCACCGGCCGACTTCGAGGTGCATCGGTCGGAAGAGACGACGGTCAGCTCAACCGTCCTGCTGCTGGACATGAGCCGATCGATGCTGCTGCGCGGCTGCTCGACCGCGGCCAAGCGCGTGGCGATGGCGCTCCACACGCTGATCCACACCAAGTACCCTCGCGATCGGCTGTACGTGGTCGGCTTCGCGTACTACGCGCGCCAGATCAAGCCGGAGGCGATCGCCACTCTCTCGCCCTACGAGTTCGAGTACGGCACCAACCTGCAGCACGCGCTGATCATCGCCCGCCAGCTGCTCGGCCGCCGGAGCGGCGGCAACAAGGAGATCGTGGTGATCACCGACGGCGAGCCCACCGCGCATATCGCCAACGGGCAGGTCGAGTTCGCCTACCCTCCGACGATGCGAACCATGCAGTCGACCCTGCGTGAGGTCGGACGGGCGACCCGCGAGGGGATCGTTATCAACACTTTCATGCTGGAGCGGTCGCGCTACCTCTCCGAATTCGTCGACCTGATGAGCCGGATCAACCGCGGTCGGGCCTTCTACGTCGAGCCCGAGCACCTGGGCGAGTACGTCCTGGTCGATTACGTCAACAAGAAGCGCAAGCGGGTCGCCTGATGAAGGTCGGAGTCCAGCTCCCCGAGGTTGAGTGGGTGGCCCGCTGGCCGCAGCAGCGCGAGATGGCTCGGACCGCCGAGGAGATCGGCCTCGACTCGATCTGGGTCGGCGATCACCTGCTCTATCGCGGCGACGGGCTGCCGTCGCGCGGGCCGTGGGAAGCGTGGACCAGCCTCGCCGCAATCGCCGCAGTCACGGAGCGAGTCGAAATCGGCCCCCTGGTGGCGGCGGCCAGCTTCCACAACCCTGCCATGCTCGCCAAGCAGGCTGCCACCGTGGATGAGATCAGCGGCGGGCGGCTGATCCTTGGCCTTGGCGCCGGCTGGAACGCGGCTGAGTACCTGGCCTACGGCTTCCCGTTCGATCATCGGGTCGGCAGATTCGAGGAGGCGTTCACGATCATTCGCGCGCTGCTCGCGGAGGGGCGCTGCGACTTCCACGGCACCTACTACGACCTGCAGGACTGCGAGCTGCTTCCGCGTGGCCCACGCCACCCTCAAGGGGATGGGCCGCCGCTGATGGTCGGCTCGATGGGCGAGCGCATGCTTGGGATCACCCTTCCCTGGGTGCAGGCCTGGAACGCATGGTTCACCTGGTTCGGCAACACGGTCGAGGGCTACCGGCCGCTGCGCGACAAGATCGACGCGGCATGCCGGGCAGCCGGCCGCGACCCGTCGGAGGTCGAGCGCACGCTGGCACTGATGGTCGGCTTTCCTGGCGCGAAGGGCAGGTCCCTCGGCGACTTGAAGGAGGCCGATGTCCAACCGATCCCGAGCGATCCCGCCACCCTGGCGGCGACCCTGCGCGAGTTCGAGGCGGAGGGGGTTGCCCACGTACAGCTGGTCCTCGACCCGATCGACGCCGAGACGATCGCGGGACTCGCGCCGATGCTGAAGGAGCTCCGCGCCTAGACCGGCCACGGGGCGGTATGCTCGGCACATGGAGGGTCCCCCCGCCCGCTTTCCGCTCGGCTCGAACGGCCGGCTCGAGGCTGAGCCGCTGACCAACGCGGTCGGCAACCACGCAGTGCTGGTTCGAGAAGGCGAGCAGCCGCGGGCGCTCGTGACGGTGGAACGAGGAAGCCCCGAGCGGCAGCGGGTGATCATCGTGCCGCTCGACAATGACGTCGAGATGCGGGTCGACGGCGACGCCCTGGCCATCTGGCTGTCGCAGGGCTCGATCGGGCCTCCGCCTTCCAACGTGCCGGCCTGGGCCAACGCAGTCGGCTTCACGCTGGTCATCGCGGCGGTCGGCTTCATGGTGCTCGGCAGCATCACCTTCTTCGGGTGGCTGTTTTGGACGCTCGGATGGCTCTGACCCCACCAACCTCGGGGCTGATCGCGATGCGCATTGGCCAGGAGTTCGGCCCGCCTGAGGAGTTCGAGCGCTCCCTCGAGCGCGCCATCGAACGGGGCGGCGAGCGGGGAGCCACGATCGTGGCGGTGCTGGACCTTGGCGACCTCGCGACCCACATCCCGCAGGTCGACGGCCCGTCGTGGAACACCGTCCCGCTGGTGCACCTGCACCGCGGGCAGCAGCCGACCGAGGAGGATTGGGCGGTCGCCAATGCCATCGTCGAGCGGCTGGAGCGCTATCGCTGAGCCGATGGACGAGGATCACCTCCTCGGGCTGCGCGCGATGATGGGCCACTTCGCCACCGGCGTGACGGTGGTCGCGGCACGGCACGGGCCGCTGCTGGCCGGAATGACGGCGAACGCGATCGCCTCGATCAGCCTCGACCCGCCCCTGCTGATGGCCAGCATCAACCGGGGGAGCGAGACGCACGTGGCCATCGTCGGAAGCCACTCGTTCGCGGTCAGCGTCCTGGGCGCGGAGCAGCGCCCCATCGCCGATTGCTTCGCCCTGCCCACCACCGCCGGAAAGCTGCAACGCTTCTGTGACGCGCCGTGGCACGAGGCGGAGACCGGCTCACCGATCCTGGACGGGGCGATCGCCTTCTTCGACTGCCGGCTGCACGAATCGCATACGGCGGGAACGCACACCATCTTCATCGGTGAGATCGTGGCCGCCGGGTACGAGGAGGGCGGCGAGCCGCTCCTCTGGTTCGGGTCGCACTACCGCCGCATCGCGGCTGAACCGCTCGAGGGCTAGGCCCCGACCACGGCCAGCGATTCCGAGATGACGCCGATGGCCGTCTCGACCTCTTCATCGGTCGTGACCAGCGGCGGGATGACGCGCACCACCTGTCCGTAGGTGCCGCAGCTGAGCAGCAGCAGCTTGCGGTCGAAGGCCTCGTGCAGGATTGCCTTGGCCAGGTCCGGCCGGGGTGTCAGCTCGGGTCCCTGCGCGAGCTCGATCCCGATCATCAGCCCCCGCCCCCGAACCTCGGCGACGCAGGTGTGTCCCTCGGCTGCCTGCTGCAGCCCGGCAAGCAGCCGCTCTCCCTGGCGGGTGGCGTTGGCCAGTAGCCCCTCCGACTCGATCACGTCGAGCGTGGCCACGGCCGCGGCACAGGAGACGGCGTTGCCGCCGTACGTCCCTCCGTGAGCGCCCGGCCCGAGGCGGTCAAGCAGCTCTCGGCGCGCCATGATGCCGGAGAGCGGCATGCCCGAGGCGATCCCCTTGGCGAGGACGACGATGTCAGGGCGCGCGTCGTACCAGTCGGTCGCCCACATCCTGCCGGTGCGCCCCATTCCGGACTGCACCTCGTCGGCGATGAGCAGGATGCCGTGCCGATCGGCGATCTCCCGCAGCGCGGGCAGGAATGAGTCAGGCGGGACCACATAGCCACCCTCGCCCAGGATCGGCTCGACCAGGAATGCGGCAACGTCGTCGGGGTAGATGACGGTCGCGAACAGCTCCTCGATCCCCGTCAGGCTGAAGGCCACGGCCGCGTCGGGGTCAGGACCGGTTGGGTTGCGCAGCACGTACGGGTACGGCGCGAAGTGCACGCCGCCAAGCAGCGGCTCGAAATGACCGCGGTACTTGACCCCGGAGCTGGTGAGCGCCATGGCTCCGTGGGTTCGGCCGTGGAAGCCGCCGCGGAAGGCGATGATTGCGGGCCGCCGCGTGGCGTACTTCGCCAGCTTGACGGATGCCTCGATCGCCTCGGCCCCTGAATTGGAGAGGAAGAGGCCGGCCTCTTCCTCGCCCCGAAGCCCTGGGAAGGTGCGCGGCAGGCGCGCGTGGAGCTCGAGGCCAGGCTTGTGGTAGAGGATGTTCTGCTGCGCGTGGATGATCCTGCCGGCCTGCTCGGCGATCGCCACAGCCACTCGCGGATGGGCGTGGCCCGTGTTGGTGACCCCGATCCCGCAGGTGTAGTCGAGGTAGCGCTCGCCGTCGATCGTCTCGATCCATGAGCCGATGCCACGCTCGACCACCAAGTCGGTGTAGCGCGCCCATACCGGCGGCACGCCGGCACGCAACTCCTGCCAGGGAGTGGCTTCGTCGTTCATCGGTCGCTTACCTGCCGACAAGGGTGATCGGCGCTGCACGGCCCTGGCGCCGCTGGCCCCAGAGCTGGACGCCGATGAACGCGAACGCGGTCAGGAAGATCAGGGTGCCCAGCACATTCACCTCCGGGGGGATTCCGAGGCGGCTCACCCCGAAGACCCAGAGCGGGAAGGTCAGGGTGTGACCGGCCGAGAAGAGCGTGATCACATAGTCGTCGATCGAGAGCGCAAAGGCGAGCAGGGCGGCCGACAGGATTCCGGGGAAGATGATCGGGAAGGTGATCTTCCAGAACGTCGTCCGACCATCGGCATAGAGGTCCATGCCGGCCTCCTCGAGCGATTGGTTCATGCCGGCCAGCCGCGCTCGGACGGTGACCACCACGAAGCTGATGTTGAACATGATGTGCGCGGCCAGGATTGTCAGGAAGCCGCGCTCGACGCCCAGGCTGACCCACAGCGTCAGCAGGGAGGCCCCCAGGATGATCTCCGGCGCGGTGATCGGAATGAAGATGAGCATGTTCATGATCCACCGCCCCCGGAATGCGAAGCGGGTCAGCGCGAGCCCGATCATGGTGCCGAAGGTGGTGGCCACCACAGTCGAGACGGTCGCGATCAGCAGGCTGTTGATCATCGGCGTGGTGATCTGCGAGCGGCCCCACAGGTCGAAGTAGTTCCGCACCGTGAAGCCCTGCCAGGTGATGTTCTGCCGCCCCGCCGGGTCGTTGAAGCTGAACGCGATCATCACGCCGATGGGCGAGAAGAGGAACAGGAGCAGCAGCCCTGTGAAGACCGGCAGCACCAGGTTCGCGAGGCGCGCCCCGAGTCCTGGTCGGCGAGTCGCTGCAGCGGGCGCGGCGGTCATCGCAGCATCATCCGGCGAGCTGGTCGCTGCCGACCAGGCGGGTATAGACGGTAACCAGCACCATCACCACCGCAACCAGCACGAACCCGAGTGCTGCGGCGGCGGGGTAGTCGAGACTGTCCAGGAACTTGCGCTGGATGATGTTGCCGATCATGAAGACCTGCGGGTTGCCGGCACCGATGACCTCGGCCGTGATGAAGTCGCCGACTGCCGGGATGAACGTGAGCAGCGAGCCCGCCACCACGCCGGGCAGGGAGAGGACGAACGTGACGCGCCAGAAGGCCTGGAGGCGGCTGGCGTAGAGGTCCGTCGCCGCCTCGATCAGCCTGCGGTCGATCTTCTCGATCGCCACGTACAGGGGCAGGATCATGAACGGCAGGAAGTTGTAGGTCAGGCCGAAGATGACCGATGCCGGGGTGGCCAGGAAGTGGAAGTCGGGTGCGACGATCCCAAGGTCCTTCAGGAACCCAAAGACGATCCCGTTGTCCGACAGGATCATCCGCCAGTTCAGCGTGCGGATCACGAAGCTGACGAAGAAGGGAAGCACCACGATCAGCAGCAGCGCGTTCTTGAGGCGGCCGCCACGGAAGGCGATGGTGTAGGCCACGGGATAGCCGATCGCAAGCGTCAGGCCGGTCGCCGCCAGCGCGAAGATGGCAGAACGCCAATACAGCTCCCAGTACTGGCCGATCACCTCCGGGTAGATCCCGAAGTTCCAGGTGAGCTGGTAGCCGGTGTCGAAGGTTCCCTGCTGCAGGGAGATGAGCAACATGAAGGCCATCGGCACCACGAAGAACACGATGAGCCACGCCGTGCCAGGCAGGAGCAGCAGCAGCGGCGTGATGCCGCGGCTCAGCGAGCGCATGCCTGATCGCCTTCGAAGGCCGAGCGGTTCAGCGTTCGGTCATGCGCCGATGACCTTCTCGAAGAGGTCGTTCCACTGCTTTTCCTCGTCCTCGGTCAACTCCTTGTCGGGGAACGTGTTGTCGATCTGGTCAGCGGACGGGACCACCGTCGGCGCCAGCGCGTCGTAGTAGTCGGCAGTCTCGGCGTCATCCTCGCCGCGGGCCGTCTCCGCGTCGGCCGCGATCTGCTCTGAGACTCCGTTCACCGGGGTGAAGTACCCGACATACTCGGACAGCATCGTCGCAGCCGCCTTGTCGTAGTAGTAGTTCAGCAGCTTGTGCGCGTTCTCCACGTTGGCGCCGAACTTGGGGATGACGAGGTTGTCGTTCCAGCGCAACCCACCTGAATCGGGGATCACGAACTTCACCTGGTCGTTGTCGTTCAGGATCATCTGGCTGACGTCGCCGGACCAGGCCACGCAGATCGCCAGGTCGCCCGCGGCCAGCGCGTCGTAGTACGAGTTGTCGTAGAAGCCGCGGAAGTGCCCCTCAGGGACCGCGAGCAGCTTTTCCTGGGCACGCTTCACGTCATCAACTGTCGCGTCCTCGGGATGCACGCCGAGCGAAAGGAGCGTGAGACCGAACATGTCGCGCATGTCGCTGAACCCGCCGGCCCGCCCGGAGAACGCGGGGTCGAGCAGGTCGTCGAAGCTGGTGATCTCACGCTCCGTCAGGTTCGGGTCATAGGCCAGCCCGGTGATGCCGCCCTGCCACCAGACGCTGTACTTGTTGTCCGGGTCGAACCACAGGCCCTTGGCGTAATCGGCGCAGTTGGCGGTCCAGTTGGGCAGCTTGGAGTGGTCGAGCTCCTCGAGCCAGCCGTTGCGGGCCATGCGCTCGACGACCCAGCCACCGGGTGACATGACGTCCCAGCCGGTGCTATTCCCGGCCCGCAGTTCCGGAGCGTACGCAGACAGGAAGTCGGCGTTGTCGAGCAGCCCCTCGTTGTACTCGACGGGGATCCCGTTCTGGTCGGTGAAGGCCAGGATGCTCGGGTACTTCGACTCGTCGACTGAGTCGATGTCGATATAGGCCGGCCAGTTCAGCCACTTGAGCGTGGCGCTCTGTGAAGAGCCCGGAGTCGCGCACGCCGCCAGCAGCGAGGGAAGGGTGAGGGCGGCGCCGAATGCCAGGCCACCGCGCCCAGCGCGGCGCATGAACGTCCGACGGCTGATGAGGTCCCTCCGTAGCAGGTTGTCGATCGTCAGCTCGATCTGACTCCGGGATTCCTGGTCACTCATGCGGACTCTCCTTCCTCCGTCAGGTGCGGATCGCCGGCGACATGCTCGGCGGTGCCGCTGATCACGAACGTGTGCTGTGGCTTCCATGTCAGCTGGACATGCTGGCCCCCTGCCAGCAGCTCGCCGGCTCCGGCGGTGTCGAGGTTCTGAGCATAGACCGTGAGCCGATGCCCCTCGGCGGTCTGGACGAGGTATTGGGTGCTCACGCCGATGTAGCTGGCGTCAAGCACGGTTCCGCTCAGCGCGTTCAGGCCGTTGCTTGCGCCGGCCTCGGCGCGAGCATCTACGCGCAGCTTCTCTGGCCGCACGCCGATCCGGACCGGGCCAGTCGTCGCCGCGCCATCGGCGGGGGCGCGCAGCAGCGTCCCGTCGTGGAGCTTGACCGTGACGAGCGAGCCATCGCCGCCGGCGACGTCGCCCTCGAGCAGGTTGGAGACGCCCAGGAAGCCGGCCACGAATGCCGTGCGCGGCCGCTCGTAGAGCTCCTCGGGGTTGCCGAGCTGCTCGATCCGACCGGCGCGCATCACTGCGATCCGGTCGGACATGGTCATCGCCTCTTCCTGGTCATGGGTGACGTAGATGAAGGTGATCCCGACCTCGGTCTGGATTCGCTTCAGCTCGAGCTGCATCTGCTTGCGCAGCTTCAGGTCGAGCGCGCCGAGCGGCTCGTCGAGGAGCAGGACGCGCGGGCGGTTGATGAGCGCGCGCGCGAGGGCGACGCGCTGCTGCTGGCCGCCGGAGAGCTGGGACGGCTTGCGGGCCTCGTAGCCTGGCAGCTCGACCAGCTCGAGCATCGCCCCGACCTGGGTCACGATCTCGCTGGCGGCCACCTTGCGCCGCCGGAGCCCGAACGCGACGTTCTCGAAGACGGAAAGATGCGGGAAGAGCGCGTAGTTCTGGAAGACCGTGTTCACGTCGCGCTTGAACGGCGGCTGGCCTGTGACATCGGCGTCACCGAGGTAGATGGTGCCGGAGGTCGCCTCCTCGAATCCGCCGATCATGCGCAGGGTGGTGGTCTTGCCACAGCCCGATGGGCCGAGCATCGAGAAGAACTCGCCCCGCTCGACCTCCAGCGACAGGTCGTCCACCGCGACGACCTCGTGGAAGCGCTTGGTGATGTGGTCGAGCCGAACGTCGACGCTTTGCGGCAACCGGGTCCCTCGTGGGAAGTTGGGGATCCTGATCGAGAAGGGCGGCCCTGCGGGCCAGGGTCGGAGTATAGGACCGCGCCGAGCGGCGGTGTCAACGAGCCGGGCTGCTAGACTCGCCGGACCGATGGACTTTGCCCTCTCAGCGCCGCATATCGAGATTCGGCGCACCGTTCGTGACTTCGCCGAGCGGGAAATCGCTCCCGTCGCCGACGACATGGAGCGCAGCGGCGAGTTCCCCACCGAGATCATCCGCAAGGCAGCGGGGCTCGGGCTGCTGGGCGTGCCCTACCCCGAGGAAGTGGGGGGCACGGGGCTCGACTCGCTCGCCTACGCCATCACCGTCGAGGAGCTGTCGCGCGTCTCCGGCAGCGTCGGGATCATCGTCAGCGCGCACACCAGCCTCGGGTGCGCACCTCTCTACACTGCCGGCACGCCCGAGCAGAAGGAGCGCTACCTGCGCCCGCTGGCCAGCGGGGCCAAGCTGGGCGCGTACGGCCTGACCGAGGCGGGAGCCGGATCGGACTCGCGCGGGACGCGAACGCGAGCGCACCGCGACGGCGACGAATGGGTGCTGAGCGGGAGCAAGCGCTTCATCACCAATGCCGGGGTGGCGGAGACTTACATCGTCACGGCGGTCACCGATCGCAACGCCGACTCCGGCAAGATCAGCGCCTTCATCGTGGAGGCGGGGACGCCTGGCTTCTCCATCGGACGCATGGAGGAGAAGATGGGCCTCCACGCCAGCAACACCGGCGAGCTGCTCTTCGACGATTGCCGGATCCCGGCCGAGAACCTGCTCGGGGAGGAGGGCGACGGGGATCGGCTCTTCCTGAAGACCCTCGACGGCGGCCGGATCGGGATCGGCGCCATGGCCCTGGGCCTGGCGCAGGCCGCGTACGAGGCCGCTTCGGCGTATGCCAGGGAGCGGCAGCAGTTCGGCAGGCCGATCGCCTCATTCCAGGGGGTCGCGTTCAAGATCGCGGACATGGCGACGCAGATCGACGCGGCGCGCCTGATGATCTATCGCGCCGCCTGGCTGAAGGACAACGATGAGCCGTACTCGACGGAGGCCGCCATGGCCAAGCTCTTCGCGAGCGAGGTCGCCCGCCAGGTAACCAATGACGCGGTGCAGGTGCACGGCGGCTATGGCTACATCACCGAGTACCGCGTCGAGCGCTACCTGCGCGACGCGAAGCTGACCGAGATTGGTGAGGGGACGAGCGAGATCCAGCGCATGGTCATCGCACGCAACCTGCTCGGCGTGCGCGCGATGTGAGCGGTCCGCTCTTCGGGACCGATACCGACGCCGCGGCCTGGCGTCCCTCGCCGGCCTACCTGCAGCGGAGCCGCCTGGCCCGGTTCCTGGCAGCCACCGGCTCCGCCGACCTCGAAGCGCTGCAGGCCCGCGCCGTGGCCGATCCCGCCTGGTTCTGGCAGGCCGCCGTGGCGGATATCGGGGTCCGGTTCGATCCGGAGCCGGGCACCATCCTGGACACGACCCGCGGCATCGAGTGGGCCCGCTGGTTCAGCGGCGCCGGCTTCAACTATGTCCGCATGGCCGTCGACGAGCCCGCTGCCGCCCGTCCGGACGAGTTGGCGCTGGTCTGGGAAGGGGAGGACGGCGAGATGCGCCAGTTCACCCGAGCGCAGCTGCGCTGGGCCGTCGACCGCGCGGCACGCGCCATGACCGGGCTGGGCGTGGAGCGCGGCGATCGGGTCGGCATCTTCCTGCCGATGATCCCCGAGGCGGTGATCGCGGTCCTTGCCGTCGGCAAGCTCGGCGCGATCTACACCCCCATCTTCTCCGGCTACGGTGCCGATGCGGTCGCCAGCCGCCTCGCCGATTGCGAGGCGAAGCTGCTGGTCACGGCCGACGGCTTCGCGCGTCGCGGCAAGCCGGTGCCGATGAAGGCGACCGCCGACGAGGCGTTGGCGCGGGCCGCGTCGGTGGAGCGCTGCCTGGTGGTCCGCCACGCGGGAAGCCAGGTCGCCTGGCACCCGCAGCGGGACGAGTGGTGGGATGCGGCTGTGATATCGGCCTCGGCTGAGCCGCTGGAGACCGTGGCGACCGACGCCAACGACCCGTTCATGGTCATCTACACCTCGGGGACGACCGGCCGGCCGAAGGGGGCGCTCCACGTGCACGGCGGCTTTCCGATCAAGGCCGCGGTGGACCTTGCCCACGCCTTCGACCTGCAGGCCGGCGATACCCTCTTCTGGTTCACGGACATGGGCTGGATGATGGGTCCGTGGGCCGTCGCCGGGGCCCCGATGCTGGGCGCCACCCTGTTCATCTACGAGGGAACGCCCGATTACCCGGGTCCCGATCGGCTCTGGGGCCTGGTCGAGCGCCACCGGATCACGCACCTGGGGATCAGTCCCACGCTGGTGCGCGCCCTGATGACCCACGGCGACGAGCCGCCCGCCGCCCACGACCTCTCGTCGCTGGTCGTGCTCGGCTCGACCGGCGAGCCGTGGAATCCCGATCCGTGGTGGTGGCTCTTCCGGGCGGTTGGTGGTGAGCGCCTGCCGATCATCAACTATTCCGGCGGCACCGAGATCAGCGGCGGGATCCTGGGCTGCACCACCATCGCGCCGATCGCCGCGTGCTCGTTCTCCGGCCCGTCGCCGGGCATGGCGGCCGACGTGATTGACGCCGAAGGACGTCCCGTTCGCGGCGAGGTAGGGGAGTTGGTGATCCGCCAGCCCTGGCCGGGCATGACGCAGGGCTTCTGGCACGACCGGGAGCGCTATCTCGAGGCGTACTGGAGCCGTCTCCCCGGGGTCTGGGTGCACGGCGATTGGGCGCGGATCGACGATGCCGGCTTCTGGTACATCTCAGGTCGCTCGGACGACACGATCAAGGTCGCCGGCAAGCGAATCGGTCCCGCGGAAGTGGAATCGGCTGCGGTCTCGCATCCGCTGGTGGTCGAGGCGCTGGCGGTGGGCGTGCCCGACGAGATCAAGGGCGAGACGATCGCGCTCTTCGCGGTCGTACGCGAGGGCGCTGAACGGAGCGGCGGGCTGGCGGCGGAGATCGGCCAGACGGTTGTCGAGCATCTCGGCAAGTCGTTCAAGCCGGGAGCGGTCCACCTGGTGCCGAGCCTCCCCAGGACACGCAACGGCAAGATCCTCCGGCGGCTGGCGCGGGCCGCCTACCTTGGGCTCGATCCCGGCGACACCAGCTCGCTGGAGGATGCCTCGACGCTGGAGCCGATTCGGGCTCTGGGCGGGGCCTAGCTTCCGCGCCGCCTGCGTGCGAGGCGCTCGGCGAGCATCTCGCCGGCAGGAGTCGATTCAATGGTCGGTTCGGCCGCGGGCGCAGCGTCGGGCGTTGCGGCCTTTGGCGGTTGAGGCGGCGCCTCCGGCTTCGGTCGAGCGGAGCGGTCCGCCCGTCGCTGGCTCCGGCCCCGCGCGGCGCGCAGCTCGGCGAGCCCCGGGACGACCTCGGGGACTGGCCGTGCCAGTCCCACCCGTCGAGCGACCCAGCCGCGCGCCCGCATGATGTCGCCCCGGGTGAGTGCCACGCGTCGCACGCCCACGTCGATCGGCACCAGGATCATCGCCAGCAGCAGCAGCCACGGCCAGATCGGAGTGGGGAACGCGGCCGCTGCAATGTCGTGGCTCCAGACCTGCCTCACGACCTCCGGATCCTCCGGGTCGAGTGTGACCTGGCGTCCCTGCCCGTCCCTCGCATAGCGCGCGAGCGACTCCGTGTCGACGCCCAGCCGCCGGAACTCCTCCGCGGCGGGCGACACGACGCCCAGCGTTCGGTTCGCGGAGTCCGCTCCCTCGCGGGTCTGCGCCACGCGGACGAGGTAGGCGCCCGGCTGGTCCGCCCGCACGGTCCCGGCGTAGCGGCCAGGGCCAACCTGGGTCAGCGTGCTCTGCAGCGGCGCCAGGTCGGGCGCCACCAGGCGCAGCACGGTCCGATAGAAGTTGCGTGGCGCCCCGTCGTCGTCAACCGAGGTGACCTCCACATTCAGCTCCCCGTCGCGGCCGGGAGAGAACCGCACGTCGATCCCCTGCTCGTCCTGGGGAGGGAGGGTCCACGCCACCAGCTGCGCGGCCAGCGTGCCGAACGCCTCAGTGCCGATCCACGGCGCTGCCCACCGCTGCCGCGCATCGCTGGTCCATGCGACCGAGCGCCCCAGGCCGTATTGCCACTGCGCGAGCAGCGGATCGTCGCGGCCCGTGAGGAGAGCCACCGTCGCGGTCCCCTTGGCGGTCGTCGCGTTGTAGCCGAGGAGCGACGGGAGGCGCCCCGGGTCCAGGCCGCGCAGGATCTCGGATGGCGAGGAGGGGACCGGCTGGAACGGCTCCTCCACGATCTGCTCGCCGGCGGTGCGGATCGTCTCCTTCAGGAAGATGTCCGGGATGCGGGTCGCGTCATCGGCCTCGTAGTAGCGCCCGCCGGACTGCTCGGCGAGCCCTCGCAGGATCTGTGCCGAGCCGCCGCCGGTGCCGATCGTGGAGAGGGTGATCCCCGCGGCCTTCATGTCAGCCAGGAGCTTGTCGTACGCGCCGGACTGGCTCCAGCCATCGGTGATCAGGATGATGTGCCGCAGTTTGGCGGGATTCCGGATCAGGTCGTCGTACGCCGCCTTAAGCCCCGCGTAGATGTTGGTCTGACCGTCGGCCTTGAAGCCCAGCGAATTCTGGAGGCCGATGAGGTCGATCGGCCCGGTGTGCACAGCCCAGTGCGCGCCCTCGTCAAAGGCCACGACGCCAAGCTGATCAGTGGGGGAGAGGGCATCGGCGGCGCGCAGGATCGCCTCCTTGGCGATGTCGACCTTCTCGAATCCGCGGCTGCCGCCGGTTCCGGTGCCGCGGTTGTCGCTGGTGCAGTGGCAGTCCGCCATGCTGCCGCTCTTGTCGATCACCGCCACGAGTGCGACGTCCGGCGAGCGCTGGCGATCGGGAACGGTCATGTACACCGGCAGCACGTCCTCGAGGATCGAGTTGAGATAGCCCCCCGCGCCGTAGCTGCTCCGGCCGCCGAGCATCACCAGCCCCTTGCCGAGGTCGCGGACATAGACCTGCAGGCTGGCCATGGCCGTGGCGCCCAGTTGGGCGGCCGAGACGTTGTCGAGCACGACCGCGTCGTAGCCGGCGAGCGTCGCGATTGACGACGGCACCCCACCGGCTGGCACGACGGTCACGTGCTCGCGAGCGGTGGTCAGGGCGTCGACCAGGTCCGCGGCCCGCACCGGGTCGTCCGTGGCAACCAGCACCTGCGGCTCGCCGGTGACGAGCACGTAGGCATCGGCTGCGTTGTTCTCCCGGAAATGGTCCGATTGTGGCTCGAGGACAGCGCGGAAGACGTGGAAGCCCGGCTCGTCCGTCTTCACGGTGAAGGTGACCGTGGTCGTGCCCGGCTTGAGCGAGAGCAGGCGGGTTGCGACCGTGGCGCCGTCGGCGAGCAGGCGCAGCGTCGCAGCGGTTGCAACCGTCGAGCGCACGCGCACGGTCAGCTCGATCGTCTCCCCCACGCGCGCTCCGGATGGAGCATCGACGCCGTCGACGAGCGCCTCGGGGTACGTCCCGCGACCCGGCAGCACCACGTCGAGGCGCACGCCCTGCTGCGCGGCCGAAAGGATCGCCTGCTCCGCCTGGCCACTTGTGTCATTGCCGTCGGAAAGGAGGACGAGCCGCCGCTGCGCGCCGGCCGGGAAGATGGCGGTCCCGAGCCGGACCGCGGCGGCGATGTCGGTCGCGCTGACGACGGGCAGCGAGCCTGGCGCCTGCAGCTCGTCGAGGTTGGAGGGAAGTCGATCCACGAGCGCGTTCGCCCCGAAGACCACGACCCCCGCCGTGTCGCCCTCGGGGATCTGGCTCACCGCCTGCCTGGCGAAGGTGAGCAGCTCCTCGCGGCTGGCGTCCAGCATGGAGGCCGATGCGTCGACGAGGAAGACGACCGAGAGCCGATCGGACGGCAGCGCAAGCCGCGCTCCCGCCAGCGCCGCCACGATGCAGGCGACCAGGGTCAGCCGAAGGACGAGCGAGGCGACCCTGCGGGCCCTCGGCAGCGTCCGTGACGCAGCCCGCCAGCCGCCGATCACCAGCGCCACAGCCGGCAGGAGCAACCAGAGCCAGATCGGGTCGGTGAACGCGACCGGGATCATCGCGAACCGCCGCTCGCACGCGCAGACGCCGGAGGCTGCCCGCGACGCAGGCGGCGCGCCACGGCACGCCGGGTTGGCCGATGGAAGAGGAACCATTCGACCAGGAGCAGGACGAGCCCTACCACGGCCAGCGGCCACCACCACTCGGATCGCGCGGTCAGGCCCTCTCCGCCCGGCGCCGGGCCCACGCGCCCCAGGTCCGCGATGCGAGTCGGGTCGCCGGGGGTCACGCGCGACTCACCGGGGTTGAAGAGGTTCGCCGCGGTCCGGCCCAGCGAGTCGCCGCCGTGGCCGGTTCCATCGTCAACGACCTGCAGGTCGACCAGGCCAGTCACGCGTGCGCCCGGCACCGTCACGCGTCCGCCGATCACGTCCAGCTCCACCCGCTCCCCACTGGCAACCGTGACCGCGGCAACGCGCCGGATGGCGGGGTCGATGCTGACCGCGATCGGCTGACCAAGCTCGACGGAGGGCGGCAGGATCCCGTCGGTCGACGGCAGCAGCGCGTCCACGAGATTGCTCATGAGGAGCGGGAACGCGACCTGCAGCGGCAGGTCGCTGTCGCCGAGCGCGAATGACAGGACGCCGAGGCCCAGCCCATCCACCCGGCCCACAGCGACCAACGGGTCACCGCCGACGCTTGTCACCACCGAGCGCATTCCCTCAGTCAGGGTGACGATCCGTGCACGACCGATGTGCAGGGTGGAGAGGTCCACGAATCGAAGCAGGGGATCGGCGGGATCGGTGCGGTCGAGAGCGGGACCGTCGAGCACGCGGCCGACGGTGCCGAAGGCTCCGTCCGCAGCCGGACCGACGTACAGCGCGGGGACGGTGGGGGGATCGGCCGGGACGGTGCGATCGAAGATGACGATGCGATAGGGCTTGCCCGCCGCGACCGCAGCGGCCAGGGCATCCATGTAGCCATCGGCCCCGACCGCGAACAGCTCGAGGCGTGGCAGAAGGGCGAGCGCATTCTCGAGATAGGCGTTGCCAGGGCCCACCAGAAGCGCTCGCGCAGCGCCCGCGGATGGAACGAGCGCAAAGGCCCGATCGTCGACGGCCAGCGCGTCATCGCCGGCCAGCCGCGCCTCCACCACCCGAGCGCCCTGGGGGACGCTGCTGATCAGCGCCTCGGAGCGCTGGCCGGCGGGAATCGCCAGGTCGCGCGCGTCGACGAGGACGTCGTCCGCGTAGATCTCCAGGCGCCGTGTCATGTCAACGCCGGACGGGTTGCTGACCGCCACGAACAGGTCGAGCTGCGCGCCGCCCGAGCGACGAAGGAGCGACAGTGCCGCGACCGCCTGGTTGGCATCGGTCGCACCGACCCGCTCCACCTGCACCGGTGCGCCGATGCCGACCTGTGGCAGCCGGTCGGCGTTCGCATCGGTCACCACCACCACCGTTGAGTCAGAGTCGCGAGCGGCGAGCGCCGACGCGAGCGCGAATGCGTCGGTCAGGTCGCTGGGGACCTGGGTGGCGACGATCCCGTCCACGGCCGCCAGGGCCGCGGCTCGATCATCGGTGTCGCTGACCAGCACGTGCGCCGAGTCGTCGGCTGCAACCACCGTCACATGGCCACCCTCCGGCAGCTGGCCGATCACGCGACGTGCCGCGGCCTGTGCCTGGGCCATGCGCGATGTGTCGTCCTCGATGGTGCCCATGGAGGCCGAGGTGTCGACGATCAGCACGACGTTGCCGGCGAGGTCCGAGCTGACGGTCAGGAACGGCCGCGCCGCCGCGACCACCACCAGCAGCGCGATCAGCAGCTGCAGGATCAGGAGCCAGCTGAAGCGCAGTCGCTGCCACGGCGCGTTGGCCTCGACATCGCGCACCAGCTGCTGCCACAGGAACGTGCTGCCGACCGGCACGTCCCGGCGGCGAAGCCGGAGCATGTAGTACGCGACGATAATCGGCAGGCTGACCAGGCCGATGAGGGCCAGCGGGGCAATCACTCGATAACTTTCCGGCGCCTGAGAACGTCGAAAAGCAGGTCGGACAGGTCCACGTCCGAGGCGACGCTGACGTAGGCGCCGCCACGCCGCGAGCAGAATGCGGCGAGCTCCTCCTGCCACTCGCCCAGCCGCGTGCGGTAGCGGTCCACGAGGTCGTCGTCGCCGGTGACCTCGATCCCACGGCCGGTCTCGTTGTCGACCAGCCGGGCATCTCGCGGGACCTCTGGATCGAGCTCCTCCGGCGCCAGCACGTGCAGCACCGACAGCTGGCAGCGGGTTCCGGCGAGGTCGCGCAGCGCGTCGAGGTAGCCCGGATCCAGGAGATCGCTCACCAAGATCAGCGGGCCGCGGCCCCTGATCCTGCTTGCATAGTCCCGCGCAGCAGCGGCAACGCCGGTGAGCCTCTCCGAGCGTGGCTCGGAGAGGAACTTGAAGACCTCGAAGACGCGGGCCTTGCCGCGCAGCGGTCGCATGTTGATCGCCCGTCCGTCCCCCAGGAATGCGACGCTGACGCGGTCGAGGTGCACCAGCCCAAGGTAAGCGAGCGCCCCCGCCGCGCGACGCGCGAAGGTCAACTTGTTCGGCTCACCGAAGTCCATGCTGCGGCTGGCATCGACCAGGACGTGGACGGTGACGTCCTCCTCCTCGACGAAGAGCTTGACAAAGAGCCGCTCGAGGCGGGCGTAGACGTTCCAGTCGAGCTGGCGCAGGTCGTCGCCGGCGCTGTAGTTGCGGTAGTCGGCGAACTCGACGCTCTGGCCGCGGCGCACCGAGCGCCGCTCGCCCTTCATGCGTCCCACGGTCAGACGCCGGGACGCGAGCTCCAGCTGCTCGAGGCGCCGCAGGAACGCCTCGTCGAAGAGAAGATCGGCGCCTGCACCGGCCTCTGCGGCGTGCGCGACCGGCGCGGTCATGGAGCCTATTCGACCGATTCGGTGGGCGTCTCGGCGATGATGGCGCGGACGACGCTGTCGCTGTTGATGCCTTCGGCCTCGCCCTCGAAGTTGAGGATGATCCGATGCCGCAGGGCCGGAGCCGCAACCGCCTGCACGTCGCTGAAGGCCACGTTGAAGCGGCCGTCCAGCAGGGCGTGGATCTTGGCTCCCAGCACCATGGCCTGTGCGCCGCGCGGCGAGCCTCCGTAGCGAACGTATTGGTGCACCAGGTCCGGCGGGCTCTCGCTGTCCGGGTGGGTGGCACGGAGGATGCGAACCGCGTAGGCCATCACGTGGCTGGCGATCGGGACGTCGCGCGCAAGCGCCTGCATGGCGAGGATGTCGGCACCGGTCGCCGCCTGGTGGACGGTGATCCGCTCCGCTCCGGTGGTGCGCGCCATGATCTCGATCAGCTCCGCCTCGGTCGGGAACGGTACGTCGACCTTGAAGAAGAAGCGGTCGAGCTGGGCCTCGGGCAGGGGATAGGTCCCCTCCATCTCCAGCGGATTCTGGGTGGCGAGCACGAAGAACGGCTCTGACAGCGTGTACTGCTGCTTGGCGACGGTAACCCGATGCTCCTGCATCGCCTCCAGCAGCGCGCTCTGGGTCTTCGGGGTGGCCCGATTGATCTCATCGGCCAGCACCAGGTTGCTGAAGATCGGTCCCTGCTGGAAGCGGAAGCGACGCTCGCCTCCCTCCTCCACGATGATGTTGGTGCCCACGATGTCGGCCGGCATCAGGTCTGGGGTGAACTGGATCCGTGAGAAGCCCAGGTCGAGCGCCTCAGAGATCGTGCGCACCAGCATCGTCTTGCCGAGTCCCGGCACCCCTTCCAGCAGGGCGTGGCTGCCCGCCAGCAGGCTGATCAGCGTCTGCCGTACCAGCTGGTTCTGGCCGACGATGAAGCGGCCGACCTCGGTCTCGATGGCCGTGGCCAGCTCGCTGAACCGTTCGGGCGTGATCGGCTCAGGGGGCGAGACGGTGGTCTGCTCGGTCATCGGTCCATTCACTCCGTGGGTTCAAGGCGGGAGAAGTAGTCGCGCACCAGGTCCTTCAGGGTGATCGGTACCTGCTGGCGGTCCAATTGGAAGTTGGCGAAGGTGCGGAACAGGTCGAGGACGGATCGGTAGGGGACCACCGAGTCGTTGTCGAAGCCGACCCCGCTGTCGCTGCCGGTCTGGTCCTGCCCGCCGTCCCCACCCTGGCCGGCGACGTAGCTCGGATCGCCCGGCTTGCCGACCCTGTCGAAGGGGACGAACAGGCCGTCGAGCCCCGACACGGTGTAATCCTTGTTGCTTTGGGTCGGGCCATTGAAGGAGCCGATGCGCACGCCGCCACCCGGGATGCGGCGGACGGTCGTGCCGCCACCGCCACCCAGCTGGCCACCGGTACCCGGCTGCCCTCCAGGCTGCCCACCCGGCTGCCCACCCGGCTGCCCACCCGGCTGCCCCCCGGGCTGACC
>JACDEL010000001.1 GCA_013816405.1 Chloroflexota bacterium | reverse complement strand
GCCCCGCCCGGGCCGGCGTTGTCGTACGCCTGCCAGTTGGCCCCAAGCTCGTCGTAGCGGCGGCGCTGCTCGGGATCGGAGAGAACGGCGTTGGCCTCGTTTGCCTCCTTGAAGCGACGCTCAGCGTCGGCGTTGCCCGGATTCTTGTCGGGATGGAGTTCGCGTGCCAGGCGACGGTAGGCCTTCTTGATCTCGGCCGCCGTCGCCGTCTTTGGCACGCCCAGGACCGCGTAATAGTCCTTGTACTCCATCTGAACCCGGCTCTACGGTCGCCCGATCAGGCGCCGCCCCCTGCCGGGGGCTGCTCGACGGGGACCTCCGGCGTTCCCGGCACCGGCAGCTTGGGGGTCGGCGCCTTTCGACGCGGTGCCCGGGTCTTGGGCGGGGTGACGCGCTGCTGACGAGCAGCCCGTTCCGCCTTGATGCGCGAGGCCGGTCGCGGCGCGCTGATGAGCGCCTCGGCCAGCACCTCGTCCATCGTCTCCACCGGGACCAGGCGCAGCTGGGTGCGGACCTCCTCCGGCACGTCAATCAGGTCCTTCTCATTCCGCTTTGGAATCAGGACCGTCTTCACGCCAGCCAGGTGGGCGGCCAGCAGCTTGCTCTTCAGCCCGCCGATCGGCAGCACCCGACCACGCAGCGTGATCTCGCCGGTCATTGCCAGGTCACGCCGCACGGGTCGCCCCGTGAGCAGCGACGCCATGGCGGTGGCCATCGTCACCCCGGCGGACGGCCCGTCCTTGGGAGTGGCGCCGGCCGGCACGTGGATGTGGAGCGTCTGCTTCTCGAAGACACCGGGGTCGATCCCCAGCTCCTTCGTCCGCGCCCGGATGTACGACATCCCGGCCCGGGCCGACTCCTTCATGACGTCGCCGAGCTGGCCGGTCAGGATGAACTCGTCCTTCCCGTCCATCTTGGTGGCCTCGACCTGCACGATGTCGCCACCGGCGTCGCTCACCACCAGCCCGGTCGCCATGCCGATCTGGTCCTCCGCGTCCAACTCTCCGTAGTCGAACCGGGCCGGGCCCAGGTAGATCTCGAGGTCCTCCGGCTTAACCACGACCTTGACCGATGCGTCGGCCGCGACCCTGCGGGCGACCTTCCGCGCGATGTTGGCGAGCTCCCGCTCCATGTTGCGGACGCCCGCCTCGTGGGTGAAGGCCTGGATCAGGCGCACGAGCGCCTCCTCGCTGATCTCGAGGTGCTCGGCGGTCAGGCCGTGGTTCTCGAGCTGCTTGGGCATGAGGAAGCGCTGCGCGATGCGGAGCCGCTCGAGCTGCGTGTACCCCGGCAGCTGGATGATCTCCATCCGGTCGCGCAGGGCCGGCGGAATGGTGTCCACCATGTTGGCGGTGGCGATGAAGAGGACCCGCGACAGGTCGAAGGGCACCTCCAGGTAGTTGTCCTGGAAGCTGTTGTTCTGCTCCGGGTCGAGAACCTCAAGCAGTGCCGATGACGGATCGCCGCGGAAGTCCATTCCGACCTTGTCGATCTCGTCGAGCATGAAGACCGGGTTCGAGGACTCGGCCGTCTTGATGCTCTGGATGACGCGTCCTGGAAGGGCACCGATGTAGGTGCGTCGATGGCCACGGATCTCGGCCTCGTCGTGGATGCCGCCGAGGCTCATGCGCACGAACTTGCGGCCCATGGCTCGGGCGATGCTCTTGCCAAGGCTGGTCTTGCCCACGCCGGGAGGGCCGACGAAGAGCAGGATCGGCGAGCGGATCTTCTCGGCGAGCTTGCGCACCGCCATGTACTCGAGGATGCGCTCCTTTGGCTTCTCCAGGCCGTAGTGGTCCTCGTTGAGGATCTTCTCCGACTCGTCGAGGTCAAGGTTGTCATCGGTCTGGACGCCCCACGGCAGGCTCACCAGCCAGTCGACGTAGGTGCGGATGACGCCCTGCTCGGGGGAGGCGCTCGGGATCCGGTTGAGCCGGTCCACCTCCTTGAGCGCCTTCTCCTTGACGTCGGCCGGCATGGCCGACTCCTCGACCTTGGTCTTCAGCTCGCCCGCCTCGGCGACCGCGGGGTCGTCCTCGCCGAGCTCCTTCTGGATCGCCTTGAGCTGCTCGCGGAGGATGTACTCGCGCTGGGTCTTGTCCATCTCGGACTTGACCTCGCTCTGGATGCGACCCTTCAGCTCGAGCACTTCGATCTGCTTGGCGAGGAACTGCCCGACCATGCGCAGCCGCTCGGCGACGTCGATTGTCGCAAGCAGCTGCTGCCGTGCCTCGGTCGTCATGTCGGGGCTGTACGCGACCATGTCCGCCAGCAGCCCGCCGTCGGAGATGTTGCGCGCGGCGACCGCGACCTCCGGCGGCACCGAAGCCCCGGAGCTGACGTACTGCTCGATCTGCCCCTGGACCGATGCCATCAGGGCCTCGACCTCCAGGCTCTTCTCCTGCTCGTCGTCGATGAGCTCGATGCGAGCCTCGAGGTGCGGATCGGTCTGCACCAGGTCGAGCAGGCGGATGCGCTTCTGTCCCTGGACGATGGCCCGAATGGTTCCGTCCTGGAGGCGGATCACCTGGGCGATCTTTGCCAGGGTGCCGATGGTGTAGAGCTCGTCGACCGAGTTGACCTCTTCGGTCTCATTGCTCCGTTGTGTGATGAGTGCGACCGGCTGCGAGGTGCGGACCGCGCGGTCGAGCGCCTTCACGCTGCGGTCGCGGCCGACCTGCAGCGGGACGATCATCTCCGGGAAGATCACCGTGTCGCGCAGGGCGACGAGTGGGAGCACCTGGATCTGCTCGACCTCGGGCTCGGCGTTCTTGTCATCCATGTTCAGCTTCGTGTCCCTTCAGTCGAGGCGCTCACCGGTTCCGGCGCGTCCTCCTCGACGTATCGCTCGACATCGTCTCCATCGAACAGGTCGTAGACGCGGATCTTTCCCAACGCCTCTAGCTGAAGGATGACCTTGACGCCCGCCAGGTTGACCCCCTGGCGTCGGGTGAGAAAGCGGATGATACGCACCCGCCTGATATCGGCCTCCGAGTAGAGCCGGAGGTTGTTGCGCCGTTGCGGGCAGAGGAGTCCCTCCTCCTCGTAGATCCGCAGCGTTCGCGGATGCACCTGGGCCAGTTCGGCCGCAATGCTGATGAAGTACCGCGGACGCTGAGGGTCGCGGAGTGAGCTCATATACCCTGCATGATCAATGGGATTGCCAACGTCCCGATACCGTAGGGTCTATCAATGACGTTGTCAAGAGACCTACCGGACCGCGGTTAGGAACCCTCCCTGGCGGACAGCGGGAGCGCACCCGGGCAGGCGTGCCCCCGCGCCGCCGCCTATTCGCCGATCAGCAGGCTTCGGAGCTCCGCTTCGTGCTCGGCTGAGGTGACCGCCAGCAGCTTGTCACCGGCCCGCAGGGTGGTGTCCGCGCGGACGACGATGGCGTGCTCGTCGCGGACGACGACCGCCACCGCGCTCCCCTCCGGAAGCTCCAGGTCACGCAGCACCTTCCCGATCACCGGCGAGCTGGCGTCCAGCTGCGCCTCGACGATCTGCACCTCGCCGCCTTCGAGCTCCGCGAGATGCAGAAGGTCGTGGATCGGTATCTCGTGCTCGATGAGTGCGAGGATGCTCCGCGTGGGGCTGACCGTGTCGTCGATCGCCAGGCGGCGGAAGAGCGCCTCGTTGCTCGGGTTGTTGACCCGCGCGATGGCGCGCGGCACGTTGAACTTCATCTTGGCGACCTGGCAGGCGACGAGGTTGTCCTCGTCATCGCCGGTCACGGCGGCCACCACGTCCGCCCTGGCCATCCCGGCCTCGGCCTGGTAGCGCCCCTCGCAGCCGTCGTTGGGGACCACGATGCTGCCGAGCTCGTCGGCGATGGTGCGTGCCCGTCCGGGATCCTTCTCGATCATGACCACCTCGTGGCCGGCCGCCAGCAGCTCCTTGGTCAAGTAGTAGCCGACGTTCCCGCCGCCGATGACGACTACGTACATGTCAGCTGGCCTCGCCGTCGGCCGCGGGTTCCTCGGTCGCGGCAGTCTCGGTCGCCACTTCCTCGATCGCGGCCTGGGCCTTGGCCGCAGCCCGGGATCCGGCTGGCGGCATCCCCTGCCGCGGCTCGGCGGTCGGAGGCTCGACGGCCCCGTTGGTCGCCTCGGCACCCTTGGTAGCGGCGACTACGAGCGCGTTGGCGAGAATCACCGTGCGGCAGATCGTCTCCAGGCCGAGCGTGCGATAGGCCTCCGCCCGCAGCGGGTCATTGATCTTGGCGATGACGCGCGGAATGCCGAAGATGTGCTTCCCCAGCTGGGCTGCCAGGGCGTTGCGGTTGTCGCCCTCGCTGAGCGCCATGAGTAGGTCTGCAAGACCGGCCCCGGCGCCGCGCAGGATGTCCTCGTCGCTCCCGCTGCCACGCACCGTGACGCCGCCGAAGGTGCTTGGCAATCGGTTGAAGGCGCGCTGTTCCACGTCGATCACTGTCACGTGATCGCCGCGCTGGTCGAGCTCGGCGGCCGTCCGTGCGCCGACCCGCCCGCAGCCGATGATGATCACCCTCATGGTGTGTGTGCCAGCTCCTCCGTCTCGGCCCGTAGGCACCAGACCGGCGCCGTCGAGTTGCGCATGACGTACGGGACCGTCCGTCCGGCGTCCCATCCACCGCCGAAGCGCCGCTTATAGCGTAGTCCCATCACGATCAGGTTGGCGCGTCGCTCCACAGCGTCGTCCACGATCGCCGCGCCCGCGGCCCGCGCCTGTGCGATGCCGGTCTCGACCTGTACCTCGTGCTCGGCCAGGAACGCTTCGCCGTGCCCCAGCGCCTCGTCGGCGAAGGCGACCGCCGCCGGGTCCTGCGCATCGAGCTGCCGCTCGAACGGAATCTCGATCACGTGCAGCAGGAAGGCCTGGCCGGCCGTGCCCGCGAGAAGGATCGCGGTCAGGCGGAGCGGCCCGTCATCCGCCTCGGTGCCGGAGAGCGGCACCAGGATGCGGTCGAAGGTCAGCAGCGCAGGACGCTTCTCGCGTCGGCCGAAGATCATGCGACCGATATCCTACGGCGCGTCGACACGCTCAGCGACCGATTGCCAACCGCTCGACGAGCCAGCGCGGGAGGCGCACCTCGCGCATCAGGCGCTGCGTCAGCGCGATGTCGTAGCGGACCCGATGGAACTCGGCGATGCCCGCCTCGGTATCGAGCATCAGCCAGGAGGCCTCGGGGTTTCCGTCGCGCGGCTGCCCGACGCTCCCCGGGTTGATGAGCGCGCGGCGCGCGTCCAGCGCGATCGGCGACGAGGCCGTGGCCGGGATCACGCTGATGTGAGCTCCATCGGCCTGATAGACGACCGGAAGGTGAGTGTGGCCGTAGAGACAGTGGCGCGTCTCGAACGCGCCGAGGTTGGCCGCCGCGATGGCGGCGTCGGTGATGTACTCCCAGATCGGCTCGCGCGGCGATCCGTGGACGGCCGTCAGCTCGCCGTCGCGACGCACCTCCGGCAGCGCGGCCAGGTAGGCGCGCGCATTCTCGTCGAGCACCGTCGTCGTCCACTGGATCGCCGCCTGGGCATCGGGGTTGAACCAGGACGCGTCGACCGTGCCGATCGCGGCGCCGTCGTGGTTGCCCGTGACCGCGCGCGCGCCGAGCTCCTGCAGGCGGCGGATCACCTCGTTCGGCTGCGGCCCGTAGCCCACGATGTCGCCGAGCACCCAGAGCTCGTCGAACGAGCCCAGCTCGTCGCCCACGGCGTCGAGGGCGGCGAGATTGGCGTGGATGTCCGAGAGGACCGCGAGGCGCATGGGGCTCGGAGTATACCGAGGGTCAACCCAGCGGCCGGCGTCCGGGCTCCCCGGGTCGGCGCGGGAAGCGAGCCTCCGTGGGCCGCTCCTTGGGGACGATCACGAACCGATGTCCGCCGAGTGCGGCCACCTCCGGATCGACGATTTTGAGCTGGCCGCCTCCAAGCTGTGCACTGGCGGCCTGGCCACGTCGCGTCTCCCCGTCCGTCTCCGCGAGCGGGCCTTTCCACGCCAACAGCGAGCCACCGACCGCCAGCAGCGGCAGGGCCAGCTCGGCCAGCACCGGCAATGCGGCGCAGGCGCGTGCTGTGACGAGCCGGTAGCGCTCCCTGTGGGCGCCGCCGCTGCCAAGGGTCTCAGCTCGATCCGCGATGACGGTGACGTTGGACAGACTGAGCGCCTGCACGAACTCGGCCAGGATGGCTGCCTTCTTGCCGACCGTGTCGACCATCGTCCAGCGCATCTCCGGCCGCGCCATGGCCAGCGGCAGCGCCGGGAGCCCTCCGCCCGAACCGAGATCGATAGCCTCGGCCGGCGCCATCCGGTCGATCTCCGGCAGGGCGGCGAGCGAGTCGAGCAGATGCAGGCGCGCCACCTCGGCAGGTGCCGTTACCCGGGTCAGGTTGACGCGGCGGTTGGCGGCAAGCAGCAATTCCACGAACCGCTCCGCCGCATGCATGAAGCCCGGCGGCAACGTCTCGGCGATCGCCGGCAGATTGGCGAGAAGCTCCTCGAGGGCGTGGCGCGCCCGAGCTCCCTCGCGGTGATCGACGCTCGGCAAAGAAAAATGCCTCTCCGGTGGCGTTTCGGTCTTCCCGGTCACGAGCGGTTGGCAGGCCGGCTTTCGCATCGGCCCCGCGCATGCCCGGTTACCGTACTCGGCCGCCGGGGAAGCAGGACGGATACCGTACCAGCCCGCCCCGCCGCGGGCAACCGGAGTTATCCACCAACCACCACCGTCGAAGCCGTTCTGTGGATAACTCGCCGGGCTATACTCGCCCTCGATGACGCCAGGGGCCCGGCGGGCCGGTACGATCGGGGACCAGTGGCGGCGAGGCTGACCGAAGGCTCGCCGCGCTTCGCTCACCAGAGCGAGGCAGAACTGGCCAGAATCCTCGACTTCTACGGTGTCGCATGGCGATACGAACCCGACCTCTTCCCCATCTCCTGGAACGCCGACGGCGTGGTCGTCGAGTCCTTCGCGCCGGACTTCTACCTGCCCGAGATCGGCATCTATCTGGAGCTGACGACCCTCAAGCAGACCCTCGTCCGCAAGAAGAACCGCAAGATGCGGTGGCTCCGCCAGCTCTACCCCGAAGTCCGCGTGAAGCTCTTCTACGCCCGTGACTTCCGGGCGCTCATGGTCAAGTACGGCCGCCTCGCCTTCCTGGCGGACGTGGCTGCCATGAACGGCAACGGCCCGCTGAACGCACGATGATGCACGCGGACGTCGAGGAGGTCTTGCTGAGCGGGGAGGAGGTCCAGGCTCGGGTCGTCGAGCTCGGGGCGCAGCTGGCGGCGGACTACGAGGGCCGCGAGCCGGTCCTGGTGAGCGTCCTGAAGGGCTCGATCATCTTCTTGGCGGACCTGGTGCGCGCCATGCCGATCCCCCTCTCGATCGACCTGATGGAGGTGAGCAGCTACGGGACCTCCACCGAGTCGAGCGGCCAGGTGCGCATCCTGAAGGACCTCTCGACCTCAATCGAGGGACGAGAGGTGATCGTGGTGGAGGACATCATCGACACCGGCCTGACCCTGAACTACCTGCTGCGCTACCTGCACGACAAGGGTCCGGCATCGATTCGCATCTGCTGCCTGCTCGACAAGCCCGCGCGCCGCCTGGCGCCGATCGAAATCGACTACCGCGGCTTCACGATCGCCGATCGCTTCGTCATCGGCTATGGCCTCGACTACGGCGAGCGCTACCGCAACCTCCCCTATATCGGCGTCCTGCGCCCATCGGTCTACGGCGCCGCCCCCCCGGCGTAGCCCTCCATGTCCGAAGCTGCCTCAGGCGGCCGCTACCGCGTCCCGATCCTGCTCGGCAGCCTCCTGATGGTGGCCGCCGGGTTCCTGACCTGGTGGCAGGCCGGCGGCGAGAGCGTCGAGGGCGTGCCGATTCCCTCCAGCGCCGGCATCGGCCTCGAGGGCCCGGGGATCGTGGTCTACGGAGCCGCGCTAGCGGCCCTGGTGCTGCTCGACATCGGCTACATGCGCGGCCGCTGGAGCTTCATCCTGGATGGGCCGTGGGTCTATCTCGCGCTCGGCCTGGTCGCGGGAGGGGCGCTGGCGTATCGGATCTGGGAGCTGTGGTCGGTCGGATTCCTGCCGGTGCCGCAACGCTCGCCCGGGCTCGCCGCCGCGGCGGTCGGGATCGGGCTGGTCCTGTACGGAGCGGGCCGCGGATTCGGCGCTCGGCGCCCGGTCTAGCGAGCACCCGGCAGGAGGAGCGGGCTGACCAGCATCCAGCCCAGGATCACCGCCACCAGCAGGCCGCCCAGGATCAGCATCGGCCGCAGGTCCGGCCGGTAGTCGCGCGGCGAACGGCGCGGCGGAGGCGCGTCGCCGGACATCGGGTCGACTAGATCTCGCCCAGGTAGGCCTGCCGCACCTGCTCGTTGGCGGCCAGGTTGGCCGCCGTATCGGACAGGATGATCTGGCCGCTCTGCAGGACATATCCGCGGCCGGCCACGTTGAGCGCCATCAGGGCGTTCTGTTCCACCAACAGGATCGAGGTGCCCTGCGCGTGGATGCTGCTGATCGTCTCGAAGATGCTCTCCACCAGTGTGGGCGCCAGGCCCATCGAAGGCTCGTCGAGCAGCAGCACCCTGGGGCTGACCATCAGGGCGCGGCCGATCGCGAGCATCTGCTGCTCGCCACCGCTCAGCGTTCCGCCGGTCTGGCTCCGCCGTTCCTTCAGGCGGGGAAACATGTCGTAGGCGCGGCTGATGCCGTCGCGCAAATTGGCCTCGCTGGTCAGGGTGAATCCGCCCATTCGCAGGTTCTCGTCAACCGTCAGGCGGGCAAACGTCCGGCGACCCTCGGGGACCTGGACCACGCCCCGTTCGACGATGTGATGCGGCTGAACCTTGGCAAGGTCCTCTCCCGCGAGCTTGACAGTGCCGGATCGCGGTCGCACCAGGCCGCTGATGCAGTTGAGCGTCGTCGTCTTGCCGGCGCCGTTCGCCCCGATCAGGGTGACGATCTCACCATCGTCGACGGAGAGGGAGACATCGCGTAGGGCGTGAATGTTCCCGTAGAACGCGTTGATCCCGTCGACGTCGAGGAGGGCCATCAGGCTTCCGAGGCCGCAGCTTCGTTGGTTGCGTCAGAGACGGTGGTGCCGGCCTGTGCCGCACCGCGTCCCAGGTAGGCCTCGATTACGCGGGGGTTGGTCTGGATCTCGCGCGGCGTCCCCTCGGCAATCTTCTCGCCGTAGTCGAGGACCGTGATCCGCTCCGAGATGTCCATCACGACGCGCATCTCGTGCTCGATGAGGAGAATCGTGATCCCGAGCTCGTCGCGCAGTCGACGGATGAACTCCGTCATCTTGCGAGTCTCGGCCGGGTTCATGCCGGCCGTGGGCTCGTCGAGCAGGAGCAGGCGCGGCTGCGTGCTCAGGGCGCGGGCAATCTCAAGCCGCCGTTGGTCGCCGTACGGCAGCTCGCTGGCCTGACTCCGCCCGTGCCCGCGGATGCCGACGAACTGCAGCAGGCGCAGGGCCTCCTCGTGGGCCTTCTCCTCCTCGACGCGCACGGCGGGGGTCCTCAGGACCGCCCCGACCCATCCGGTCTTGAGGAAGTGGTGCTGGCCGACCAGGACGTTTTCGATGGCCGACATGCCGGCGAAGAGGCGGATGTTCTGGTAGGTGCGGGCGATCCCCAGCCGGGAGATCTGGTCGCGGCGAAGCTTGTCGATCGCCTGCCCCTCGAACTCGATCTTCCCGTCATCGATCTTGTACCAGCCGGCGATGCAGTTGAAGAGGGTCGTCTTGCCCGCCCCATTGGGCCCGATCACGCTCACGATCGAACTCGGTTCGATCTCGAGGTCCAGGTCACGGACCGCGACGAGCCCTCCGAAGCGCTTGGTGACGCCCTTGGCGACCAGCTGCGGCATGCTGCGGCCTCCCTAGGTGCTTTCGGTCGGCGCCGCGACCACAGTGTCGGCTCCGAGCTCCTGGCTCTCGAGATGCACCTCACGGGCCGCGAACCTGGTCGGCATGAGCCCCTCGGGCCGATACAGCATCATCAGGATCAGGGCAGCACCGTAGAACAGGAACCGATACTCGGAGAACTCGCGGAACAGCTCCGGCACGCCGATCAGGAATAGCGCGCCGAGCACCGCGCCCGGGATGCTTCCCATGCCACCGACCACGACGATCGCGACCACGTTGATGGAGACGAACAGCTGGATGCTGCTCGAGAAGATCGATCCCACCAGCGAGGCGAAGATGCCGCCACCCAGGCCCGCGAATCCTGCCCCGAGCACGTAGGCAAGGATCTTGGTCTGCACCAGGTTGACCCCAAGCGCCTCCGCCACATCCTCGTCCTCTCGGATACTGAGCCAGGCACGCCCGATTCGAGAGCCGCGCAGCCGCCAGGCAACGAACGCGATCAGGACGGCACAGGCGATGGCGATGTAGTAGATCTGGTTCGGACCCGCCAGGAAGTGCGTCGGCTGCACCGCGATCGGCTTGGGGACGTTGAGGATGCCGTGCGGGCCACCCAGCCACGGGCTCAGGAGGTCGGATCCCGCCAGGATGCGGATGATCTCGCCGAAGCCCAGCGTCGCGATGGCGAGGTAGTCGCCCCGAATGCCTAGGATTGGCAGGCCGAGGATGGCGCCGAAGACCATGGCGAAGAGCACCGCGAACGGGATTGCCGCCCAGAATGGCCAATCAGCGATGCCGAACTCGCTCGTCCCGGTCAGCAAGGCGACGGTGTAGGCGCCGACCGCGAAGAACGCCACGAACCCCAGGTCGAGTAGCCCCGCCAGGCCAAGGGTGATGTTCAGGCCGAGCCCCATCAGCACGTACAGGGCGACCAGCGCGATGACCTGGGCCACGAACGGGCCGAGTGCATGCGGAAGCATCAGCACTGCGAAGGCGGCGATCGCGAGAAGCGGCCAGGTCACCAGTCGCTGCTGTGCCGGCGCCATCCCATTCACCCGATCTCGCACCCGGGTGTAGTGGAACAGCTCGCTCGCGCCGACGAACGCGATCACCGCGACGATGGCGCCGACGATGGTCAGGCCGAGCGGCGCGAAGAGCAGTCGGCCGAGCCCGGCCAGCGGGGTGCTGAGCATGGCGGTTCGGAGAATCCCGGCGAAGAGTCCCCCCATCAGCAGCGTCAGCACGAACGTCGTCAATGGGCGCCGCGACGAAGTTGGCAATCTCGCTCCGACGCTCCCGGCCGCGCCGAGCACCGCGCCGATGACGATCGCAATCCAGCTGCCCGCAATCCCACTGCCGAACGTCAGGATCCCATAGAGCAGCGGAGATGCATTAAGGAATACGGCCCGAACATTGATCACCTCGCCGAGGATCACGAGGGCCGTCAGCCCGGCGCCGGCGATCGCCCCGGCGACCGCACCCGGCAGCACGCTCAAGGTGCCTCGCATATCTGCCGTCCGGGCCGTCACCAGGCCCGTAGCGAGCAGGGCGAGCACGACCGACGTCTGGCCGAGCGAGATGACGTCCTTGATCAGCGGGCGCGTGTGGAAGACCGGGACGATGCCCACGAGGCACAGGAAGATGGCGACGGCTGCGCCAATCAACCCAACTCGGATCACCGCTCCCCACGGCACATCGCCGAATCGAATGCGGGTGTCGTCCACGATCGCGCTCAGGCTCGCTGCGCCACGCGTTCGCCCAGGATCCCCGACGGACGGAAGATGAGGACCAGGACCAGCATGGTGAAGGCGATCACATCCCTGAGCTGATTGGGCGAGGGGACGCCGAGACCAGAAAGGAACAGCGTTGGGCCGACCCCCTCGACCTGCCCCAGGAAGATACCGCCGAGCATGGCGCCGGGGATATTGCCGATCCCACCGAGCACCGCAGCGGTGAATGCCTTGATGCCGGGCACGAACCCGGTGAAGAAGTACACTTGGCGGAAGATCAGGCCGTAGAGCACGCCGGCAGCCCCGGCCATCGCTGCCCCGATCGCAAACGTCATCACGATGGCCCGGTTGACGTCGATCCCCATCAGCGCAGCCGTCGCCTTATCCTCGGAGACGGCCCGGATCGACGTGCCCAACTTCGTCCGCTGTACGAAGAGGAAGAGTCCCGCCATCATCACTACCGCGGAAACGATCACGAGCACGTCGATCCACTTCACGCGGAATCCTTCTATGCCGAGTGGCACCTGGGCATCGAGGATCCCGACCGTCGGGTACGCATAGATGCCGGGTCCAAAGAACCCGCGAAACGTGTATTGCAAGAAGAACGACGCCCCGATGGCGCTGATCAGCGGGACCAGGCGGGGCGCGTTGCGGAGCGGTCGGTAGGCGATCCGCTCCACGAGCAGGGCCAGCGTCACCGAAACCACTATGGCCCCCGCCATCATCAGCACCACCGAGATGATGGAGGTGATGGGATTGAGGTTCAGGAAACCGATGCCGGACAGCGCGGTCGCGACGAAGTAACCGCCGAAGGTGCCGGCCATGAAGATCTCGCCGTGGGCGAAGTTGATCAAACGCAGGATGCCGTAGACCATCGTGTAGCCCAGGGCGATGAGGGCGTAGATGCTGCCCAGCACCGCGCCACTCACGATGAGACTGAGCCACGATTCGGCAGAGTGCCGCCCGCCTCCGAGCGTCAGCGCCGATCCGACGACTACGAGGAGAACAACGGCGATCCGGAATCCCCACAGGACGCCCGCGATGGCGACGTCTGTGATCCGCTCCATGACCCTGGCGTACATGCTGGATCTGGCAAACCTCAGGAGAGTCGTTGACAAATCGGAGGACGAGCCGGGTAGCCCCGGCCCGTCCTCGAGTCGCTTCAGGTGAGTTGGGAAGTTCCCGTGTCGCTACTTCGTATAGAAGTCCGGCTCGGGAGCCCAGATGGGTGCCTCCGGCGGCCACACGACCGGCGGACCGACCTCTCGGGCGGTTACTTTGTAGACGGCGAGGATTGGCGCCCCGCAGTCCCCAGAGGCGTTGCAGTTGAGCGGCCCGGTCAGGCCCTCCACGTCCTTGCTTGCATACAGCGCTTCGCGGTACGCAGTCCTGGGAATGAACGTCGTCCCGTCAGCGTCAGTCAGCGCCACCTTCTCGAGCGCTGCGAACACAAGTGTCGCAGCGTCATAGGCGTGTGCGTGGAAGATGCTGAGCGGATCCCCACCGTACTTGGCCTTGTGCTTCGCCAGGAAGTCCTGGTAGCCAGCCGCGAACTTCGACGTGTCAGGGCTCGAGATCAGATGCCCGAGGGCGGCAGGACCTGCAGCCTTGATGTAGTCCGGTGAGAAGGTCCCGTCCGCGGACATCAGGAGCGCATCCTCAAGGCCGGGAGTGTCCTTCGCTTGGTCGGTGAGGTACCCGGCTCCAGCGATGAAGACCGGGAAAAAGATCGCGTCCGGCGGGTCCGCGGCTATCGCGGTGAGGACGGCGCTCATGTCCGTATCCGTCTTGGCGATGGCCTGGTCGCCGCCGGTGGTGATCGTACCGCCCAGCTCCTCGAAGTGGGTCCTTGCGACCTCCGCCAGGGCCTTCGCGTAGCCGCTTCCGTCGTGGACGGTCGCCAGCTTCTTGAGCCCGAGCTCGTTGTAGAGATACTCGGCCACCATCCTGCCCTGGAAGTAGTCGCTGTGCGCTGTGCGCAGGAATGCGGCGTACTCTGCGGGCCGATCCGGGACGGTGAGCCCGGCACGGGTTGCCGACGACGAGATCGTGGTCATGCCTGCGTCGTACAGGGTCTGCATGCCACCCAGCGACTCGTCAGTGCAGCTCGGACCGATGAGTCCGGCAATGGTGGTATCAGCGGCCAGCTTCTGGGCCGCAGTATTGCCACCCTCCGGGGTGCACAGGCCGTCCTCGGTGGAGAACTGAATGTCATGGCCGAGCAGCGTGTTGTTGATATCGTCGATGGCGATCTCCACGCCGCGCTTTGAGTCCTCTCCCAAGGTGCTGTCTGCGCCTGAAAGGACTCCCCAGAAGACGATATGGAGCGGCTCGCCGCTCGGGATCTCGACACAGCCAGCTTCATCTGCCGCACAGACCGCGGCAGCGTCAACGCTCGCCGCGGCGCTTGCGCTCTCGGCGGTGCTCTGGCCGGGTGATCCGCTGCTGGCGGGTTGGCACGCCGCGAGAACGAGGAGCATGCCCGTCAGGACGGCGCTCCATCGCAAGGTATTCCGCATCCAGTGATCCTCCAATTGCTCGGGTGGGCGCGAGCACGCCATCAGTAAAGAGTGGGGCGCATCATAAGGGCGCATTCACCCCGGACGCAAGGAGTTTGGTGGCCCGCCGGAGACATCAGGCGCGAGGCCCGGAATTGCGCACGGTGCACACTGGAGTCCGCGTCCGGCTGCACCGCTTCATCAGGTCACGGGGAGGGGCTGGCAATCTGTGGTGCGCCCTGTTCCTTGTAGACAATGTTCGCCAACCCGCAGTAGGCCACCGTCTTCACAGGAAGAAAGGGGAGCGGGCTGCTGTTTGACCACGGGATCTCGAAGGCGATCTCTGCGAGCTGGCGAGCACCCATCGGCGTCCCGTCGACGAGTGGGTTGGCCTCGACCACGAGGAGCCATCGACCCGGTGGATAGTCACAACGATGGCCGCCCCGCTGCAGGGTGGCAGGCAGGGCGATCGCCCGCCCTGCAGGAAACATGGCGTGGCCTGCACCATCAGAGGGCAGCTGGGCCGCGAGGAGCGCTCCCATGTCCGGTGTCCCCCAACACGGGCTGCTATAGCCGGCGTCGTCGGGGGCGGAATACGGGCCAATCAGGCACAAGCTGGGAGGCTCGCGGAAGCGAACGGCTTGATCCGTCTCGATGCGTATCTCCAGCTCGAGGTCCTCGACGATGCGCACCAACACCAAGCGCACATCGTTCTCCGCGAGAAAGTCCACGAGGGCCTTGCTGGCTGCGAGAGTGGCGCCTGAAAGGCTGGTCGATATCCGGATCCCGGCCAGCAACTCCCCAGCTGCCACTTCCCGTTCCTCTGCGCTGCGCGGAACGCTACTCGGCCGGGAGGCTATGCCCCACAGCACCAGCCCCGAGACCAGCACAATGAGGGCGCTCATCAAGACCATCCGGAGTCCCCGATGACCGTCCAGCCGCCTGTCGACCTCGCGTGGATTCATGCCCTCTAAAGTAGACGTAAGACCCTGACCCAGGAGATACGCTTCGATCGCAGTGAGGGAAAACACATCTGGGCGCTGCTGCAGTTCGGCAACGACGACGAGTTTGTGTCGGAGAGCGATCGGGACGAGTTCATCCAGGCTGCGCTTCCGCTCAAGGAGACGCGAATCTACGAGGGTGATCATCGACTGGATGATGGGGCGACTGCCGACCCAATACGGTGGCTACTAAGGCGACTCACCGCCCTGTGACCTGGCAGAGCAGATAGGCACAACCGGTCCATGTCTATGTCAAGGGGAGAGGCTGGCAATCTGTGCTTCGCCAAGGAGATAGCAAGCGGTGGAACACGGCGAGCAGCAGATTGGCGCTGAGCCGGCCGCAGCGCAGGCGCAAGCTGAGCGCGCGTGCTATCCTCCTGCGGGTACGTCTGCAGCCCACGCGCTGCGTTTCGCTCCCGAGAGGCTCCCGTGGAGTATCACGTCCGCAGCGCCCGCCTGACCGATGTCGACGCCGCGATCCGCATTCTGATGCGAGATCCGGCCGATCCCGACCAGCAGCGCCAGGACACCGATCGGCTTCGCAACCTGCTCTTTGTGCCGGCGGCCACCGTAGTCGTCGCCGAGGCAGAGCGCCAGGTGATCGGCATCGGGGTCCTCTCGATCCGTCCCGCGGTCCGCTCGGGTCCGTTCATCGGCGTCATCGATGAGCTCGGAGTGGCAGCCGAAGCCGGACGGTCGGGGAGTGCCGCGCCGGCTGCAGACGCCGCGCAGCTCAAGGGGTTGGGTGACTCGATTCTCGAGCACCTGGTCACCTCGGCGCGCAACAAGGGTTGTACGCGCGTGGATGTCACCGATCCTCTCGCCACCGCCGAGCCGGCGCTGCTGAAGCGCGCCGGGTTCGCGAGACGAGGGGCGCTGCTGAGCCGCGCCACCGGCTGAACGTTCAGACGGGGCGCGCCGGGCCGGGACTCCGCAGTGTCAACCGCATCGAAATAGAAACTAGGAGAAGCTCACTTGAGCAAGAACGTGGCCGTCTTCGTTGACGTTGCCAACCTTTACTACTCGGCCCGCGGCCTGGAGGTCGACGTCGATTACGTCGCCCTCCTGAAAGCGGCCACCAAGGGGCGCGACCTGATTCGCGCCTACGCCTATTCCGGGCTCGACCCGGAGAATGAGAACCAGCGCAAGTTCATCGACTTCCTCGGCAAGAACGACTACAAGGTCGTTCACAAGGACATCCGGAAGTTCGGCGATGGCCGCGTCAAGGCCAACCTGGACATCGAGCTGGTCGTCGATCTCTTCCGGCTCGCCGACCGCATGGACATCGCGGTCATCGTCTCCGGAGACGGCGACTTCGCTCCGGCCATCCGCGCGCTCCAGGACAAGGGTGTCCGCTGCGAGGTGATCAGCTTCCGGCCCAATACCAGCTCGGACCTGATCGCGGTCGCCGATGAGTTCATCGACATCATGAAGATCATCGGCATCGGTCGCGGCAAGGATGCCGATAAGGCCAGCAAGGTGATGAGCGCCCCGCCGATGCCCGCCAAGGAGGTCGTCCCCGAGTTCGGGTTCCGCGAGGCTCCAGCCGCCGTGGCAGCAGCCGCCCTGGCAGCGATCCGCGAAGGCGGAGCCAAGCCCGCCTCGCGCGGCCGCGGACGCGGAGGCGCTCGCCCAGAACCCGTCCTCGAGGCAATGGCGCCCGGAACCGAGGAGCCCCCTGAGGCTCCGACCGCTGCTGAAGCCGCGGCCGACGGTACGACCGGTGAGGCTCGCCGGCGCCGTCGGCGGCGTGGAGGTCGTGGCCGCGGTCGCGGTCGGGCTCACACCGATGAGGTGACCACTACGGCCGACGCTCCTGCTCCCGCCGACGCTCCTGCTCCCGCCGACGCTCCCATCGGCTGGACCGAGCACGACGACCTTTCGCGGGCAAGCCAGGGCGAAGCTGAGGAGGTCCGCGAGTACTCCTTCGAGGAGGCCGATGCCGAGACGCTGGCCGAGCTCGGGCTGCTCCCCTCCGACGAGGTCGCCGCGGCTCCTGCCACGGAGACTGGCGCTGCAGAGGTTCCTACCGCGGAGGCTCCGAAGCCGAGGCGGGGCCGCAAGCCAGTCGAGGCACCAGCCGCGGCAGAGCCGACAGAGGCTCCCAAGCCGAAACGGGGCCGCACCCGCGCGGCCACTCCCGCAACGGCCTCCTCTGGGGATGAGTCAGCCGGCGGCACGAGCAGGCCGCGCGGCCGGACGCCCAAGGCCAAGGGCGACGAGACTGGCGACGCAGCCGCGTCGAAGCCACGAACCAGGTCGCGCGCCAAGCCAGCCGCCGAGCCTGCACCCGGCGAGGGCCTCACGGAGGGCGCCGAAGAGGGAATCTGGCAGCGCTTCAGGGGCGCTCGGACCAAGGCTCCGTAACTCCCCGGACACAGAGAGGCCGGCTCGCGGGCCGGCCTCTTGCGAAGATGTTCGAGCTAAGCCGAGGGTCCTACTCGACCTCGTCGATGGTGGTCCGCTTGGGAGTTCTCTTCCGGGCCGGCGCAGGCGGAGTGATCGCTGGCGTCTCGATCGTGTCGGCAATCGGTGTGATCGGCTCGCCGTTCAGCTCGCCGTCAGCCTCCGGTCGCTGAAAGATCGGGACCCAGTCGCCGGCGGATTCGGCCACCTCGCGTGCGCGGGTCGCCACCTCTCGAGCACCCGTTGAGGCCACCTCGCGGGCGCGGGTGGCAGCGTCCTTGGCGGTCACCGCCAGCTCGTCCCGCATCTGGCGGCCGGCCTTCGGGGCAGTCAGGATGGCCGCGATCAGGCCACCTGCAGCGCCGAGCAGAAGCCCAACGAAGAAGCTTCCCCAGTGGCGTTGTTCGCGGCGCGCGCGAATGCCCATCCGGACAGCGGCGTCGTCGATCAGCTCGCGCGCCACGGGAACTGCCGCGCCGGCCGCGCCGAGCGCGACGGTTCGCTTGTCCCACAGCTGGGTGAGGCCCGGAAGCATCTCCTGGCGCCACGCCCGGCTGCCCCAGCGCAGTGCATCGCGGCCCGCACGTGCGGCATCGCGACGGATCGGCTCGGCGTCGCGCCAGCCGCCGGCTGCGCGGTCAGAAGCCGTCTGCGCGGCCTCGGCGATGGCGGTCATGAGGGCGCGGCTGCGCTTCGTCACGTTGTCCTGGATCTTTGGGTCGAGCAGTCGCTCGACCATCGACCTGGCAGTGGTCGTTACCTGATCGGCCATGGCTCACATCTCCTTGGTTCTCAGGTTTGGGGGCGTGCCCAAGTATTGCATCATTCCGAATCTGGCGCCCCGCCGGCCGCCTTCCGGTGCGGCGGATCCGGTTGCCGGCCGGCCGCCAGCGCGCGTGCCCGAGCGGTTCGGCGGGGCAGGGGCATGGTGGCGAAGAGGCCTGATCGGCTCCTTACTGAGGGCTTACCGGCTGCCCTGCCTATACTCCGGCGATGACCCAGATGACGTCGGAGGCGGGCTTTCTCAGCCTCGGCCAAGCGACCTCCCGGACGATCGTCCAGCACTCGGCGGCCCGCGGTCGCCTGCAGCGAACCCTCCTGATCCATGGCCCCGCAGGTAGCGGGAAGGGGGCTTTTGTCGACGACCTGCTGGCGCTGCTCCTCTGTCAGGCGGTTGGTGGCGAGCGGCCCTGCAACGTCTGTCCCGGCTGTCGCGCGGCACGTGCCCGCACGCACCCGGACCTGGTGATTGGATCGCCCGAACGGTGGCGGGAGGATCGATCGACCGGGGAGAGCATCGTCGCGGCGGCACGCAGCTGGCTCGCCGACAGCGCAGGTGCCCCGATCGTCGGCGAGCGGCGCGTCATCTTGGTCGAGGGGGTCGATCGCGCAAACGAGCAGACCCAGAATTCGCTGCTGAAGGCTCTCGAGGAGCCGACCAGCCGGCACATGTTCGTCCTGGTGGCGGATGAGCCGACCAGGGTCCTGCCCACCATCCGGTCCCGGAGCCAGTCATTGCGGGTCGGATCGGTGCCGCATGCCGAGCTGGTCGCCTGGCTCGTCGATCGGGAGCGCCTGCCGGCCGACCAGGCCGACGCCCTGGCGCGGATTGCGGGCGGCATGGCCGGCACGGCGATCGGATACGCCCGAGCCCCCCGGCTGGTGGATTGGCGTCGTCGAACGCAACGCGAGCTACTGGAGCTGATGGGGCGTGGCCGGGCGGATCGCTTCAGCTCGGTCCGCGAGCTCCTTGACGACGCCGCGCGGATCGGCGTCGAGCAGCCGAGCGAGGGCGAGGTGCAGGTGATCGAGGACGGGGTGCGACCGACCGGCGGCGCGCAACGCGAGGCCGCGCTGCTCATCGTCGAGGCCTGGTTGGGCCTGGCGAGAGACCTCGCCGTGGCCGCCGCGGGCCGACCGCAGATCGCCGCGGCCGCGGCTTTGGATCCGGAGCTGCCGGAGATCGCGGAACGGATCGGTCAGCCCGCGATCGGCGACTTCATCGGGCTCCTCGAGCGGATTCGGGATGGCCTGCGCCAGAACGCCGCTCCTCGCCTGGCCCTCGAGGTGGCGATGCTCTCCTGGCCGACCCAGGCGCCCCGGTGAGTGGCGCTCCGGCGGGGGACGTCGAGCGTCTCACCGCCACGATCATCGGGCGAGTCCAGGGGGTCGGATTCCGCTGGTGGGTCGGCTCGGCCGCGGATCGGCTTGGGCTGACCGGCTGGGTCATGAACGGCGCCGACGAGCGGTCGGTAGAGGTGCTTGCCGAGGGAAGCGCCGCCTCGCTCGGTCAGCTTGAACGGATGTTGCGCCAGGGGCCTCCCGGGGCGGTGGTCGATCGGGTGGAGGCCACCCGCTCCCCAGCGTCCGGCACCTACGGGCGCTTTCAGATCACCCGGCCGTGAACTGGCGCGCGATCGGCTGCGGCACGCTGGCAATCGTCGTCTTCCTTGCGGTCGGGCTGTGGGGCATGTCGAAGGCATTCGATCGCCTGGAAGGCTGCCCGGACCGGCTGCAGTGGGGCGACCGCGTGTACCTGCCGACCGGATCGCATCGGCCGCAGCCGAGCTTCGCGGAGGGTGCGCCGGTGGAGATCGGCTCGACCTTCATCGGCCTGACCACGCGAACGGTGTGGGGCCCGCCGGGGAGCACGTCGTCGCCTTCGGCTGCTGACCGGCCGAGTCGCATCTACCTCGACTGCGACGACGGCAGCGTCCTGCTCTTTGCTGCCGAGAGCCCCGTGCCCTAGCCGGCCCGGACGATGCGCTGATGGGCAGCCAGCGCGTAACGGTCGGTCATGCCGGCGACGTAGTCGGCGACCTGGGTGACGAGCGGTGCATCGGCCTCCCGATAGGTGGGCGGGATCTGGTCCGGATGCGCCAGGTGGTGATCGACCAGTGCGCGCAGCATGTCGATGGCGCCGCGCTGCTCTCGGAGCAGAGACGGGGCAAGGTAGACCCGCTCGAACATGAACGCGCGCAGCTCGTGCATGACGGCCAGCGTGTCGTCATCCATGCGGACCTCCCCGACCCGCAGCGAGTGGTCAAGCACCGCGTCGATCATCTCGCCAATCCAGACCCGTCCCGGCTCGCCGAAGCGCACCAGCACGGCAGCCGGGAAGGAATCGGCCTCCAGGACGCCTGCCCGGATGGCGTCGAGCGCATCGTGGGCCAGGTAGGCGATGCGGTCCGCGTACCGGACGCAGAGTGCCTCCTGCGTCGAGGGGGGCGGCTCGATCCTCCAGGAGTGGGCCCGGATCCCGTCGCGCACCTCCCAGGTCAGGTTGAGGTCTTCGAGCACCTCGTAGACCCGCACGCTCTGGGCGGCGTGGTGCCATCCCTCGGGTGGGAAGTAGGGGGAAAGCGCCTCTTCCCCGGTGTGCCCGAAGGGGGTGTGACCGACGTCGTGACCCAGTGCGATCGCCTCGGCCAGCGGCTCGTTGAGGGAGAGGCCGGCGGCCAGCGCGTGAGCGATCTGCGCCACCTGCACGGTGTGCGTCAGGCGAGTGACGAAGTGATCGCCCTCGGGGTTCAGGTAGACCTGCGTCTTGTGCTTCAGGCGCCGGAACGCCTTGGAGTAGATGATTCGGTCGCGGTCGCGCTCGTACGCGGTGCGGAATCGGTCCGGCTCTTCGGGGCGCACGCGGCCACGACTCTGCGTCGATCGGGCCGCCGCGGCGGAGAGGCGTTCCTCTTCCTTCTCGCGCGCGAGGCGGTCACGTCGGATCAGGCCTGGCATGAACCGATGATGACCGATGGCCCGGCGCTCGGTCGGGCCGATGGTCCCGGTCGAAATGGACAGTCCGGGTGAGGGTCGTTCTGCCAGCATCAGGTCTACGGTGGTGGCGATCGATCCAAACCCGTCCGAGGCCCAGTAGTCCTCCATGCATCTCAGTTCCCGATTCGGCCGTCCGTTCTCGGCCGCAGTGGCGGCGGCCATCCTTGTCGTCGCACTCGCGCCAGCGGCCCCCTCGGTCGAGCCCGAGCCCGTCAGGGTGCGCGCCTCGGAGACAATCCACGCCGTCGATGGCGCTCATGACTTCGCCATCTCGTCATCCGCGACGCACGTCGCCATCCACTGGGCAGGGCAGCCGAGTGCCGCGGTCTCGGTCTCGCTCAGCAAAGACGGCAGGGTCTTCTCCGAGCCCGCCCCGGTGGAGGTCGACGCGGATGGGGAGGGAGGCGGGGAGAGCTACGGCGACCTGATCGGCGTCGACGGGGTCAGCGTCGTGCGCGTCCTGGCCGATCGACCGCTGGCAAGGGTCACGGTCCTCGCCCTGGACGCCTCCGGGCCAGACCCGCTCCCGCTCGGGCTCAGCGCCCAAGCGGAAGGCCTGACGACCATGCCGGGGGTAATCTCGCGCCTCGCCTGGGGCGCGGACGAGTCCCTGCGCTTCGACCCTGCCGGCGATGAGCAGTGGCCGCGTGAGTATTTCCCCCTGCAGAAGCTCGTCGTCCATCACACCGCCGGGCGAAATGCCGATCCAAACCCGGCGGCCACCGTCCGGGCGATCTACTACTACCACGCGGTCACCCAACGCTGGGGCGACATCGGCTACGCATACCTGATCGACGAGGCGGGCCGCATCTACGAAGGGCGCTACGCACGAGACTTCTGGAACGGCGCCAGCCCCACCTCGGACAACCTGGCCGGAGCGGCCGTGGCCGGCGGCCATGCCAAGTACCAGAACCCCGGGACGATGGGAATCGGCATGCTCGGGACCTTCTCGACCCGGGCGCCCACCGCGGCCGCGCGTGCATCGCTGGTCAAGCTGCTGGCGTGGGCGGCCGCCAGGTATCACATCGATCCGAAGGGGAGTGGCACGTACGTCAACCCGGTTACCGGGCTGGCGCGCAACAGGCCCAACATCGGCGGTCATCGGGATTACAGCGCTACCAGCTGCCCCGGATCGGTGCTCTACGCGATGCTTCCCCAGATCCGGTCTGATGTGGCTGCCCAGATCAACTCGTGGGCGGGGGAGATCTTCAATCCGCCGCGGACGCTTACGTTTGCGGCTGGCACTCATGTGGGACGCCTGTTCAGCCCGACCGGCGTCGTGACGTCGACGAGAACCTATACGCTGCCACATGGCTCGGCCGCGCCGACCACCCAGCGGGCAACCATCCCCAACCAGGCCGGGCGCTGGTACCTTATCAGTGGCGGGGTGTGGGCTGGGACGTGGATCCAGGAGAGCGCGGCGGTCACGCTGAACGCGGCTCCTGCGACCCCCTTCAGCGAGACCTTCGCGACGGCGCGCCCGCTCGGCATCCCGGCGGGTCCCCACGTCGGACGCCGGTTCGACAGCTACGGGACGATCATCGGCTCGAAGTCATTTACGCTCGCGTCCAGCTCGAAGACGTGGACCACGCAGCACAGCTCGATCCCTCGCCAATCCGGCGACTGGTACTACATCACGGCGGGGATCTGGGAAGGCTACTGGTTCCCCGCGTCGGGAACGACGCTCGGCGCTCCGCCGCCGCCGCCCCCCGCACCGATCGCGATCTACGACCCTCCGCGAAACCTCTGGTTCCAGCCCGGCACCTACACCGGCCGGAGATTCAGCGCCTACGGCGTTCCAGCCGGCACGCTGACATTTACGCTGACCAAGGTCTCGCCCGGCCCAACCAGCCGATACAGCACGCTGCCGGGACAGAGCGGGAAGTGGTTCTACATCGTCAACGGGGTGTGGGAGAGCTACTGGATCCTCCAGACCTCGGCCACGACTCTTGGGGGGGTCGCCGCGATGGAGCAGCCCCCGGCCCCGTGAGCGGGGTGGACGGGATGGCGCGCCGGACAGGATTCGAACCTGCGACCTTCGGCTCCGGAGGCCGACGCTCTATCCACTGAGCTACCGGCGCGCGGGGAGCGAGTCTAACGGAAAGGAGAAGGCCCCTCCGAAGAGGGGCCTTCCGTTGCTGCCGGATTCGCTAACCGCAAGGGCATCTTTCACGAGCGGTTTCCCGCTCTACCCTTACCCAAACCTACCCATGGCCTTGCGATCAGTGGTGAATCGCTGTGCGAACAGCCCCAAAAGGATACCCGAGAGGTCGGGTTTGGGTCAATGGTTGGGGGCTAAGAATCGTTTACATTTCGAAGCGCTTCTTGAGGCCAATTCGATCGTTCAGGATCCGGATCTGATCGTTATCGACTGGATGATGACCGGTTCCACCGGAATCCCGTCCTGCGGGTGGTTGACCGCCACCGCGCCAATAGCGTCGATCACCTCGGTCCCGTCCGTCACCTTGCCGATCACGCTGTAGTAGGGGAGCAGCTGACCCGCCAGGCCGGCGAGGTCAATGAAGAACTGGCTCCCGTTGGTGTCCCTCCCGCTGGTGATCTCGCCGCTAACGGGGTCGTACTGCATGGCGTTGGCCATAGCCACGGTGTAGTGCTCATAGGGCTGCCTCGCGTCCGGGAATTCGACGTCGAACTGGTAGCCCGGCCCCCCGCCTCCGAGCCCCTCGAACGCGGCGCGATTCGTCCTGGTCCGCGGGTCGCCGGCCTGGACGACAAAGCCGGCGAGGACCCGATGAAAGGTGATCCCGGCGTAGAAGTCGCAGCGTGCCAGCACCACGAAGTTGGCGGTGGCGACGGGAGCCGACGTTGGGCGCAGCTCGATCGTGAAGGTCCCAAGATTCGTTGTGAGCACAGCCCGTTGCGCATCGGCCAGGATCGCGGGGGTCTCGGCCGCGATTGGTGCCGCTGTCGGGCAATTATGGGGAGCCAAGCTCGCGGCGGGCGGCGAACCGCATGAGGACAGGGCCAGTGCCAGGATCGCCCCTGGCCCGAACAGCGCATGGCCTCTCATTGCCCGTGGGGCAGGGAGCGCTCGAGGAAGCCGAGCACCCAGCCGGCATATTCCGAGGAGCAGGTCTCGACCGATTCGCCGTGCTTCGCCTTGGGGCAGGTCCTCAACTCGACGCGAGCCCCCTTCTCCGGCGCGGCGCCCTTCAGCTCGGTCGTGTCGGTCGGACTGACGGCGTCGTCCTCGCCAGCCTCCACGATCAGCACCGGGCGGTTGCCGATCCGCCCGATCGCCTGGACGGGGTCGGCGAGGCTGAGGTCCTCTCCCGTGCGGAGCAACCCCCCGAGCAGGATCGACCATGCGCCTGGCAATGCCAGGGGGAGACCCCTGCTCTCGAGCTGTCGCTGCATGGCACCGACCAGCGTCGCGTGGGTGGAGTCGAGGATCACCGCCGCCACCCGTTCGTCTCTCGCGGCCTCGTCGATGGCAGTCGCGCCCCCCATCGAGACTCCCAGGACAGCGATCGAGGGCGGGGACTTGGTGCGCTCCAGCCAGTCGACGATCGCCTGGAGGTCGCGGACCTCGCGCACGCCGAGGGTGGTGATATCGCCGGAGCTCTGCCCGTGGTTGCGGAAGTCGAAGAGGACGAGGTTGTAGTCGGCGTGGAGCGGCTCGGCCCAGTCCAGCATCTCGCTCTTGGTCTTGCCATTGCCATGGGCGAGCACCACCGTCGGGGCGGCTGCACTGCCATTGCCGGCGGGGATATACCAGCCGGCGATCCGTACCCCGTCGCTGGCGGTGAGGTCGGCTCCCGCAGTTTGACCGGCGCGTGGGCATTCCGTCCGATCCGGGAACGCGTCCAGCTGCTGGTCGGAGGCGAGGTCGTAGTTGATCGCCTCGTACGCCCAGCCGAATGCAGAGGTCGGCGTGCGGCAGTCGCCTGAGCGCTCATGCGCCGCGAAGGCCTGCGATCCGTCGTAGCCGATGAAGGCCAGGTATGCGACCAGCGCCACAAGCGAAAGCGCCATTGCGAACGAGACCCACCGCCAGATTGCGGTACGGCGCGCCTGGCGGGGGTCTGGCGGCGGCTCGAACGGCACTCGGCCGAGTATACGGGTGGTGCCCGATGGAAGGCTCCCCTACAATCCGGGGCCGGTGGTTAGTCCAAAGGTCACCAGGCCCGCCCCCAGGAACGTTGTGCCGAGGCATCGCGGCCACTCGCTCGCGCCCGAGCACCTGGGCGAGCGCGGAGCCGGCGCAGCCCTGGTCATCGCGATCGGTGGAACCGCGATCTTCATCGGCGCCCTGGCCATGACGGTGAGCGGCCTGACGCTCCCCAGCCGGTGGGCCGGTGCCGATGCGCCGCCGAACGTCGGCCAGCTGGGGTTTAGCCAGGTGGTGGGTGGCATCGGGCTGCTGGTGCTCGGCGTACTCATGGTCGGGAGCTCCCTCGCTCTGCTCGCCGGGCTGCCGCGCAGCAGGCCATTCGCCGTGGTCATCTCCGCGATCAGCGCGCTGCTCGCTCTCGCCGGTTTTTTGCTCCTGCTGGTCCCCACCCGGCGCGATCTGGTGCTCCTCTCCGCCCTGGGGGTGGCCGTCGTGGCCTTCGGTGGCGCGGCTGTCATCCTGGCGCGGCTGCGGCGCTAGCTCCGTCGCCGACGCTCATGCGTCGCCGCTCCTGGCTGGCCCGGGCGATCCTCATCCTCGGGGGAATCCTCCTGATCCTGGCCGGGGCTGCGGCTGTCACCGTCGGGCTCGTCAATCCCGGCCTGATCAGCTCCCAGCTGCCGCCCGATGCGGAGATCGATGCTCCGGCCGTCGGTGGGGCCGCCGTCGCTCTGGGGATTGCCACCGCCATGCTCGGAGTCGTTCACCTGGGGACCGCGCTTGCGCTGCGCATGGAGGTCGGCTTCGCGTCGACCGGCGCCGTCGTGCTGACCTCGACGATGGCCGTCCTCTCGCTTGGCTTCGCGGTCGCGGCAATCGTCAGCATCGCGTCCGGCGCCGCCCCCGCGATCTACATGGTGCCCGCCTCGGTTGGTCTCGCAGCGGCGGTGATCGGCTACGCGGTCGTCACGCTGGTCGTCATCGGTGCTCGCAAGGAGCCGATCTGAGGGCGGAAACCGCCCCTGCTATACTCCGCCACCGTCGCTCCCGCGGGCCCGTGGTGTAGCGGCCCAACATGCCAGCCTGTCACGCTGGAGATCGCCGGTTCGAATCCGGTCGGGCCCGCCACGAACTCCGCGCAGCGGTCCTGACGGCGACTACTCGGGGCGCGCCCTCGGCACCACGGGAGGACATGTTCCATGGGATGTGCGGAATTCGCGATCTCCGAAGGCAGCGGAGACCTTGTTGAAGCGCTGCCGTTCACAACGACCGAGTACCAGCACCGGCTGGCTGCGCTTCGGCATGAACTCGCCTCGCTGGACGCGGATGCGTTCGTCTCATTCACGCCGGAGAACATCTACTACCTGACCGGTCACGACACACCGGGCTACTACTTCTTCCAGGCCTGCGTGGTCACCGCCACGGGCACGCCGGTGAACGTCCTGCGGCGCATCGAATCCACGAACACGCTCTGGCGATCTTGGGGCAGGCGTGCCGTCATCTATGAGGATCGCGACGATCCGCGGTCGCCACCCTCTGGTTGCTGCGGGATCTGGGCGTCGCGAGCCGGCAGATCGCTCTTGAGGCAGTCTTCAAGGCCGGAGCACCTGTGCAGGCCATTGGGCGTTAAGGGCTAGCACTCCCGATGGTGACGCAGCATTGCTCGGGCCTGCGGTCTGTCCGAGCCGCGACTCTTCGAGCGCCGAGTCCCCTGATCATTCCCTCGATGAGGGCCAGGTTCATGCCGCAGACGAGCGGGCGATGCTCGTCGACGAGTGTGTGAAACGGGCAGTTCTCGAGGCGGATCTCGCCTGATCGCACATGTGGTTGATAGTCGTGCTCAGCCAGCGTCGCCAGCAGGGCCTCTCGCAATTGCTTCTGGCTCGGCCGCTTTCCTGTTGGCAGACGAGCCGCGGCGCCGATGGCTTCGCCCATCTCGAGAGCCGCGCCCCGTAGTGCACGCGGCGGAGGTTGGACCTCCAATTGCTCGATCGTCCTGGCGAAGAGCTCGGCCGCGATCTCGTATCGGCGTCCTGGGAGCGATACGGATACGTCGCGCGGCGCGGGCCGGTACAGCTTGGATGTGCGCCCGGCGCCGGGGCCGGCGCGGCCTGATAGTCGGCGGTATTCCACGACCAGCAATTCGGCCGCAGCCAGCCGATCAAGGTGGAACGCCGCCAGGGCACGCGTTATCCCGAGCGCGCCAGCGGCCTCCTGCCGGCTGACTGCGCGGCCGGCGCCCACAACCCATTCGTACAGGGCGCTGCGGACCGGTTCCGCCAGCAGCGCCACGGCCTCGACATCGGCTCGGGCGTTCGGCATGGTGCGCGGCATTCTAAAGCAAGCAGACGCTTGCGAAGCATTGACGGCGCGCCTCTGTCGCTGTATTACTAATGGGCGCTCCTGTTAGAACCCAGCCGAGTGAAGCATGAGGTACCGAATGATGGCCGAGGCAAGCCTGTACGAGCGGCTCGGTGGCGTGTTTGCCATCGCAGCGGTCGTGGACCACTTCAGCGATGCGGTGGTCCAGAACCCGATCGTAGGTCAACGATCGGAAAACCCCGAGCTGCGGGAATGGCACACGAACAACCTTGGCCGGCTGCCGGGCCTGAAGTTCATGCGCACACTCTGGGTCTGTGACGTTGCGGGTGGACCGCAGAAATTCGACGCCACGCGACCGGGGAGCACCCACCTTGGCCTGGAGGAAGCACATCGCAACCTTCGCATCTCGCCCGACGAGTTCGATGAGGTTGCCGCCGAACTGGGCCGCACCCTCGACTTCGTGGGCGTGCCGGAGCGAGAGAAGGGCGAGGTCCTGGCCGCCTTCGCGGCGCACAAGGCAGAGGTTACAGAGGGCTACCAGGCCTAGGGTTTGGGGCGCGCAGGCCCGGCCTTCTCGGCCCCGAGATCGGCCAGGTGCATCGCGTGGTGCGCCAGGATGACCTGGACAGCCTCGTCCACGTCATCGGTCACCGTGAAGAGGGTCAGGTCCTCGGGGCTGATCTTGTGCTCGTCAATCGGGGTCGCCTTCAGCCAGTCGAGGAGCCCGCTCCAGTAGGTGGTCCCGAAGAGCACCACCGGGAAGTGCTGCACCTTGCCGGTCTGGATCAGGGTCAGCGACTCGAAGAGCTCGTCCAGGGTCCCGAAGCCGCCCGGGAAGATGCAGAACGCCTCGGCGTATTTGACGAACATCGTCTTGCGGACGAAGAAGTAGCGGAATTCCATCCCGAGCGTGACGAACTCGTTGAGTCCCTGCTCGAACGGCAGCTCGATGTTGCACCCGACCGAAACGCCGCCAGCCTCACGAGCGCCCCGATTGGCTGCTTCCATGATCCCGGGGCCGCCCCCGGTGATGATCGCGTAACCGTGCTTGGCCAGCTTGCGGGAGAGGGATCGTGCCATACGGTAGGAAGGATCCCCGCGCCCGATCCGCGCGGAGCCGAAGACGCTGACCGCCGGACCGACGCCGGCAAGGGCGTCGAAGCCCTCGACGAACTCACCCATGATCCGCAGCGCCCGCCAGGTGTCGGTCTTCAGGAATGAGGCGTCGGCGCCTTCCTGCTGCAGGAGCTGCTCGTCCTCGGTCGGCCGCTTCTCGTCGCCGCGCATGACCACGGCCCCGCTGCGGTGCGCCTGGTTGCGCTTGGTAGCCATGACCCTCTCCTGCTCGACACGCCTAAAGTCCGATGGTAGGGTGAGTCGTCGATTCATGCGGGTCGCGACCGTGCCAGAGGCGGCAAGTACGTCAGCCATGGTGCGGCTTTCGCCTCGACGGGACCCGAACCCAAACCGCTAGCGCGAGGATTCTATTGCCGGACCTCTTGGCCCGCGTCGCAGTACGAACCATCGTCTTTGCGGTGGTCATCGGCCTCATGGTTCCGCTCAGCGCCCGATCGGCGTCCCCTGCCTCCGCTGAGTCGATGCGACTGCTCGCCGTCGCGGATCAGCCGTCCAGCCTGGCCGACCGCTCGTCGCTGGACGGTCGTAATCGGTCCGCCTCGCTCTCGCTGTCCGGTGTGAGCCAGCCGATCGGCACCGAGGACCTGGGCCTTATCACGGCGCCGACCACACCACCGACCGCAGCGATGCAGGCAACCCTCTACTCGATTCCCGTGAAGAAGGCAGCGCCGAAGTCGGTAGCGGCGCCGGCCAGCGGCGAGACGATCTCCGGCAACGCGACCTGGTACTGCTGCTCCGCCGGCTGGCGTGGCCAGGCCGTGGTGGCGCTGCCCGGGGCGCTCGGCGGGCACTACGCTGCTCCGCCAGCTGCGCGATTCGTTACGGTCTGCGCGGACCGCTGCGCGGTCCTGCCAGTGGCGGACTACTGCGACTGCGTGTGGGGCACCGCGAGCCAGAAGGTCGCCGACCTCTCGCCTGAGGCGTGGGCAGCGATCAGCGACAGCCCAACCTCGCGTGGCGTGATCGCCGTCACCGTCACCCTCGGCGGCTGAGGTCCTTCGCCTCACCGCCACGGTCCGCTGGTAGCATCCCGCGATGCTGCGGCCCCTTCGCATCGGGCATGTCGTCCTCAAGGTGCGCGACCTGGACCGATCCCTCGCCTTCTACCGAGACCTGCTCGGCTTCAAGGTCGTCAGCGAGCTGAGCAACGTCATGATCTTCCTCGCCGCCGATGGACAGAACCACCACGACCTGGCCCTGCTCCGCGTGGGCCAGCAGGCGGCGTCGCCGGTTCCCACGGCGGTCGGGCTCTACCACGTCGCGATCCAACTCGCGGACCTCGACGCGGTGCGCAGTGCCCATGCGCTCCTCACCGAGCGGGGGCTGCTGCGCGGAGCCGTGGATCATGGGGTGAGCCGCTCGCTCTATACGGCGGACCCGGACGGCAACGAGATCGAGCTGTACTGCGACGCGCCGCGATCCGAGTGGGAGGGGCGGGTCGACGAGGTGATGACGGTTAAGCCCCTCGTCATCGACTGAACGTAGCTGCTCCTAGCGCGCGAAGCTCAGGATCGCGAAGCCGGCCACCAGGACAAAGGCGACGAAGATGATCACCAGCCGCGCGCCCCAATTGACGTGGCGCGCCGGGAGGGGCTGGTAGGGCCGGCCGCGGCGCTGCGATCGGCGGCTCATGCGGTCAGCGGCCCCACTCGCGACGGAGGAGGAACGGGGTGGTCAGCGCCTCGCGCGTACCCACGCTGCGCAGCTGCTTGCGCACTCGCTTCAGCAGCTTGCCGTGATAGGTGCCATCGCCGTACGGCTCGTGCAGGCGGGCCACGTCCCAGTCGTGGGTGCCGTCAATGGCGGAGGGCGGGAGATATCGGTCCAGGACCTCCTTCGCCTCGTCGATCGCCACGAAGCGCCGTGGGCGCGCCGAGTTGTCGAGCAAAGTCAGCAGGTCGGCGAAGCTGGCGTCGAGGTCGGTGACCAGGGTTGAGAGGCGTTCCATGGTGCCCGGCATACGCTCCTGCTTGAAGAGCCCCCCGAGGAGCGCCTTGCGATCCTCGTCTCCAAGGCCTGCGAGCGCGTCCCGCAGCGAGGGGGCGGCAGCGCCGGGATCCGACACCGGGACGTTGTAGTCGTAGAGGTGGACCATCATCAGTGGGCGAGTATCGCCTGATGGACCGGCCGGTACAATCGCCGCCATGTTGCTCGACGGCAAGAAGCTGCTCATTACCGGCGTCCTCACCGACGACAGCATCGCCTTCTCCATCGCGAAGGTCGCGCAGGAGGCCGGGGCCGAGGTGCTCCTCACCGGCGTGGGGCGTGGGATGAGCCTGACCCAACGCGTGGCCAAGAAGCTGCCGACCACGCCCGACGTGCTCGAGCTGGACGTCAACAACACCGAACACATCGAGGCTGTAAGCGGCGAGCTGATGAAGCGCTGGGGCAAGGTGGATGGGGTCGTGCACGCCATCGGCTTCATGCCCAGTGACGGGCTCGGCGGCAACTTCCTGCAGACCCCCTGGGAGAGCGTGGCATTCGGCTTCCAGACATCGGCCTATTCGCTCAAGGCGCTGAGCGCTGGCCTGCTGGAGCCGCTGAAGGCTGCCGGTGGCGCATCGATCGTCAGCCTCACCTTCGACGGTCGCTTCGCCTGGCCGATCTACGACTGGATGGGGGTCGCCAAGGCGGGCCTCGAGGCGGTGACGCGCTACCTCGCCCGTGACCTGGGCGAGTTCGGGATCCGGGTCAACACAGTCTCGGCCGGGCCGATCCGTACCATGGCCGGCAAGAGCATCCCCGGCTTCGACCAGATCGCCGATACCTGGCTCAAGCGCGCCCCGCTGGGCTGGGACATGAACGACGCGACCGCGGTGGGCCAGATGGTCTGCTTCCTGCTCAGCGGCTGGGCCTCGAAGACGTCGGGCGAGCTGATCCACGTCGACGGCGGCTACCACGCCATGGGGACCGACATCCGCCGCTAGGCGGGCGTCGCGGCCCGCGCCTCGTGGGTCAGGAGCCATTCCTTCCGCCAGCGCCCGCCGCCGTAGTTGCCCGTCTCGCCGGTCTTGCGCACTACCCGGTGGCACGGGATCACGACGGCGATGCGATTCGCCCCGTTGGCGGTGCCGACCGCTCGCTGGGCACGCGGGCGGCCTACACGCTCCGCGAGCTCTTCGTAACTGACCGTCGTGCCCGATGCGAGCCGCCGCAGCTCGGACCAGGTCCGCTCCTGGAAGGCGCTGCCGAGCGTGATGAGTGGCAGGTCGAAGGCGCGTCGCGTCCCGGCGAAATACTCAGCGAGCTCGGTGCGCAGGTGGTCAAGGTGCGGGTGGCTGCCGGCGACGGTCGGTCGTCCGAGCCGTCGTCGGAGCGTATCAAGCTCGGTGGGCAGCGCGCGCCGGTCGGTGAACTCGAGGAGGCAGATGCCGTCGTCTGTCGCGCCGGCCAGCATCGGGCCGAGCGGGGTGTCGATCATGGTGGTGGCGATCGCACGCGCGCCAGATCGGCGGCGCAGCGTCCGACGTGCCGCAGCCAGGATCGGTCGAAGCACTGTGGCGCGTCGGAGCTCCGCGGGGGTCACGCTCACACCAGGATCTGCCAGCGGCCTGCAGCGCAGGCAGGCGCGATATCCGGAGAAGAGCGCGAACGCCGCAGATGCCAATCGCTCGACGTTTTCGGGATGCGGTGCAGGAGCCGGACAGCCGGATCGGCAGAAGATGCCCGTCGTGCGTACGGCGTAACCGGGGCGTCATGGTGAGCTGGGGGTTGGAGTGCCATGTCGCGAAAGTCTCAGCGCGGCTTTGCTTCATGAAACGCCAGGGGCATGCGTGATGTGAGGTGCGGCCGTCTCATGGGGCGTCGACGAGGCGCAGCCCGGCCTCGACGAGCTCCACGATGGGCAGCCCTGCCACCTCGTCTCGCGTGAACCAGGCCGCGGCATCGGTTGAGCCGTCGAGCTCGTCACGGAGCGTGCCGCCGGTCACGAGGACGCGGTACAGGATCTGGATTGCCTGAAAGTCGTCGCCGGAGGCTCCCGTGATCGGACCGCGGCGGATCCACGACTCAACGGCGGCCAGGGATGTGATTGAGCCGGTCAGCCCGGTCTCCTCGGTGAGCTCCCGCAGGACGGCCTCTGCGGGCGATTCTCCAAAGTCGATCCCGCCGCCGGGGAGCGTCCAGTGCCCTGCCTTGATTTCGGGATAGGTGAGGCGGGTCAAGAGGATCCGGTCGTTCTCGTCCTGGCAGAGGGCATACGCCGCGACTCGGGTGACCTGGCTCCACGGCTCCGGCTCGCTCACGTCGCGTAGAGGTCGGGATCCAGCAGCCACGCCAGCTCGCCGCCTCCAGGCTCGGGGACGCCGGGAAAATCCACGCAGGCGACGCCGCCCTTCCGCATCCGGACAGACGAGGCGCCTGTCAGCAGGCTGACGGCACCCGACAGGTCCGGTTCGTGGCCGACGAACATGACCCGGCGACCATCCGGGTGCGATGCCATGGCTCGCGCGAAGTCGGGCCAGTCGGCGCCGGGGCGGAGCCGATCGTCGACCACCGGGGCGCCCGACATGCCGAGGCCCGCCATCACCAGCTCGGCGGTCTGCAGCGCACGGGGGAGCGGAGACGACAGGACGAGGTCGGGGCGGAGGTTGAGGCGGCGCCACACCGGCGCTGCCGCCGTCAGGGCAGCGATCCCGTCGTCCGTGAGCTGCCGCTCGTCGTCATCGGCGGCCGCCGAGTGGTGCCCGGCCTTCCCGTGGCGGACGAAGTAGAGGATCACTGGCGCCAGGCGCTCAGTCCGGAAACGCTTCCGGTCCCCGGTCGGCCAGCTCCGCGGCGTGCGCCTCGGCATCGGCGTCGGTCGGGGGCAGCCACGAGAAGGGATAACGCGCGTCGTCGAGCTCGCCCGCCTGGCGCGTGAGGCGCAGCGGGTGAAATGTGTCGATCATCACCGCCAGCTCCTCGGTCGCCTCCTTGCCGATGCTCGCCTCGACCGTCCCCGGATGCGGGCCATGCGGAATCCCGGCGGGATGCACGGTGAACGAGCTGACCTCCACGCCGCGGCGGCTCATGAAGTTGCCGGCCACGTAGTAGATGACCTCGTCGCTGTTGATGTTGCTGTGGTTGTACGGGGCCGGGATGGCGAGCGGGTGGTAGTCGAACTTGCGTGGCACGAAGGAGCAGACCACGAAGTTGCGCGGCTGGAAGGTGAGATGCACCGGCGGCGGCTGGTGGACCCGCCCGGTGATCGGCTCGAAGTCTGCGATGTTGAAGGCATACGGATAGAGGTACCCATCCCAACCCACCAGGTCGAAGGGATGGAACCCGTAGTGGTAGGCGGTGAGCTTGCCGCCCTTCTTGACCTCGACCACGAAGTCGCCGGTCTCGTGATGGGCATCCATCTGGGCCGGGGGCCGGATGTCGCGCTCGCAGTACGGTGCGTGCTCGAGCATCTGCCCGTACTCGTTCCGATAGCGCTTCGGCGGCTCGATGTGCGACGGGCATTCGAGCCAGAGCATTCGCTGCTCGTCGTCGCCGGGGATGACGCGATAGGTGGTGCCGATCGGGATCACGAGGTAGTCGCCCGGCCCGTACTCAATCGGGCCGAAGACAGTCTCCAGCGTGCCGTGCCCCTCGTGGACGTAGAACATCTCGTCCATCTCGCCATTTCGGTAGAAGTGGTCCATGGCGGAGGCGGGACGCACGACCCCGAACGTGACATCCGCGTTGTAGAAGAGCGGGACGCGGCCGCTGATCGCGTTTCCCGCCGGCTTCACGCCAGCCGAGTTGACCAGGTGGTGCCGATGCGGGCCGGCCTCGTCATCGGTCCAGGGCTCAAGCGCAATGTCCCGGACCTTCTCGATCCGGTTCGTCTGGGTAGGGGGCGTGTGGTGGTAGAGGAGGCTCGCCTTGCCGGAGAAGCCCTCGACCCCGAACAGCTCCTCGGCGTACAGAGAGCCATCCGGCTTGCGGAACTGGGTGTGGCGCTTGTGCGGCACCTGGCCGCGCTGGAGGTAGAACACGGTGCGGCCATTCTAGAGTCCACATGCCGCCCTCGATCCCTTCGCGGGCTGCGCTAGACTCGTTGTATCAGCAACTAGACCGATGCGGCCGCACGGCGGCCGGGGAGACGACCCTCCATGTTCAACGTGACCCGACTCAACCACGCCGTCCTCTGGGTCCGCGACGCGGACAAGGCGGCCGAGTTCTACCACCGCGTCTTCGGCTTCGACGAGCTGGAGCGGCCGCAGGGCATGCGCGCCGCGTTCATGCGCTCGCCGAGCGGTGGCAATCACCATGACCTGGGCCTGTTCGAGGTGGGAGCGGAGGCTCCTCGCCCGCCCCGTGGCTCGGTGGGGCTATACCACCTGGCCTGGGAGGTCGGCACGATCGAGGACCTTGCCACCGCGGCCAAGGCACTCTCCGAGGCCGGGGCCCTGGGTGGTGCCAGCGACCATGGCGTCAGCAAGTCGCTCTACGGGCGCGACCCGGACGGCAACGAGTTCGAGATCATGTGGCAGGTTCCGCGCGAGGCATGGGGCGAGTACGCCGATTCGGGCGTGGTGCTTCCGCTCGACCTCGAGGCGGAGCTGGAGCGCTGGGGCACCAAGGGCGCCGTCCAGTAGCGAGGCATCGGTACACTGGCACGCGTCCGTGTCCGACCTCGTCCCCGTCATCCGTTCCGATGCGCACCTCGCCCACACCGGGCTGATCGAGCTCGCCAGCGGAGTCGAGATCCCCTGCTGGGAGTCGCCCGAGCGGGTGCTGGCCATCGAGGCGGCGCTGCTCGAAGACGGCAGCTTCGCCTTCGATGATCCGACCGAGCACGGGCGCGCGCCGATCCTGGCGGTCCACGACGCGGAGATGGTCGAGGTTTTCGAGCACGCATGGACCGATGCGCTCGCCGCCGGTGCCACCGACGGCTCGCGGGCCTGGCTGCCCGATACGTTCCTGCTGGCGGCCTACCGCGGCCCGATGCCGCCGAGCGAGCTCCCTGCCGGGCGTCACCACCGGCTTGGAGGCTACCTGTTCGACACGGCAACGCCGATCGTGGTCGGGACATGGACGGCCGCGCTTGCGGCGGTCGACGTGGCGCTGACCGCGGCCGAGCGGGTCCTGGGCGGCGCCTCACTCGCCTACGGCCTGTGCCGCCCGCCGGGCCATCACGCCGCCCGGGGCATGCTGGGCGGCTACTGCTACTTCAACAACGCGGCGATCGTGGCCGAGTGGCTGCGCCGCGAGGGGGGTGCGCGGCGGGTCGCGATCCTCGACATCGACTACCACCATGGCAATGGCACGCAGCAGATCTTCTGGGAGCGGGGCGACGTCCTGTACCTTTCCCTGCACGCCGACCCGGCGCGGGCCTATCCCTACTTCTCCGGCTATGCCGGAGAACAGGGCGCTGGCGATGGCGCACAGTTGACGCGCAACTGGCCCCTGCCTGCCCGAACGGGGCTCGATGCCTACGCGGTGGCCCTGGCCGAGGCACTCCGGATGATCGTGGCCTTCGCCCCGGACGCGCCGCTGGTCATCTCGGCGGGATTCGACACCTTCAAACGCGACCCGATCGGCGACCTCAGCCTGCGAACCCCCGACTACCGCGACATCGGTCGCATGATCGGCGGGCTCGGCCTGCCGATGATCGTGCTCCAGGAAGGCGGCTACGCGATCCATGCGCTCGGGGCCAACGCCGTGGCCCTCCTGAGCGGCCTGCGCGGCACGTGACCGTCCGCCTCCAGGGGCGGCCGCTCTGGCCGGCGTACCTAGCCACGTTCACCTTCACCCTTGGCCAGTGGGCGTCGGGGGTCGCCATCCCGTTGCACGTCCAGTCGCTGGGCGGCTCGCTGACCGAGGCCGGCACGATCGCCGCCATCCGCTTTGGGTTGGGTGCCCTCTTCAGCCTCCCGTTCGGCGTCGTGTCCGATGCGTGGGGGACGCGTCGAACCCTGATCGTGGCTGTGCTGGGGAGTGCGGCGGTCAACCTCATCCCGATCCTTGCGCAATCGACCGGCAGCACTGCTCCGCTATATGCGTGGGCGATCCTCTCCGGCCTCACCTCGTCGCTCTTCCTGCCGGCCATCGGCGCCTACGTGGCCGGTAGCGCGCAAGAGGCGCGGCGCGGGTCGGCCTTCGGCTGGCTCACACTCGGAACGCACACCGGGATCGCCTCAGGCCCCGCGGTCGGCGGCCTGGCCTGGCAGCATCTGGGCATTCCGCAGACCTACCTGGTCGCAACCGGCCTCGCGCTGGTGGCGCTGGTCGGACCGATCCTGATGCGCGGCGCGGTCCGCACCCGGATCGATGTCCGCGGCCTGCCCACGATGGTCGGCTTGCTGGCGCGCGATCGGGTGGTGGTGGGTTGCTGGGTGGCGGGGTTCGGGATCGGGCTGCCATGGGGCGCCGTGAGCGGGCTCTTCCCGCTCTTCGGCACCTCGATCGGCCTGGCGGCGGGCTCCATCGGCCTGTTGCTGGCGCTCCAGTCGATCACCAATGGACTGTCGCGCGTGCCACTCGGTAGGTTGATCGACCGGCGGGCGGTGCCGCCGCTGGCGACGGCGGGCGGCTGCGCGGCCTACGCGGGGATCACCACCCTGCTGGGACTGCAGACCGGGCCGATCGGGATCGCGGCCGTCTTCATGACGGCGATCCTGGCGCTCGCCTTCACGCTGATGATGATCCAGGTCGTGATCAGCGAGCGGGCTCCGGCGGAGCTGCGCGCGACGGGACTGGGCGGCTACTCGACCGCCCTCTCGGCAGGGCTGGGGATCGGGCCGTTCGTGGCCGGCGCAGTGGCACAGGCAGGAGGGTTCGGGATCGGCTACGCAACTGTCGCGGCCATGGGCCTGCTGGTTTCCGGCATTTCGGCAGTCCTGCTGGTTGGCGCCCGCCGCACCGCCCGGGTCGCGGCCTGAGATCAGCCGGCCAGGATCCTCGCGAACGCGGCCGGGTCCACGTTGCCGCCGCTGATGACGACGACCCGGTGGTTGTCGCCCTCGGGCTGCGGTGCGGCGCCCGAGAGGTGGGCCGCCATCCCCGCCGCGCCCGAGGCCTCGACCACGAGTCGTGCCCGCGTCGCAAGCTGACGCATGGCATCGGCGAGTTGCTCCTCGCTGACGGTGACGATCTCGTCCATGTAGCGGCGCAGGTGGAGGAAGGGGAGCCAGCCGAGGCGCTCGACGCGAAGCCCATCGGCCATCGTGCGCGTCGTGAGCGAGCCGTCCCATCGCACGATCTCGCCCGCCGCCAGCGACTCGCGCGCATCGGCCGCCAGCTCCGGCTCGACGCCGATCACGCGCGCCGATGGAGCGAGCGCCTTGATGGCGGTGGCGATCCCGGCGGAGAGCCCGCCGCCACTCACCGGGATGAGGACGCTCGTGACCGCGGGCAGGTCCTCCGCGATCTCCAGCCCGCAAGTCCCCTGCCCGGCGATGATGCGCCGGTCGTCGTACGGCTCGATCATCACCCGACCGTCCCGCTCCACCAGCTCGAGCGCGATCGCGTGGCGCTCCTCCCCCGTCCGCCCAGCCACCACGATCTCGGCCTCATCGCGACGGACCCCTTCGACCTTGACCGGCGGGGCGTCCTCCGGCATGACGATTACCGCGTGGACGCCCAGCAGTCGCGCCGCCCGGGCAACGGCCTGGGCATGGTTCCCGCTCGAGTAGGTGACCACGCCGCGAGCGCGCTCCTCGTCGGTGAGCGAGGCCACCGCGTTGTAGGCGCCGCGCATCTTGAAGGCGCCGACCGGCTGGAGGCTCTCCGGCTTGAGCCAGGTCCGATCGTCCCAGCGGAGCAGCGGGGTGTGCAGCGCCACTCCTCGGATTCGCGCAGCGGCCGCACGGATCTCCTCGATGGAGACGAGCTCGAGGCTGTCGAGCTGCTCGGCGTGCTCTTCGAGGTGCGCCAGCACGAAGCGCTCGACGATCGTCGACACGCTCGTCTCGCCGCGGGCCGGGTGCAGACCGACGACGTCCCAGGCAGCGGCGGGAAGGGCCGTCAGCGTCCTCGACAGCTCCTCGATCTGGGCAGTGACGCGCCGGAGCAGCTCGCCCGGTGCCGTGCGCCGCTCCCGCTCGACCGCGTCGACGCGTCCTGCATCGGTCTTCAGGCGGCCGAAGGGGATGGGGCCGGCCACGCCAGCGTCATGGGTCGCGAGGATGCGTCGCACCTGCTCGTGCCAATAGGCGGGGAACTCGGCCAGGTGCGCCCACACCTGGCCCGCCTCCCAGCGCTCCTCCTCGCCGGGATCCGGGTCGCTCAGGCCGGTCGGCAGCGGTCGCGCGGCATGCTCTGCCAGACGCCGCTCGACGGCGCTGATCCGCGCCAGGGCCGCGGCCACCGTCTCGCTCCTCATCGGTCGGCCGGCCGTTCGACGATGGGCGTCGTCAACGCGCCAAGCCGCTCGACCGTCAGCGTCACCACATCACCGGGCTCCAGGTAGCGCTTCAGGATCTCGTCCTTGACCTCCAGCAGGCAGCCGGTGCCGACCGTTCCCGAGCCGAGCAGGTCGCCGGGGCGCAGCCGCGCATCGGCGCTGGCACGGGCGACCATCTCGCCGAAGCTGAACTGGGCGTCGGCCCAGCTCCCGCGTGACAGCTCCGTGCCATTGACCGTGGCGGTCATGGCAAGGTCGTAGCCGTTCCCCCGCCGGGCGTCCGCCAGCTCGTCGGGGGTGACCAGCCAGGGGCCGATGGAGGACGCGAAGTCCTTGCCCTTGGCCGGCCCGAGGCGCACCGCCGTCTCCTCGCGCTGGAGGTCGCGTGCGCTCCAGTCGTTGAAGACCATGTAGCCACCGATCGCCTCCTCGCCGCGCTCCGGCGAGAGGTCGCTCACATCCGTGTCGACCAGGGCGGCCACCTCCAGCTCGTAGTCGAGCTCTTGTGATGTGGCCGGGCGCCAGACCTGGTCACCCGGCCCGCGGATCTCCGATACGTTGCTGAAGTAGAAGATCGGAAGTCGGTACCACGCCTCGGGGACGGTCCCCCCGCGCCGCTCCCACATCGTCTTGACGTGGCCCTCGAAGGCGTAGAAGTCGCGCAGGGTGGGCGGCTCGAGGACCGGCGGCCCGAACTCCAGGTCGGCCACGTCAAGCGCCGGTTCTTCTGCGCTCGCGGCCGCCTCGGCGAGCTCGCTGAGCGCCGCGACGCGCAGGCCGCGTGCGAGCAGGGCGTCCAGCGTGGTGAGCGGCTGTCGATGGAGCCTTGAATTGTGCGCAAGGCGCGGATCCGCCTGCACCTGCGAACGCCGCATCGGCTCCAGGTCGAGCCAGCCCTGCGGGGGATCTCGCGCATCCAGGGCCGCCGCCAGCCGCCACTGCGTGCCCGCGGGCGCGTTGATCTCCCGAACATGCGCGATCTTCATGCTGGCTGGAGTCTACGAGGTCACCAACTGTTCAAGTGATCTGATCAGTTGGGGATCGAGCTTCGCAAGGGGACTCGATGTTCGGGTTACAGGCTGTAGGTCTCGCAGCGGTCCTCGACGAACACTTCTTCGGCGCGCATCGGGTCGTTCATGGCTCGGTTCCAGTCCGCCACCGGCACGAGTCCCACGCAGCGCAGGAGCTCGACCTTCCCCGAGCCGAACTTGTCGAGTCTGGCGTCATGAGCGATGCGCACGTCTCCGGGCCCAAGGACCACGTAGGTGCGAATGATCGGGTCGCCCTCGACGGTGGTCAGGCGGCTGATGAACGTGGCCGCCATCCCGCGCTCGAACGCGTCGAGCAGGCAGCGGCGCCCATCCTGGTTGAGGTTGGTGCCCAACTCCTGATCCTCGGCCCCGCAGTCCTGGCCGAACGGTGACGGTGATGGATCCCCGGAAGCGCACCCGCTCAGCAGCAACGTAGCGAAGGCGCAGAGGAGGGCGATGCGCATGAGCCGAGGACGCGGTCGGGCTGGCATCCGTTCCGTTCTTGAGGCGGCGCGGGGTCAGAGGTTGCCGCGCTTCTCCTGCTCGCGCTCGATGGCCTCGAACAGGGCCTTGAAGTTGCCAACCCCGAAGCCGCGCGACCCGTGGCGCTCGATGATCTCGAAGAAGAACGTAGGCCGATCCTGCACCGGCTTGGTGAAGATCTGCAGCAGGTAGCCCTCCTCGTCGCGATCGGCCTCGATCCCCAGCTCTTCGAGCAGTTCCATGGGGATGCCGACGTCGCCGACGCGCTCCGGCAGCGCGGCGTAGTACTCATGAGGCATGCCCAGGAACTCCGCTCCCCGTGATCGCAGGGCACGCACGGTGCCCACGATGTCCTCGGTGCGCAGGGCAATGTGCTGGGTCCCCGCGTCGAGGTAGTAGTCGAGGAACTCCTGGATCTGGCTCTTGCGCTTTCCGTCCGCCGGCTCGTTGATCGGGAACTTGATGCGCCCGTTGCCCGACTGCATGACCTTGCTCATCAGGGCGGAGTACTCGGTGTGGATCACCTTGTCGTCGTAATGGATCAGCTGAGAGAAGCCCAGCACGTCGCGGTAGAAGTCGACGAACCGGTTCATGTCCCCGAGCGCCACGTTCCCGACGCAGTGGTCCACCTCGAGCAGCTGCTGTCCGGTGGCTGCGGCAGCGGGCTTCGAGATGCGGTGATAGCCGGGAGCGAAGGTGCCGGTGTATTCGCTGCGGTCGATGAACGTGTGGAGCACCTCGCCGTAGGTGTGGATCGCGGAGCGACGCAGCACGCCCTTCTCGCCGGTGATCTCGGCCGGCTCCAGCGCGCTCACCGCTCCCCGCGCGGTCGTCTCGCGCCAGGCCGATGTCACGTCGTCGACGGCGAAGGCGATGTCGTGCACCCCGTCGCCGTGCCGGCGTACGTGCTCGGCCAGCTCCCCGCTGTCGGTCAGCGGGGCGGTGAAGACGAAGCGAATGTCGTTCTGCACCATCACGTAGCTGGCGCGGTCACGGACCCCCGTCTCGAGGCCTGCATAGGCGACCGGGGTGAAGCCCCAGAGGGTCCGATAGTAGGCCGCCGCCTGTTTCGCGTTCCCGACCCAGAATTCGACGTGGTCGATCCCCTTGAGGGGGAGGAAGTCTGCCGTCGCGTCCGCGGCGGGAGGGCGGGCGAGGGTATCGGTCATTGCCCCGATTGTACGGCGGCTGTCAGCGCCACCTCGATCATGCGCTCGACAGCGGCATCCAGGTCCTCGAGCGACATGTACGTCTCTTCCGTACCCTCTCCCTCGTTGAGCACGTCGCTCACCGTGAGCAGGCAGGCCGCCTGGACCCCGGCGCGCGACGCCAGGTAGAAGAGCACCGACGCCTCCATCTCGAAGGCGAGCACTCCGCGTTCGCGCCACTTGCTGAAGTAATCGGCATCGGTGTTGTAGAAGACGTCGACCGATGCCACCGGCCCGATCCGTACCGGGATCCCCGCCTCTTCGGCCGCGTGCACGAGGGCGTGCGTCAGGGCGAAGTCGGCGGTCGGGGCGTATCGGTCGCCATGCAGGTAGGTGCTGGTGGCGCCATCGGTCGGGCAGGCAGAGAGGGCGACCACCAGGTCGCCGGTCCGCAGCCCAGGGGCGATTCCGCCGCAGGTCCCGACGCGAATCAGCTGCTTCGCGCCCAGCCGCAACAGCTCCTCGGCCACGATCGCGAAGCTGGGTGTCCCCATGCCCGACGTCTGCACGCTGACCGGGTGCCCCTGGTAGGTGCCGGTCCAGCCGTAGAGCGCCCGATGCTCGGTCACCTGCCGAGCCTTTGCCAGTCCTCCGTCGAAGCGTTCGGCGATCCTGCGAGCCCGATTCGGGTCGCCCGGCAGCAGCACCAGCGGGGCGTAGTCTCCTGGCTCCGCACGGAGGTGGATCTGTGGCACGCCCGATAGGGTAACGCAGCGAGGTCGCTAGTCGGGCGCTGCGCCCTCGGCGATGGCAATCGCCCGTGCCGTTGCGCAGGCGGCCTCGGCGTCCGACGTATCGATCGCGTCGACCAGTCTCCGATGCAGCTCATCGAGTTCTTCGTCGCGCGCCCGGCGCCGTGCCCGGCCGGTCATATCAGTCCGGAGGCCCACGCCAGCCATTCGCTCAAGGGCCGCATGCAGCGGGCTGCGAGCAACGCCTGCCACGAATGCGTGGAGGTCCAGGTCCGCCTCGACGAAGGCGGTTGGGCCACCCGCCAAGACAGACCGATGGCGCTCACCGCTGAGACTTCGTTGTCTGCGTGCGTTTCATTACCGCGGTCTCCAACTCTTCAAGTCACCTGAACTGTTGCAGGACCCACCTTACCGGGGGATGAGCGTGGACTTACCGCCGCTCCGCTAGGGTGGACTTACCGCCGCTCCGCTAGGATCGATTCAGATGCCCACCTCGCACGAGAATGACCTTGCGTTTGCGGTTTCTCTGGCGGGCCAGGCTGGAGAGCTGCTCAGCGCCAGCTACGAGCAGGCAATGAAGATCGATCGCAAGAGCAAGCGGGACGTCGTCACGAACGTGGACTACGCCAGCGAAGCTCTCGTCATCAAGGCCATCCGCGACCGCTTCCCGGGCGATGCCATCCTGGCCGAGGAGTCCGGGCGTCACGAACGCGCGGACCAGGCCGGGCAATCCCCCGCGGCAGGTGGGAGGGGCCGATGGAGCCGACGGACCTGGGTCATCGACCCACTCGACGGCACGGTGAACTATGCCAACGGGATCCCGTTCTTCTGCGTCTCCATCGGCCTTGTCGAAGAGGGCGTGCCGGTCGTCGGCGTGGTCCTCGATCCGCTCCGAGGCGACTGCTACGCCGCGACCGCTGGCGGTCCCACGACGCTCAACGGCGAGCCGGTGCGCGCCAGCGACAAGGCTGAGCTGGGTGACTTCGTGGTGAGCCTGGCCATCATCGGTCGAGGTGGTATCGCCCGTGAGCGGCGGGTTGCGCACGAGATCCGGATCGGGCGTCGCATGGGGAGCGCCGCGCTGGCGCTCGCGTACGTGGGATCGGGCCGATTCGACGCGTTCGTCCAGAATGGTGGGCTCTCGCTGTGGGACATCGCGGCGGCAGGCCTGATCGCGGAGCGTGGTGGGGCGACGATCTCAGACCTTCACGGTGCGGCGTGGTGGAACGTCGCCAAACGGGGTGCACGGCTGAGCATCGTAGCTGCCCCGGAGCCGCACCACGGAACGCTGCTAGACCTCCTGCGAGCTGCCCGGACGACGGTCGAGACTCGCCGCTAGGACTGGAACTTGGCCTCCTGCAGGACGGCTGCGAACATCGCCAATGTACGCGCGGTGGCGCCCCAGATCCGATGACCGGCGTACCGGTACACGCCGGCTCGCAACTGCCACCCGGGTCCCTCGATCAGCTCCTCGCTGACCGCGCCGTCAGCCATGAGGTGGCGCACCGGGAGCTCAACGATCTCCGCAACCTCATCGGTGTGGGGAGAGAAGGTTGGCCGGGCGGCGGTGGTCCCGACGAACGGACGCAGCTCGAAGTTGCTGACCGGGATCCAGATGTCGTCAAGGACGCCGACGATCCTCACCGCCGACGGTTCGACCCCGACCTCTTCCCACGCCTCGCGCAGAGCCGTCGCCTCGAGCGAAGCGTCGATGGGGTCCGCCGCCCCGCCCGGTAGCGAGGTCTCGCCGGCGTGGTCGCGGAGCGCGGAATGGCGGACGGTGAGTAGCAGCGTCAGCTCGCCGTCGAGGCTCGGATACAGGAGCAGCAGGGTCGCGGCGGGGCGCGCCGGCGGGAAGTCTGCGCGATCGTAGCGGGGGAGGTTGGAGCCGATGGTGGCGGCGCGCGGCGCCAACCTCGGGTCGGCAGGGATCGGCCGGATCGCCTGCGCGAGGGCGCCAGCGATCCCTTCCTGCCACCCGTCCGCTCCGCGTAAGATTCGGTCCATGGCCTTTCCCGCTCCCGCAAGTCGCGACGCTCTGGCCCGCGCCGCCCTGTACAGGACGCGGGTGCTGGTCAATCGCACGCCGCACTTCACCATGCGGGCGCGTCGCGAGGCAAATCGAGGCCTCGACCTGCTCGACGCGCAGCTGGGGCTGAACCAGGTCAACCTGCCCGAAGCGGTGCGTGGGATCGAGCTCCTGATCCGCGCCACACCTTCGCTGGCGTTCGGGTTGTTGCGAGATCCTGCCTTCGTGGATCGATTCGGCGCCGCACTCCGCCATCTCGGGCTGCGCGGCATCGCGCAGCGGCTCGACGAGGTCCCGCATTCCGTCATGGCCGAGCCGATCCCGGGGCCGACCCGCGGGCGTCGTCATCGGGACGAGCTGCCGCCGGAGGAGCGGGTGGACGCCGAGGGAAATCCGCTGCCCCCACTGTCAGGCTTCTAGAGAGCCGCCAGCAGCTCGTCGTCTGTCGGGGTCGCGCCGAGTCCCAGTCGCGAGCCAATGATTGCGGGAAGTGGCGGCTCCAGGTAGGTCGATCGGAGCGCTTCCCACGAACCCTCGTCAAAGGCCGATGCCGGCGACCCGTCCAGGATCACCCTGCCCAACCTGAGCACGACCACCCGGTCGAAAGAGGCGGCCACGAATTCCATGTCGTGGCTGATGGCGATGACGGTCCTGCCCGCGGCGTGAGCGCGGTCAATCAGAAGCTTCACGATCTCCACGCCCCGCATGTCCTGTCCCGTGGTCGGCTCGTCGAGGATCAGCACCGGTGTGCCCATGGATTGGACCGATGCCAGTGCCAGGAGCTTCCTGCGCGACGCGCCCAGGTCGTACGGGTTGGTGCTCGCCTCCCCGGCGAAGCCGACCTCGGCGAGTGCCTCATCGACAACCCTGTGCAGCTCGCCGCCGCTGATGCCCAGGTTGCGCGGACCGAACTCCACCTCGCGGCGGACGCTGCCCGCGAAGATCTGGCGGTCCGGGTCCTGGAAGGCAAGTCCGACGGTTCGTGCCAGCTGCGCGACCGTGCGCCTGGCCACGTCCCTGCCGTCGTGCAGGACCCGACCCAAGGTCGGTCGCAGCAGCCCGTTCAGATGCCGGACCAGAGTCGTCTTGCCGCTCCCGTTCTGACCGACGACGGCCACCCGTTCGCCCGCGCGGATGTGCAGGTCGATCCCGTCGAGCGCCAGCGTGGCGCCCTGCCGGTAGCGGTAGCTGACTCCCTCGAGGGCGAGATCGGTCATTGCGGCATGGCATGCGCGATCGCCTCGTCAAGCCGGGCGAGCGTCGCCGCAGGCAGGCTTGCGTTCACGGCCGCTCGTCGCAGGCGGATGGCTGCCGGAGGCGCCACACCGAGGTCCGCAAGCTGCGGACCTGTCAGGATCTCGGCCGCCGGGCCATCGAGCACCGCGCGCCCCGAGTCGATGACCAGGACCCGCGAGCATATCCCCAACAGCAGGTCGGTCTTCTGCTCTGCGACCAGGATCGACGCCCCGCCGGCCGCGAGGCCGGCCAGCGCCGCCGCGACCATCGCCGTCCCGGCCGGGTCGAGCTGGGCAGTGGGCTCGTCGAGGACCAGGTGCGCCGGGCGCAGGGCCAGCAGGCCGGCGATTGCGACCAGCTGCTGCTGCCCGCCGGAGAGGAGGGCAGGATCGCGATCGGCGAGCGACTCGATCCGCAGGGCGGTGAGGGCCTCCTCGGTCCGAGCAATCAGCTCGGAACGTGGCACGCCCAGGTTCATCGGTCCAAAGGCGACCTCTTCGTAGACCGTGGCTGCCACCCCGGAAAGCTGCGTGGCCGGGCTGGCGAACGCGATCCCGATTCGCCCAGCCAGCTCGTGCATGGCGAGCGGAGCCGTATCCTCCCCGTCGACTAGCACCCGTCCGGTGAGCGTCCCGCCCATCGTTCGCGGGGCGAGCCCGGACGCGACCAGACAGAGGGTCGTCTTGCCGGCTTCCGAGGCGCCGATCAGGCCGAGCACCTCTCCCGAGTGCAGCTCCAGGCTCACGTCGTGGAGCGATGGACGCGGCGCCCCCGCGTACCGGTAGGTGACGGATTCGAGGGTCAGCATCAATTCAGCCACCCGAGCCAACCGAGCGCCCGCGCCACGAGCAGGAGCGGGACGGCCAGGACGAGGACCCAGCGAGCAAGTCGTTGCCGCGCCGAGTCCGGTGGCCACCACAGCAGGGTCCGACGGCCTGGGCGCGTGAAGCCGCGTGCCTCGAGGGCCAACGTGCGCGCCTCGACCTCCGTAATCGAGCCGAGCAGGACCGGCCCGGCCAGTGGCAGGACGCCCCGAAGCCGTCGCCACAGGGATCCCTCGGTGTCCAGGCCGCGCGCCCGCTGGGCCGCGGTGATGGTCGCCGCTCGCTCGACCAGGGCCGGCACCGTCTGGACAGAGGCCAGCGCCACGAACGCGATCCGCGGCGAGACGCCGCGCCGCTCGAGGTCGAGCACCAACTCCGAAGGGGGAGTGGTCAGGTAGAACAGGGTGATGGCACCGCTGATGGCGCCGATGCGGGCCAGCGTCTCGAGCGCGAACTCCAGGCCCTCCGCGGTGGCCGTGACGGGCCCGAGCTGGAACAGGACGTCGCGCCCGGCCGGGAAGAAGAAGAGATTGACGACGAGCACGCTGACCGCGATCGGCAGGGTCAGCAGCAGCGCCGTGCGCAGCAGGCGGCCAAAGATCCGGCCGATGACCGCGGGCACAACGACCGCCACCGCGGTCAGGAGGGCCGGCCCCAGCAGCCCGCCGGCCAGCACGGCCAGCGCCGTGGTCACCGCTGCAAGCGCCGCCTTGGTGAGCGGGTTGAGGCGATGGACGCTGGTGGGTCCGGGCGCCCCCAGGAACGAGGGGAGGCGATCGGTCAGGCGGAAGGCTCCTCGAGCACCTGCTCACCCTGGGGGAAGCGCGCCTTGAAGCGGTTGGCAAGCGCCGACAGGATCAGGTACACCGTGAAGAAGGTCGTCACCTTGTCGATCGGATCACTGATCAGGCCCTGCCCGGTCGTCGCGGCGTACACGTCGGCACCCGCCCGCCGAAAGGCCGCTACCAGGAAGTCGGTGCCGGAGGCGGTCACGCCACCGAACACGCCGGCGGCGATGGGCGCGCTGATCAGGGCTGCCACGATCCCCGTGAAGACCCCGGCCACCACCACGTAGGCAGCCGTCAGATCGCGGCGCACGAGGAGCAGCGCGAAGAGCCCAAGCACCGCGAGGGCGACCAATGCGATGGCCAGGTAGCCGAGCAGGACGAAGATGAGGTCGACCTTGGCGGGGTCAGGGAACAGGTCGATCTTGGTCTCGAAGATCTTCGTGTAGGCCAGGGCCGCCGCCCAGGTCAGCCCCCCGACCAGCACAACCGTCACCACGCCGCCGGCCAGGAGCTCCGACACGGGGCGGTTGGGCCGCGGGCGCAGGAATCCCGCACGCCCCAGGAGTCCGGCGATGACGCCGATCGCGACGGCAGCGATGGCGAAGGCCGCAGCCGGCTGGTACTGGAATGGCGGCGGGATCACGTACGACCACAGGATATTGCCCAGCCCGCCGGTGAGGGCCCCGGCGACCGGCCCGCACAGCACCCCGACCAGGATGGTCCCGATGGAGTCGAGGTAGATCGGGATCTTGAGGGCCGCCGCCACCGTCTGGCCCAGGATCACGTTGATCCCGATCCCGAGCGCCATGAGCAGGTAGGTTCGCGTGCCGAACTGTCCGGAGAGCGAGGCGAGACGGCGGGTCTGCAGCAGCTCCAGCCCGTAGGTGACCACCGCCCCGATGACCATGGCGATGGCCAGGATCAGCGCCCACGAGTTCGCGGCCTTGGTGTTGGCGAAGGTGTTCGGGTCGACCGCATTGGCGTCGCCGAAGTCCCCGAAGCCGATGATCCCGATGTAGGTGGCCACCGCGAACGCGACGAGGCCGGCGGCCACGCGCATCGGCCCCCATTCGCGCGTCTGCGCCAGGGTCAGCCCGGCGTACACGACGTCAGCAACGATGACGCCGACCGCCGCGGACAGGGGCCACACCTGACCGGATGCATAGAGGCCAAGGCCGACCACCGTCCCGACCGCCACGCCGATTGCAATCCGTGTCCAGCGAGCCGAATCCATCTCCCTCAACCTCCCTCGTGCTGTGCCTGCACCTGCGCCGTCGTCACCGAGACCGCGTGCGCAAGGCGTTCCAGGAGCTCGCGATGCATCCCCTCCGCGTCGAGTGCCGTGGCCACGTTGACGGCCCGCCGGGTCTCGTCGGGGGATCGGTACAGGCTGCCGGCCAGGTGCGGATCGCTGCCCATGTCGCACGCCAGCCGCTCGTCGACGGTCTCGGTGACGAGGTCGGGGCGCAGCAACGACCCGATCAGCGTGACCGGGTCATGCAGGTAGCAGCCGTCGATTCCCTCCGCCTGCCGGTGGAAGGAGATGTAGAAGCGCACCGCATCGCGAACGACCGCCGACAGCGGCGTTCCGGGCAGGCTGTCGAGGTCCCCGAGCGTGAAGATGACGTCCTGGGTCGCGTCCAGCGGAAAGATGCGAGAGATGGCACCAGCCGCCAGGACGGCCTCGGCGGCTTCCGGATCGACGCACGCGTTCCACTCGCCGGTCTCCGTCGTGTTGCCCCGCTCCTCCAGCGCGCCTCCCATCCAGATCAGCTCGCGGAGTCCGGCGGCCAGGTCCACGCCATTCAGGGCAGCGGACGCGATGTTGGTGAGGGGACCCAGCGCCACCACGGTCAGCTGCCCGGGACGCCGCTGGACGTGCGCCGCCAGGTAGCGCGGTGCCGGAACCGCGGTGTAGTCGGTCGAGCCGAGATCGGGATCCTCACCCGTCAGCTCGGTGTAGCCGGTGCCGGTGGGACCGTGCGTGTCCGGCGCGGTTCGCAGCCGCCGGTGCAGCGGGCGGGCCGCCCCGATGCTGACCGGTACGTCCCCCCGCCCGACCATGCGCAGGATCTTGCCTGTGTTGCGCGCGACGTGGTGGATCTCGACGTTGCCCGCCACGCAGGTGACGCCCCGCAGGTTGAGCTCGGGGGCCGTCGCGGCGATCAGCAAGGCGATCATGTCGTCGATCCCGGTGTCGACGTCCAGGATGACCGGGCGTGGCTCGGCGTCGGTCGGGCTCGCCTGCATTGCCGTCATCGTACCCCGCTATTGGGGCCAGGCACCGGCGCGACCCACCCTGCTGCCCACCTCGCCGCCCAGCTGCGTGGCGATGAAGCGAGCCGCGGCCAGGATGCCGTCCAGGTTGACCCCCGATCGAACGCCCTGGCGGTCGAGCAGGTAGACCAGGTCCTCGGTCGCCAGGTTGCCCGCCGAGCCGGGCGCATACGGCGAGCCGCCCGTCCCCCCGGCCGAGGAATCGAAGCAGCGGACTCCCAGCTCCAGGGCGGCCATGACGTTGGCGAGCGCTGTGCCCCGCGTGTCGTGGAGGTGCAGGGCGATGACCTCCGCGCCGATGCCGGCGCCATCCAGCGCGGAGAGCACCCGCGCCACGTCGAGGGGTGCCGCCACGCCGAGCGTGTCGGATATCGACAGCTCGTCAACCCCCATCCGCAGCAGCCGTTCCGCGACGCTGACGACCGCGCGCTCGTCCACCCGGCCTTCGTACGGGCAGCCGAAGGCGGTGCTGATGTACGCGCGGATCCACCAGCCACGACGGCGTGCCTCAGCGGCAATCGGCTCGAAGGCGGCCAGTGACTCGTCGATGCTCATCCCGATGTTGTGCTGCACGTATCCATTGGTGGCAGCGGTGATCAGGCAGATGGCATCTACCTCGGCAGCAATGGCGCGCTCGAGGCCACGCGCATTCGGGACCAGCACCGGGTACCGAACGCCGGGGCGCCGCACCAGCTGCTTGAGCAGCTCGTCGGCATCCGCCATCTGCGGGATTGCCTTTGGTGAGACGAGCGAGGTCGTTTCGATCTCGCGCAGGCCGGCTGCGGCCAGCATGTGGATGAACGCCAGCTTCGCCTCGGTCGACACGATCGTGGCCTCGGCCTGCAGCCCGTCGCGCGGACCGACCTCGTAGATGCGCACCTCGGGCCGGGTCATGGGTCGGCCATGTTAGGCCGATACCTCCGCCAACAGGTCCCCGCGCTGCACCTGCTGGCCAACCTTGACCGTCATGCGGGTAACCGTCCCGGTCAGTGGGGTGACCACGGCGTGCTCCATCTTCATTGCCTCGATGACGACGAGCGCCTCGTGGGCCTGGACAGATGCACCCTCGATGGCTCGCACCGCGATGACGCGTCCGGGCATCGGCGCGGTGAGGGCAGCCGCGCCACCGGCATGCGCGGTTGCGTGCCGGACCGCCTCCTCCACGCTCGGCGGCATGGCCAGGGACAGTTCGAGCGACTGGCCCTCGACGTCAACGTACGCAACTCCGTCCTCCACGGCCACCTCGGCCTCGCCCGCGTGGCCGAGCTCTACGCGACGCTCCTTGTCGCCGTGTCGCATGCGCACGGCCGCCGGCGCCGCAGCGCGCCAGCCACCGCCCCAGGGGTCGTGGCGGCCGGCCGTCCCGAGGGCGGTCGCCGCTGCCGACCAGGCCCGGTCGCTCACCTCCGGCGGCGGCGCTGAGCGCAGGCGGGCGAGGGTATCGATCCGGACCTCGCCGTCGCGCATGACCGGCTGGTCGAGCAACCAGCGCAGGAACCGCAGGTTGGTGCGCACGCCAAGGATGAGGGACTCGTCGAGGGCCGCCCGCAAGCTTGCCAGGGCATCCGAACGGGTTGGGCCGCTGGCGATCAGCTTGGCGAGGAGCGGGTCGTATCGGTCAGATACGGAGTCGCCCTCGCGAACCCCGGTCTCGACCCGGACGCCGCCGGGCCAGCGGAGCCGGAGCAGACGACCGGTGGCAGGCAGGAAGCCGGCGTCCGGATCCTCTGCATAGAGGCGCGCCTCGATGGCGTGCCCGCTCCAGCGCACCTCTGCCTGCCCGAAGCCGAGGGACTCCCCAGCCGCGATCCGCAGCTGGTCGGCGACGATGTCGCGGCCGGTCACCGCCTCGGTGACGGGGTGCTCGACCTGCAGTCGCGTGTTCATCTCGCCGAAGAAGAAGTCGCCGTCATCGGTCACCAGGAATTCGACGGTCCCGGCACTCACGTATCCCACCGCCGCCGCCACCTCCAGGGCGGCCGCTCCGAGCTGACCGCGCAACGCGTCCGAGACCGATGGCCCGGGCGACTCCTCGACGACCTTCTGGTTGCGCCGCTGTGCCGAGCAGTCGCGCTCGCCAAGGTGGACACCGTTCCCACGGGCGTCGAACAGCACCTGCACCTCGACGTGGCGCGCCCCCTCGAGCAGTCGCTCCAGGATGAGCCGATCGTCACCGAACGCTCGGCCTGCCTCACGGCGCGCGGATGCGAGCTCCTCCGTCAAGCGGGCAGGATCGCGGACGACGCGCATCCCCTTGCCTCCGCCGCCGGCGGAGGGCTTGATCAGGACCGGATAGCCGATCTCGGCGGCCGCCGCCGCAAGCGCTGGGTCGTCCTGGGCGTCGCCGTCGTAGCCGGGTACCACCGGGACGCCGCGCGCGACCGCCGTGCGACGCGCTGCCGCCTTGTCACCCATGGCGGCGATGGCCCCAGCAGACGGCCCCACCCAGGCCATGCCGGCGCGCTCCACGGCCTCGGCAAACGACGGATTCTCGGCCAGGAAGCCGTAGCCGGGGTGGACCGCGTCTGCGCCTGCGGCACGAGCTGCGGCAATGAGCGCGTCCGCGTCGAGGTAGTCGGAGATGGGGAGCGCAAGGTCGACCCCATCCGGCGGTCGCTCAGCGGGTGGGTGGACGCCGACCGTCCGAATGCCGAGCCCCCGAGCCGTGCGGACGATGCGCTGCACGATCTCGCCGCGGTTGGCGATGAGCAGCGCGCGGATCCCCGAGGCCGGCACTGCATGACCGGCCGCGACCGCGTTGAGTGACGAGCGCGACAGCCGCACCCGCCCACCAACTCGGGTCGCCGGGAGCCTGCCGTCGGCGACCCAGCGCTGCACCGTGCGGACCGTGACGCCCAGCTCCTGCGCGACCTGGCGGGGTGTCAGCGTCTCGTCGGTCATGTCGTGATTGTCGCAGGGGGTGGAGCTATTCCTCGCGCCAGGTCGGCCGGCGCTTGTCGAGGAAGGCCTTCAGCCCCTCCTGACCCTCTGCGGAGATTCGCTGCCGGGCTGCTCGCTCGACGGGGAGCCGCAACGCGTCGCTTCGCGAGAGGCCACGCTGGTCGCGAATCACCGCCTTTGCGTTGCGGGTCGCCTCCGGACCGGCGGAAAGGATCTCCCCCAGCAGCGCCTCGACTCGGGCATCGAGGGCCGCCTGATCGGGCAACACCTCCGACAGCAGACCGATGCGCAGCGCCCGCTCTGCTCCAAAGCGCTCTCCCGTCACGAAGAGCGCGCGGGCGGCGCTCTCGCCAATGCGCGGCAAGACGAAGGGACTGATGACCGCGGGCATGAGCCCCAGCTTCACCTCGGTGAACCCGAAGGTCGCATCTGGAGTCGCCACGGTGATGTCCGCGACGCAGCAGAGGGCCATGCCCCCGCCCAGCGCGGCGCCGTGGACCGCGGCGATCACCGGGACCGGGCATTCGTCGATGGCGACGAGCATCTCCTGCAGACGACCTGCATCGGCTTCGTTCTCCTCCATCGAGAGGCCGATCGAGGCACGCTGCCACTCGATGTCGGCGCCGGCGCAGAACGCCTTCCCCTCGCCTGCCAGCACGACCGCGCGCAATGCGGCGGGCGGCTCCGCGGCCAGGGCCTCGAAGGTCGACAGCAGCGAAGCGATGAGCTCGGCGTTGAAGGCGTTGCGCACCCCGGGACGGTTCAGGGTCACGCGCGCGATGGCGTCGTCGCGCTCGACCCGGAGCACTTCGCTCACCCGCGGCCCCTGCGGTAGAACGGATCGCTCACCGCGCGCACCGATGCGAGAAGCGGTTCCTCGAGCCAGACGACGTCGGTCCCGTCCGGCACATCCACGACGGCGGATGCGCCCTCCCCGCCGAGCAGGCCGAGCATCAGGTGCCGCGACCCGTCGCTCTCCGATTCGACCAGCCAGGCGGCCTCGACGTCGGTCGGGCGCAGGGCATCGCGCAGTGCTGGCTCGAGCGCGATGGCGTGCGGCCCGGCCAGTCTGAGGCGGATCGAGCGGGTGGCCGTCGGAGGCGCGAGCGGTTCCTGGGTCCCGGGCAGGACGCCGCCCGCGAGCGCAGTCAGCTCTTCGGGCTCGAAGCGGTAGGGGATCGGCCCCGCCGGATCCATGATCGCCGGCACGCCGGCGGCGGCCATGTTGCCGATGGCGATCCGCGCCGGCAAGGGCAGGCTGGCGGTGCCGCGCGGCGACCAAGCCGAAAGCGCCGCCACTGAGGCGAAGCAGACGCTTGTCGCCCGACCGTCGGCGTCAGCAGCGAGAAGCACGCTGACCTCGACCTCCTCGTCGTCGTTGACGGCAGCGGCCAGCGCAGACTTGGCCTCATCACCGTGCTCGGGTGGGACCGGCAGGAGCAACGTCCCGTTCATCAGCGTCCGATAGAACCCGTCGAGCGCGGCCCGTCCGCCCTCGCCATTGGCCTCGGCGTCGCGCGCCGCCAGCATCGCCTCGAAGATTGCGAGGGAGCTCTCCTCGAGGCCGCCGCTGGGCGTCGAGCGGTCGTGGGAGCCGGGCTCCGGAGCGTCAGGGACCATGTTTGGCAGCCTACCACCGCTGGACGCTACATCCGAAAGACGCCGAAGTGCGTCTCGCCGATCTCCGCGTTGAGCGCCGCGCTGATCCCCATCGCCAGGATGCGCCGCGTGTCCATCGGGTCGATCACCCCGTCGTCCCACAGTCGGGCCGTCGAGTAATAGGGCGATCCCTGGCGCTCGTACTCGGCCAGGATCGGCGTCTCGAAAGCCTCGCGCTGCTCGTCGGTCTCCATCTCGCCACTCACCGTGGAAAGGACACGGGCCGCCTGGGCGCCGCCCATGACGCTGATCCGCGCGTTGGGCCACATCCACAGCTGCCGTGGTGAATAGGCGCGCCCTGCCATGCCGTAGTTCCCGGCCCCGAACGAGCCGCCGATGATGACCGTGAACTTCGGCACCGCCGTGGTGGCCACCGCCGTCACCAGCTTGGCGCCATCCTTGGCGATGCCCCCGGCCTCGTACTCGCGACCGACCATGAACCCCGTGATGTTCTGCAGGAACACGAGCGGAATGCGTCGCTGGCTGGCCAGCTCGACGAAGTGGGCGCCCTTGAGCGACGAGCTGCTGAACAGGATCCCGTTGTTGGCCAGGATCCCGACCGGGTAGCCCTCGATGTGCGCGAACCCGCACACCAGCGTCTCGCCATAGCGCTCCTTGAACTCGTGGAACTCGCTGCCATCGACGAGGCGGGCGATCACCTCGCGCACGTCATAGCTGAACCTCGGGTCGGCCGGGATGACGCCGTACAGCTCCTCCGGATTGACCGATGGCGGCGCCGGCTCGCTGCGCTCCCACGGCGCCGCGGGCTTGCGCCACGACAGCGAGCGGACGATCTCGCGACCGATCGCCAGCGCGTGCTCGTCGTCGAGCGCGAAGTGGTCGGCCACTCCGCTCGTCACGGTGTGCACCTCGGCCCCGCCCAGCTCTTCCGCCGTCACCTCCTCCCCGGTCGCCGCCTTCACCAGCGGCGGGCCGCCCAGGAAGATGGTGCCGGTGCCCTTGACGATCACCGTCTCATCCGACATGGCTGGCACGTACGCGCCCCCGGCCGTGGAAGAGCCCATCACCAACGCAATCTGCGGCACGCCACGCGCCGAGAGCTGCGCCTGGTTGTAGAAGATGCGGCCGAAGTGCTCGCGATCGGGGAAGACCTCGTCCTGCATCGGCAGGTAGGCCCCGCCGGAATCGACCAGGTAGAGGCACGGCAGGCGATTCTCGAGGGCGATCTCCTGGGCGCGGAGGTGCTTCTTGACGGTCATCGGGAAGTAGGTGCCGCCCTTCACCGTCGCGTCGTTGGCGACGATCACGCACTCGACCCCCTCAACCACCCCGATGCCGGTCACCATCCCCGCCCCCGGCGCCTCGCCGTCGTACAGGCCATCGGCCGCCAGGGCGGAGAGCTCCAGGAAGGCGCTGCCAGGATCGATGAGCCGCTCGACCCGCTCGCGGACGGGCATCTTGCCGCGCTCCCGATGGCGGGCGATCGAGCGCTCGTCGCCGGCGGCGCCTCGTTCGCTGACGGCGCGTGTTCGGGCCTGCAACTCGTCGATCTGCACGCGCAACGCGGCCGCGTTGGCGGCGAAGGCTTCAGAGGCAGGGTCGAGGGCGGAGCGCAAGACGGCCATCGGTGCGGCGATTATCGCCGCATGAGGCCCGCCTGGATCGAGGCTAGGCCAAGGTCACCAGCGGCACGAGCTGGCTGATGTGCGCCGTATTGACGATCACCACGCTGACGACGTGCTCGAACGGTGGCTCGCCGTCGTGCAGGATGTAGGCATCGGTCAGGGGCAGGAAGCGACGGCCCTCGTAGGGAACCTGGTCGCCAGTCTCGGCGGTCGGGGAGAGGTGGAGGTTGCCGGTGACGCTGAACGGTCCGGCGGAGAGGGCCACCCGTCGCAGCTTGCGATGCAGGCGGAGCTGCCGAGCCGCTCGCCATTCCGGCGGCATGGCCAGGATCAGCTGGGTGGTCATCACGGACTGCCACTCACCGGTCTCCTCGCCGGGCTCAGGATCGCCTGCGCTGTCGGGACCCGTCGGCGCCACGATGGGGCCGGGGCTGGGATGCCAGAGTCGCAGCTCGTCCTGGTCGTTGAGGAGGTCGGTGACGCGCTGGCCATTGGCCGCAATCCAGCCCACGATCCGCGCATCGGCGGTGTAGAGCTCGATCGGCGCCAGGTCCCTGCCGGTCATCGCAACGGCGGCCGCGCCGGTGGCGATACCGCCGGCGGCGCCACGTCGCCAGTTCCAGAACGTCATGTCCGCATGCTGGCTGCAGACGGGCCAAGGCGGAAGGACACGACAGTACTAGGGAGGGCTGTTGCATCCACACAACGGCCCCCGGACCCGCCTTGGCGCATCGCGAGGTGTTCAAGTGATCTGAACAGTTGGACGCCGCGAGACGCACGCGGGGTGTCACCGGCGCTGTTACGGTGCGCCGATGATCGAATTCAGCCACTTCACCAGGGTGGACATGCGGGTGGGTCGGATCGTCGAGGCGCTACCGTTCCCGGAGGCCCACAACCCGTCGTACCGTCTGCGGATCGACTTCGGCCCGGAGCTCGGCGATCGGGTGAGCGCGGCGCAGCTGACCGTTACCTACCCCGATCCCGCCGCCCTGGTCGGCCGGCAAGTGGTGGCGGTCGTCAATTTCCCCCCGCGAAGGATCGCGGGATTTGCCAGCCAGGTGCTGCTGCTCGGTGCAATGGGCGAGGGCGACGAGGCAGGCGAGGTCCGGCTGCTCGAACCGAGTCCGGCCGCGCCGCTGGGTGCCCGCATCGGCTAGGAATCGAAAGCCGCCATACTCACTGGCCCGATGACGCCCGACCACCCGCTCCTCGATCCCTCGCCGCCAGGCATGCCGGAAGTGGACCTCTCGCCGCCGCAGATCGCGCGGGCCGGCGACCCGTTCGCTGGCCTGCGGCTCGTCCATTTCCTGGCCCGCGTCAAGCGGAACGCGACCCACCAGTTGCGCGACGTGGTGGCGTCCCTCAACGCGGCCTACCTGGATTGGTACTTCCCGGAGAAGGTTGTGCTCGCCGAGCTGGTCCAGCTGCAGGCCAACTGGTCGATTGCCTATCACGGAGAGGACCGGATCGTGCTGGACCGCAACGAGCGCGGTCACACGCTGCTGATTGTCGACTCCACCAAGATGACGCCGTTTCTGATCGCGCAGGCAAACCGGCTGCGTGACGAATGCGACGAGGAGCTCCGGCGGTTCGCGCTCGGCGACGGGATCACGACCGACAACTAGACCCGGTCTGAGCCTCCGGCCTGTCCAACCGATGCGTCGGGTGCGCCGACGGTGATCGGCATCGTTTCGCCCTCACCGCCGTCGACCGGCACGCGCCGGAGTCGCGGCCTGAACGGCGAGGTCTCGGGCACGACCGGTCCATCGGTCTCGGCCAATTCGCCGGAGCGGTAGGCCTCCCACACGGCCATCACCGTGTCGCGATGCGGTCGAATGCGGCAATGCTCGTCGCGATTGCCCATCTCGTCGCAGTACCCGAGGGGAACGCACTTGGGTGCCAGGAACGAGCCGAAGAACGGCGACACGCGGAAGATCTCGTGCCGGATCTGCTTGAAGAGCTGGCGGATCTCCCACTGCGCCATGGTGCACAGCCGCAGGCCGCTCATGTGGATCAGCTGTCGAAGGTTGACGGTCATGATCAGGTTGGTCTGCATGGCGTTGGGGAAGATGAAGCGCGCATCCTCGGCCGGCACCTCCGCCTGGAGCAGCTGCCCGTACAGCTCGAGGTTCGAATCGACCGCCGACCGGAACTGGCCGGCGAGGTCGTCCGGCAGGTCGCCCTTGGCGATGGAGTCGGGGATCGTGTAGTTGTCGCGGTCCTTGAACGAGACGTAACGCTGCGACTGCTGGTCGAAGGCGGTCCCGGCCCGATGGCGCACCAGCTGGTGGGAGAGCGTTCGGGTCACGCCGCTGATGGCGAAGGTGAAGTTGACGTGCTCGATGGTCGAGCCGTGGCCCGACTCCATCACCTTCCGGACGAGCGCCTGCTGCTTTTCATCGGCGACGGTGCGGCTGACCGCCTTGTCCCAGATCCGGTCGGGGAGCTGCTCGGAGTAGCAGGTCCGGCAGGCGGTGTAGATGATCGGGAGGTAGTACTCCTCGACGATCTCCTTGGTCGGAAAGATCAGCTTGGCGGAGACGTCCGAGGTGGTCGGCATGGGACCGCGAGAATACCACCGCCGGGGCCGATCAGGGGGTGCTTATCCACAACCTGTAGCGGTGTGGACAACTGGCGACCCGCTATCTTGTGCTGTCGCCCGATCCGCCAGCGCGCGTGCCATGCCTCGCCAGAACTGCCGCCGCGGCAGCGACCAGGCCCAGGCCAATGACCTTGAGGACGATGGTGCCACTCGCCTGACAGGCGGTGTGGTGGAAGTCCGTGACGCAGGACAGTGCCTGGGGGGCGATCAGCAGCACGACGAGGCCGAGGACGATCAGCACGATCCCCAGCCAGCGCGACCTGGTCATGCGGTCCCCTCAGCGACGTCGCGGAGAGAGGTCTCTGGCGCTGCATCGAGCTCGTCGATGCGAGCCAGCCCATGCAGCCGATCGAACGCGATCCGGTTGCCACCGGCCGCCTGCGCGGACGCCAATGCCTCCTCGGCCGCGGCCAGGAGCTCGTCGCCGGTGAGGGTCATGCCGGGCCGCATCAGCGCGATCCCGATCGAGAGACTGACCGTCAGCTCGCCGCGAACGGTCATGACCCGGCGCTCGAGCACGCGATCCAGGACCGCCCGCGCGAACGTCGCGGCTCCGACTTCGTCGGTGTGCGGCAGGATCGCCAGGAAGGCATCGGCGCCGACGCGTCCCACCGCATCGGCCTCGCGCATCCGCACCCGCAGCCGAAGCGCAATCCTGCGGAGCATCTCGTCGCCGACCTCCAGGCCCTGCTCGTGGTTCAGCGCGGCGAACTGGTCGACGTCGATCAGCACCGCGGCGAAGGGGTGCGCGTAACGGCGTGCCTCGGCCGCCTCGGTCCGCAATCGGTCAAGGGTCGGCCAGCGGCTGGGAAGGCCGGTCAGCGCATCGGTGCTGGTCGCCCGATCGATCTCGATCCGCTGCAGCTCGATCAGGTGACGGGCGGCGACCAGGTCATCCAGGGTGGCGCGCAGCTCACGCGTCAGCCGCACAGGCTCGTTGGATTCGGGCGGACTATCAGCACGGGCGGGAAGCTCCGGAAGGGTCCCCGCGGGTTCGGCGGTCGCCCGACCTTGCCGGCGATCCGCCAGCATCCGCGAGCCCAGGACCAGAGCGGCCAGGCCCATGCCGGCTGGACCCACCAGGCTCTCAAAGCCGGACGGCGGTGCGATCGCGAGGGCGCCCGCCGATGACGCCGCGATGCCGAGCGCGGTAGCTCGGGTTGGGTCGTCCAGGCTACCGATCGCGGCCGCTGTCATCAACAGCGCTCCGCCGGCGAGGAAGAGGGTCGCGGTGCGTTCGGGGATCGACCAACCGCCAGCCGTGAGGATGCCCGCCAGCCCAGCCTCTACCAACACGAAGGCAATGACCGGGCCGGCGATGCGTCCCCGTCGGGAGACCACGGCCCGCTGCCGTACCGCTGCCCCGACGTTGAATGCCGCCGCAGCGGAGGTCACCCCGATGGCGAGGCCAAGCGTTCCGGCTGCATCGAGTGCGACGACGGCGAAGGAGGTCGCGATGAGCCCCAGGCCCGCGAGATCGGCAAGATCGCGGATTCGGCCTCTCTCGAGGGCAACCGCCACCGCTGCCAGGAGGGCGGCGCCGGCGAGGAGGGCCGCGCTCGCGGCGACCGCCAGGGCAACCGAAGGGAGTGTCGGTCTGTCCAGGGCGGGGAACGCCCGCAGGAGCGCGAGGGCAGCCAGCGGCAGGAGGACCGCCACGAGGCGGCCCCCGATGCGCGTGATGGTCGTGCCAGGAGATCGATTCAAGGGCATCCCGCGGTGCGGCCGTGCACCGCCGAGTGTCCGAGGCGCGCCTTCTCGGCGGCAATAGTACAAACGGGGCGCAGGTGCTCCTGCTGCCGTATCCTCGGACCGTGGCCAGCCCGATCTCCAGGCGCACGGCAATGTCCCGCCGTCGGTTCCTCGAACAGACCGACCAGCTGATCGCCGACGGCGACGCGCTCGTCGCAACCCCGCACTGGGATCTCTTCCGCGCCTGGCTGCTCAACTCCGACGAGCTGCTCGAACGCGTGTGGGGCCGGATGGACCGATACCACCTTGCCTGGCTCAACGTCGGCCGCGACTCGGCTCCATCTGGCTCCGACCTGGACGAGGCGGGCACGGCCCGCTTCATCGCCGACGTGGCCAGCGCCAAGATTGCCGTGCTGCGTACCATGCGGGTCGCCGTCGCGACGCGCGGCTGGCGAAACCTGAGCGACGAAGACGAGGAGGATCGGTGACCGATCGTCAGCGCGAGCCGATCGGCGGCCTGGCGGCCGTCTTCGCGCATCCCGACGACGAGAGCTTCACCGCCGCCGGCGCCCTGGCGCTGGCCCACGATGCCGGCCGGACGGTGCGGCTGCTGCTTCTCACACGCGGCGAGGCCGGCAACCCCGAACGATCGCCCGACCTCGACCTGGCCGATACCCGCGAGGAGGAGATGCGCTGCGCGGCGGCCAAGATCGGGATGGACGAGGTCACCGTGGTCGACCATCCTGACGGGCGGCTCTCCGAGGTTCCATTCTCGACCCTCGTCGACGAGATCGCCCTGTGGCTCGCGGATCGCCGCCCCGACGCCGTGATCACGTTCGGTGCGCACGGCGTCACCAATGACGCGGATCACGTGGTTGTCGGTGCCGCGACACGCTGGGCGGTGGAGCGCCTTGCCGAGTCCGGGATCGCGCCGCATGCGGTCTACGTCGTCGCCCCCGTCTTCGGGCCAGGCCACCGCAGCTACGACCTCTCCCCGGAGGAGGGGGCAGCCAGCCACCGGATCGAGATCACCGAGGTGGCCGGGCGCAAGCTCGCCGCCCTGGCCTGCCACGTCAGCCAGACCGATGTCGCCGAGGAGATTGCCGAACTCCGCGCCGCGCTCGACCGCGACGGGGTCGTGTACGAGGGCTACACCCGCGTCCGCCCCACGGTCCCAGCTGCCCGCCCGACCTTCTACTCGCGACTGGTGTAGCGCCGGGTCCTCGCATGGAGCAGCCCCCACGCGCACGCCCGCCTTCCCCTGCCTGGGCGCTCGTGGTCGGGCTCGTCATGGTGGCCACGCTGCTCGTCGACGGCGTGCTGCTGTGGGCGGTCGTCTCGTATGCGCTCGGCGGGCGCCCTCTGACAGCTGGTGATTGGATCGTCGCCGCGGTCCTGGGGAGCGCGATGGTCGGCGCGCTCGTCGTCCTCCTCCGACCCATTGGCCGGCGCAGGGCCCGGCTGGCTGGCGTTGCTGGTCGCAGTGCTCGGCCTGGCGCTGCCGGGCACGATCGCCGTGTTGATCGCCCTGTCGGGCCCGCCGTTCATCTCCTGACCGGGCGGCACTTCCCGCGCTTGATGCGCGGGGCTTCGAGCGTGGGGCGGGGCGGCGGACGGGTGGCCCCCGGAAGCTATCGTGCGAATCCTTGCTAGACTGGTCGGCAATGACGATTGACTCGAACCTCGCCAAGGTTGACGAGGTGATGACCGCGCTGTACGACATCCACGATCCGGAGATCGGGATGAGCATCGTGGACCTCGACCTGATCAAGAACGTGGAGATCGGCGTCGACGGCGCCCCCACCGAGATCAAGATGATCCTCACCACCCCATTCTGCCCGTGGGCCGGTGAGCTGATCCAGACCGTCAAGCAGAAGACCGAGGAGGTCGTCGGGCCGCCCGTCAAGGTCACCCTGCTCGCCGATCGCTGGGAGCCCCCGCCCGGCCTCTTCTAGGGCGTCGATCGCGGCGGCTTAGCGATCACACCTCTGTATCGGCACCTCATCGAGCTGAAATGGCCATTTTCCCTCTCCTCGGGTGTTGCGGCACTGGTGCTATCGCTAAGATCGCGCCCGCAGAGCCCCCGACGCGCTGATGTAGCGATGTGATCAATATCGCGGACGCAACCTGAGCCAGCGCTACCATCTCCCCCGATGCGCATCTACACCCGCAAGGGCGACACCGGCACCACCGGCCTCCTCTTCGGCGGCGCCCGGGTCAGCAAGGCGGACCTCCGCACGGACGCCTACGGCACGACCGATGAGGCCGTCTCCGCCCTGGGCCTCGCCCGAGCAGCCCTCGCCGGCTCTCCCTTGGCCGATCTGATCCTGCGGCTCCAGCGCGAGCTGTTCGTGGTCGGCGCGGAGCTGGCCACGCATGTCGAGAAGCGCGCGAAGCTCACCGATGGCACCAGTCGCGTGACGGCCGAGATGACAACGGCGCTCGAGCACGAGATCGACGCGCTCGAGGCCAAGCACCCGATGCCGGCCGAGTTCGTGATCCCCGGGGAGAGCCTCGCCGGCGCGGCGATCGACCTGGCACGGACCACCGTGCGACGTGCCGAGCGTCGTGCGGTCGCGCTGAGCAACGCCGGCGGCCTCCCTGACTCGCAGGTCGTGCCCTACCTCAACCGGCTGGCGGACCTGCTCTTCGTGATCGCCCGCGCGGCGGATGGGGGCTTCCGCCCCGTCCGGAGCCGCGAGTAGAATCGCCCCAGCCCACCAACCCGCCTCCCGGCGGGCTGCACCGCGGTAGACCGGCTCTGGCGTGGCGCACTGACAAGGAGACCCACACGATGAGCTATGCCGTGACCAACCCCGCCACGGGCGAGACGGTCAAGACTTACGACACCATCACCGACGCCGAGCTCGAGGCCGCGATCGCCGCAGCCGACGAAGCGCACCGCACCTGGTCGAAGTCGACCACGGTCGAGGAGCGCGCGGCCCTCATCCGCCGCGTCAGCGAACTGCACACCGAGCGCCGCCAGGAGCTGGCGGAGCTCATCGTGCGCGAGATGGGCAAGCCGATCAAGCAGGCGCTCGGCGAGGCCGACTTCGCCGCCGCGATCTACGAGTACTACGCCGACCACTCGGCGGACTTCCTGAGGGACGAGCCGATCCAGCTCCTCGCGGGCGATGGCTCGGCGGTCATCCGCCGCTCGTCGCTCGGGGTGCTGCTCGGCGTCATGCCCTGGAACTTCCCGTACTACCAGGTCGCCCGCTTCGCCGGCCCGAACCTCATCATCGGCAACCCGATCCTGCTCAAGCACGCCGAGCAGTGCCCCGAGTCCGCCGCCGCGATGCAGCAGATCTTCCTCGACGCGGGCTTCCCGGCCGGCGCCTACGTGAACATCTACGCCTCGCACGACCAGATCGAGCACGTCATCGCGGACCCGCGCGTGCAGGGCGTCTCGCTCACCGGCTCCGAGCGAGCCGGCGCCGCGGTCGCCGAGATCGCCGGCCGCCACCTGAAGAAGGTCGTGCTCGAGCTCGGCGGCTCGGACCCCTTCATCCTGCTCTCGACCGACGACCTCGACGCCACGGTGGAGAACGCGGTCGACGCCCGCCTCGACAACAGCGGCCAGTCGTGCAACGCGGCCAAGCGCTTCATCGTCGCCGACGAGCTGTACGAGCCCTTCCTCGAGAAGTTCACCGCGAAGATCGCCGAGATCGAGGCGACCGACCCGACGTCGGCCGACTCGGCGCTCGGCCCGCTGTCCTCGCTGAAGGCCGCCGAGGGCGTCGACGAGCAGGTCAAGCGCGCGATCGAGCACGGCGCGACGCTCGTGCACGGCGGCACCCGTGACGGCGCGTTCTTCCAGACGACCGTGCTGACGGATGTCACTCCCGGGAACCCCGCCTCCAAGGAGGAGTTCTTCGGCCCGGTCGCGCAGGTATACCGCGCGAAGGACGAGGCCGACGCCGTGCGCATCGCGAACGACACCCCGTTCGGCCTGGGCTCGTACGTCTACACCACCGATCAGGAGCAGGCGCTCCGCGTCGCCGACGGTATCGAGGCCGGCATGGTGTTCGTGAACGTCGTGCTCGCCGACGGCGCCGAGCTGCCGTTCGGCGGCATCAAGCGCTCGGGCTCGGGCCGCGAGCTCGGCCGCTTCGGCGCCGACGAGTTCGTGAACAAGAAGATGATCCGCATCGGCTGACGCCCAGGCGTCAGGTGGCGTCCGCGTCCGCATATGACGCGCGAGGTGGGGCGGCATCCTGCAACGCGCCGGGCAGGGTCGCCGGCTTCGTCGATCGGGCTCGCGGGTACGGCGCAGAGATCCTGGCCGGTGGCTCGAACACCGGCGCCAAGGGCTTCTTTTTCCAGCCATCGCTGATCGGTGGCGTCGCGCAGGACTCGGAGATCGTTCAGAAGGAGGGCTTCGGTCCGGTCCTCACCATCCAGCACTTCGCCGATGACGAGGAGGGGATCCGCTGGGCCAACGACGTGGCGGTCGGACTGGCGTCATCGGTCTGGACGAAGGACATCAAGCGTGGTCTGAACGCGGCCCGACGCCTCTGCTTCGGGACGGTCTGGATCAACGACCATCTGACGATCGCGTCGGCGATGCCGCACGGCGGCTTCAAGCAGTCGGGCTACGGCAAGGACATGAGCAGCTACAGCATCGAGGACTACACGGTCATCAAGCACGTGATGGTCAAGATCGCGGATTAGGCAGATGGAGTTGATGGGGGCGCCTGACGCCCGCCACTGGCCGGCTATCACGACAGCCTGCGGCGGGCGTCCGCCCCCGTGAATTTCAGGACCCTAGCTCGCACTCAAAACTGTTCAGGAGTTCAGTTGTGGCGTCGTCGGTCCATAGCTCCGTCGTGATCGCGCGGCCGATCGAGGGCGTCTTCGCCGTCCTGACCAACGTCGAGAACACCGGAAAGTGGTTTTCCGGTGACGTGCAGGAGTGGTGGACGTCTCCGCCACCCCTAGGAGTGGGATCCACGCGGCGTGCTCGCGTGAAGATGGGCCTGATGACCACCGAGAACGACGCGGCGGCAACGGTCGACGAATCGCCGAACCGCGCGGTCCTGAAGGGGACCTCGAAGAACGCGCCCATCGAGGCTGAGCTGACCTTCACCACGGTCGAGGCGGGACGAAGGTCGACTCCAACATCGAGCTATTCCTGCGTGGGCCGGCCAAGCTGTTCGGGCCGATGTTCATGCGCTCGTACAGCAAGAGCTGGGATCAGGGCCTCGTCAACCTGAAGCGGATGATGGAGAGCAGCGAGCTCTAGGGCGGTACGGATGTCAGCCTTTGGCAAGGCCGCCACCATCTCGTTGCAGGGCAACTGTGAGGTATCCCAGTGAGAAGAGGGCTGCAAGCGCCGCAAGACCCCAGACCAGCAGATTCCCGAGGCCCGATGCTCCCGCAGCGGCCGCGACGACGGCGGTGAGTCCCTCGTTCGCGATATGACCGCGAACGATAGGTGTCGAAGGCGGCCAATCATTCCGGGTCAGCCAGGTTGCGATGTTGAATCCGATCAACTCAGCTCCGTAGAGCCGCGCAAAGGCCGTTCCGACTTGATCGGTCTGGAGGCCTAGAGTTGACAGAAAGAGTTCGGGCAGAACCGCCAGTCCGACGCCTGCACCCAGCCCGAAGACGGCATTCAGGACGAGCAGGAAGCGCACAGATGCAGCAGACTTCATCATGGGATCCTACGACGCTGATCGGCATCGAGGTCAGTTCGACGAGTTCCCAGTCGTGGTTCGACGGCAGAGCCGTGCGGGAGGCTGAACCGGATCGTTGTCCCCGCCCCGACCCCCGAGGTCGCCATCATTGTGCCAGCGTGGGCTTCGACCAGACTCTTGGCGATTGGAAGGCCGAGGCCGCTTCCCGGCGAATCGGGGGAGCGATAGAAGCGGTCGAAGACCCGGTCGAGCTGCTCGCGTGGGATACCGGGGCCGGTGTCGCGGATCGTGACGATCGCCTCGTCGTTCGCCAGCTGAGTGGAGATCTCAACGGTGCCGTCTCGGGGAGTGTGGCGGAGGGCGTTGGTGAGCAGGTTCGCCACAACCTCGCGGATGCGTGCTGGGTCGATGTGGATGGTTGGGAGATCATTGGGAACGGTGACGTTCATGATGATGCCAGCCTGATCGGCCTGGCTTCGGTAACTGGTGGTCACCTCGTTCAGGAGGGCGGCGAGGTCGGTCGGCTCGCGGTGGAGGACGAGGCTGCCGGCCTCGGCCAGGGTCAGGGTCCGCAGGTCGTCGATCAGGCGCTCGAGGATGCGGGTCTCGGCCAGGATCGGCTCGAGATGCGCGGCATCGGCCGGGTAGACGCCGTCGAGCAGAGCCTCGATGTTGCCCTGGATCACGGTGAGGGGCTGGCGCAGCTCGTGCGAGACGTCGGCGAGGGATGAGCGGCGCTGCTGCTCCGCCTCCTCGAGACGGGCGCTCATGGCGTTGAACGCGCGGGCCAGCGCACGGACCTCGCCAGGCCCGGCCTCGGGCACGCGCGTGCTGAAGTCACCCTCCTCTACCCTGCCGGATGCCTCGATTAGGTCGCCGACCGGGGCAGCCGTGTTTCGAATGGCACGGCCGATCATCGCCAGGACGAGGAGGGCCACCAGGCCGATCAGGATCATGGGCGCGGCCCCGATCGCTTTGTCGATCAGCCAGCCAAGGAGTGCGACAACGGACAGGAATATCACGGTCATCAACAGGAAGAAGCAGCCAATGCGCCACATGAACCGGCCGCGCATACCGCGCCAGGCCTGCGGACCCATGCGGCCCTCGGGCGGCCAAGTCTCGCCCTCTGGCCACCATGGCGGCTTCCCGGCGTGGCGGCGCCAGCGGTGATCAGACATCGGTCAGGCGGTAGCCAACTCCATACACAGTGAGCAGGTAGCGGGGCGTTCGCGGGTCGGGCTCGATCTTGCGGCGAATGTTCTTCACGTGGGCGTCGATGGCCCGCTCGTACGAGTCGAAGGCGACACCGTGGATCGCGTCAAGCAGCTGGGCGCGGGTGAAGACGCGGCCCGGCTGCCGGGCGAGGGCGGCGACGAGCTGAAATTCCGTGGCCGTCAGGTCCACCAGCCGGCCGGCGACCTCGGTGCGGAGGCGCGGAATGTCGAGCGTCAGGTCGCCCGCCCGCAGGACCTCAGAGTCCGCCTCCTGCCTGTGGCGGCGGAGAACGGCGCGCACCCGTGCCTCGAGCTCGCGCGGGCTGAAGGGCTTGGTGACGTAGTCATCGGCGCCGAGCTCCAGGCCGACGACCTTGTCGGTCTCCTCGTGGCGGGCGGTGAGCACGATGATCGGCACTCCTGAGTCGCGGCGAAGTCGCCGGGTGACCTCCAGCCCGTCGAGCCCCGGGAGGCCAAGGTCGAGGACGATGAGATCGGGGCGTTCGGTGTGCGCTCGCATCAATGCCTCGTTCCCGTCGCGTGCCGTGGAGACGGCGAAGCCCGCTAGCTCCAGGTAGTCGCGGACGAGCTGGACGATCTTGGGCTCGTCGTCGACGACGAGGATGCGTGCCACGTTCGGCATGGTAAGTCGGATGGGCGGCTGCGGCCGCCCGTCCGCATCGGTCCTGAGTCGGTTCAGGCCTTGTCCGGGGCAGGGGCGTCGGGAGCCTTCCCGTGCTGCTCCTCGTGCCAGGACCCCATGTACTCGTTCCAGCCGCCATGGCGACCGAACCTCGAGGATCCACTGCCGCCGTGGTGGCCCCATCGGCCAGAGCCGAAGGCGGCGCGCAGCAGGCCGAAGAAGATGAACAGGAAGAAGATCCCGATCAGGAACCCGCCGAAGCCGAAGCCTCCGGGATGGCCGAGGTAGGCGCCGGAGTAGTAGCCGGCCGGGATCGGTGCCCCGGATGCGATCGCCGCGCCGATGTCGGAGTTGATGCCGGCGGTCACGCCGGCGTTGTAGATGTTGAACCCGACCACCGCTAGCAGTCCCACGAAGAGCAGGAAAGCGATGGATCGGACGAAGCCACTTGCCATGTGAACTGATTCTCCTCAGTTGTGGATCCTTGATGGATCCGATGAGGGTCAGCCTGGCGGCGCGTTGTGCGCAGATTGTGACCGTGCCATGGAGGAATGACGGCGCGCCGCTATGATCGGGCCGATGGCTGAGCCGAAGACGAAGCCCGCGCCTACCCGAGCGAAGCGTCCGCAGAAGGCCGCGGCCGTCCCGCCAGCTGCCGCCCCACACGAGCCACAGCTGGCGAGGGGTCGCACCCCGCCGCTCGATCCGAAGGAGCGACACGAGCTGCTCCATCGGGGAGTGGCGCTCTTCAACGGGCTCCGCTACTGGCACGCGCACGAGGCCTGGGAGACGCTCTGGCGGGCGGCCGACGAGGAGGAGCGCGACTTCTACCAGGGCCTGATCATGGTTGCCGCCGGGCTCCTGCACCTGCAGCGACGCAATGCTCGCGGGGCGCGGAACAAGCTTGGCGAGGGGATCGCGAAGCTGCGGAAGTACGAGCCGACGCATCAGGGGCTGGTCCTGACCGAGCTCGTCGCCAGATGCGACCTGATCCTGGACGAGCTGAACGAGGGCCTCCTCCCATACCTGATCCCCCCGGTCATTCGCTTCGTCGAGATGGAGCGGGCGCAGGACTTCAACCGATGACCGACGACCGGGTCGAGCACGACTCGATGGGCGACGTCCACGTTCCTGCCGGTGCCCGCTGGGGAGCCACCACGCAGCGGGCAGTCGAGAACTTCCCGATCAGCGGCCAGCGAATCGATCCCGAGCTGATCCACGCCCTCGGGCGGATCAAGGCGGCCGCCGCCAGCGCCAACGCCGCACTGGGCGTGCTGGATGCCGAGACGGCGGACGGCATCCGCGCCGCCGCCCTGGAGGTTGCGGATGGGGGATGGGACGACCACTTCCCGATCGACGTCTATCAGACGGGCTCTGGCACCTCGTCGAACATGAACGCCAACGAGGTTATCGCCAACGTCGCCGGCGAACAGCTGGGGCGGCCGGTGCATCCGAACGACCAGGTCAACGCCAGCCAGTCGAGCAATGACGTCATTCCATCCGCGATCCACCTGGCGGTGACCGATGGCGTCGTCAACGCCCTCATCCCTGGGCTCACCCACCTGGTGCTGGCACTTGAAGGAAAGGCGCGCGAGTTCGCCGACGTCGTGAAGTCCGGCCGCACGCACCTCATGGACGCGACGCCGGTGACCCTGGGCCAGGAGTTCGGCGGGTATGCGGCGCAGATTCGCTACGGGATCGAACGACTGGAGTCGACACTCCCCCGCGTCGCGGAGCTGGCGCTGGGAGGCACCGCCGTGGGCACGGGCATCAATGCGCCGGCCGGGTTCGCGGCGGCGGTCATCAAGGAGCTGGCCGAGTCCACGGGGCTGCCGCTCGCCGAGGCGCGCAACCACTTCGAAGCGCAGGGCGCGCGCGACGCGCTGGTGGAGCTGAGCGGGCAGCTGCGGACCATCGCCATTGGCCTGTACAAGATCGCGACGGACATCCGCTGGATGGGCTCCGGACCGCGGGCCGGTTTGGCGGAGATCCACCTGCCGGACCTCCAGCCGGGCTCGTCGATCATGCCCGGCAAGGTGAACCCGGTCATCCCCGAGGCGCTGTCCATGGTCTGCGCCCAGGTGATCGGCAACGACGCGGCGATCGCATTCGGCGGGGCCGCCGGCAACTTCGAGCTGAACATCATGCTGCCGATGCTTGCCCGCAACCTCCTGGAGTCAATCCGGCTGCTGGCATCCGCATCGGTCCTGTTTGCAGACCGATGCGTCAGCGGCATCGCCGCTGACGAGGCACGCGCCCGGGAGTACGCCGAGGGCTCGCCGTCGGTCGCGACCTCGTTGGCTCCCGTCCTCGGCTACGAGGAGGTTGCGAGCATCGCCAAGCAGGCACTCGGCGAACGGAAGACGATCCGCCAGGTCGTGATCGAGCGCGGGCACGTCGATTCCGGCAAGGTCAGCCTCGAAGAGCTCGACCGGCTGCTCGACGTGATGAGGATGACGCGGCCGAGGTAGTCGCAGGGCGCGTCCCGGCGGTAGGCGATCGCCTACCGCTTGGAGAAGTACCGCTCCTAGGACATCAACCGGTTCCCGGGCAACTCAGTGGGCGATCTCCCAGATGTGCCCGCTAGGGTCGACGAAGCTTGCGGTCCGCGGCCCCCACGGGCGATCCATCGGCCCGTTCAGGAGATCCACACCCCGCTCGGCAAGTCTCTCGCACATGGCGTCCGCGTCGTCCACCTCCAGCGTGAACTGAAACCGCGCGCCCGCTTCGCGAGGTGCCACCGCCGCCGGCTCGATGAGCTCACTCGCCTGCTCGATTCTGAGCAGATTCAAGAGCGTGTCACCGAACGCGAAGACGGCGGAGTCCTCATCTTCGAAGTGAACGGGGAGGCCGAACACATCCACGTAGAACTGTCTGGTCGCGGCCAGATCCTCGACGAACAGCGTGATAGCAGCAATGCCCTTCGGCCAGGAATCCATACCCACCTCATGTGTTGGAAATGCGCGAAATGATCTCCGATCCGGTGCGGGCCTACAATCTGATCAGCTTTGAGGCCTGCGGCCGGCGCCGCCGTGCCGCCCTACGAGGAGTCCCACCTGTGACCATCGCCACCACTGCGTACAAGAACCTGATCGGCGGCCGATGGGTCGACGCCAAATCGGGCGCGACCTTCGACAGCGTCAGCCCGGCCAACCACGAGGAGCTGATCGGCACCTTCCCGGCCTCGAGTGCGGCCGACGTGGACGCGGCCGTCGAGGCCGCCAAGGGGGCTTTTCCGGCGTGGAGCCTTATGCCGGCGCCGAAGCGCGGCGAGATCCTGTTCAAGGTGGCGCGCATCCTGGCCGAGCACAAGGAAGAGCTGTCGCGGCTCATGACGCGCGAGATGGGCAAGGTGCTGCCCGAGGCGCGCGGCGACGTGCAGGAGGCGATCGACGTCGCCTACTACATGGCCGGCGAGGGGCGGCGGCTCTTTGGGCAGACGGTCCCGTCCGAGATGCCGGACAAGTTCGCGATGGCGATCCGCAAGCCGATCGGCGTGGTCGGCATCATCACTCCCTGGAACTTCCCGATCGCGATCCCTGGCTGGAAACTCTTCCCTGCGCTGATCTGCGGCAACACGGCGGTGATCAAGCCCGCCAGCGACACGCCGGCTTGCGCTATCCGATTCGTCGAGCTGCTCATGGAGGGCGGGATCCCCGACGGGGTCGTCAACATCGTGACCGGCTCAGGCGGCGAGGTCGGCAACGCGATCGTCGAGCATCCGGACGTGCGTGTCATCAGCTTCACGGGCCACACCGATACCGGCGTCGAGATCAGCCGGCGCGCGGCCGAGACCCTCAAGCGCGTCAGCCTGGAGCTGGGCGGCAAGAACCCGATCGTCGTGTGGGAGGACGCCGACCTCGGCCTGGCCCTGGACAGCGCCGTCTGGTCCGCATTCGGAACGAGCGGGCAGCGCTGCACCGCGGCATCACGACTGATCGTGCATCGGTCCGTGCATGACACCTTCGTCGAGGCGCTTCGCAAGCGCGTGGCAGGCCTGGTGCTCGGCGACGGCCTGGACGAGAAGACCGATGTCGGGCCGGTCATCAACGACAAGGCGGTCGAGCGCATTGCCGCGTACGCGGCCATCGGTCGCGACGAGGCTGACCTGGTGATCGGCGGCGAGCCGGCGCGCGAGGCGGCGCTCTCGAAGGGGAGCTTCTTCCAGCCGACCATCTTCACTGAGGTGAAGCCCGACGCGCGCATCGCGATGGAGGAGATCTTCGGGCCGGTGACATCGGTCATTCCGGTGGAAACATGGGAGGAGACCGTGCGGATCGTGAACTCCGTCAAGTACGGCCTCTCGACCTCGCTCTTCACGCGCGACATCAACCTCGCCTTCCGGAGCATCCGCGACTTCGACTCGGGGCTGGGGTACGTGAACCACGGCACGATCGGCGCCGAGGCGCACCTGCCGTTCGGCGGCACCAAGGCGACCGGCAACGGCCACCGCGAGGTGGGCCAGGCCGCGCTCGATTTCTTCAGCGAGTGGAAGAGCGTCTACATCGACTACTCCGGGAAGCTGCAGCGCGCGCAGATCGACATGGACTTCGTCGACCAGGAGCAGCTCTAGGCGGGCGTTCCTCGCAGCACGCGGAGCGTGAGCGCGGTCCGGACGAGGCCCCAGCCCAGGCCAAGCACCGCGATCAATCCGATCGCAAGGCCGACATCCGGGGCCAGGTGCAGGATGGCGGGGTAGTCGCCGACGCCGAGGCCCGCACGGTCGAGGACGAGCCACCAGGCGACCACCGTCAGTCCCAGGTCGAGCGCCAGCGGCAGGACCAGATGGCGCAACATCCCGCGCCAGCCACGGGGAGCGGCGCCGGGATCGCGCCTCCAGTGACGCAGCTGGCGCAGCGCCCACCACACACCGACCGCCATCAGCAGCGCCGCGATGAGGAGCAGCTGCTTGCCGTACAGGCCGAGCGGGTCGTCGTAGTTGATCAGCGCCGGCGCGTCCCGGCCGAGCAGGATCTGCGCGATCGCGGTGTGGATCTGGGAGAAGCGCGAGGGCGCAGCCTCGTCGTTGCGGTTCATCAGGACGACCACGCCGTAGCCCGCATCGGGGAGCAGCGCCATGCCCGTTGCGTAGGTCGAGTGCGACCCGCCGTGCTCGAGGATGACGGGGACCTCGTAGCCTGAGACGTTCGGCGCGTCGACCAGGTGGCCGGCGTCCCAGAGCGGATAGCTCCACCAGCCCCAGCCGTAGCCGTCCCACGGGTTGGGATGGACGAGCGGCTGCCGCAGTCCCTGCATCCCGGCCTCCGAGAGAACATGGGCGCCGCCGACCGCTCCGCCGTTGAGGTGTGCCATGAGCACGCGACCCAGGTCCTCGGCGCTCGATGCGATGTAGGCCGACGGCACACTGCTCCGGACGAAGCCGACCGGGAACTTGATGGGAATGCCGAAATACGGGTAGTGACCCTGGGCCACTCCGTCGGCGCGGGCATCGGCGTCGCTGGTGAAGGTGTCGACCATTCCCAGCGGGGCGAAGACGTGCTCCGCCATGTAGTTCTCATACGACATGCCCGATTCGACCGCGATCAGGTAGCCAAGCGCGTCGTAGTTGGCATTCGAATATTCGAACTGCCCGATGGGGTGGCTAAGCGGCGTTTCGGCCAAGCGGCGGATATTGCGCTCCAGGGCCTCGTCGTCGGCGCGTTCGTCGGACCGATTCACCAGCCCCGCCCCCTCCGAAAAGCCGCTGGTGTGGGAGAGCAGGTCCTTGATGGTGATCTTCGCGGTGTCCGAGCCGTCGGCGCCAAACCACGGCAGATAGCTGTGAACCGTCGCCTCGAGGGCAAGGTCGCCGGATTCGATCTGCTGCATCACTGCGATCGCGGTCAGCTGCTTGCTCAGCGACGCGAGGTGGAAAGGCGTGGTCGGGGTGACTGGAGTGCCGGTGTCGTCGGTCGTGCCGAATCCCTGCTCGTAGACGACACCGTCCGGATCGACGACGACAACGGCTGCACCGGGGATGCCCAGCTCGTCGAAGGCCGATCTCGGAAATGCGCCGATCTTGTCGGTCGTGGCCTGGTCGAGAGGCCCCTTGGCGACGGCCGCCGCAGAAGGCACAACGAGCGACATGGCCAGCACCAGCGGGAGGAGGCGAATTCAACGCATCTAGCGCGCAGCATACGATCGGCCGGAAGGGGGGTCAGCTCCGATGCCGGCAACTTTGCGCGATACGGCCCCGCGTGACACCATCCGCCGACCATGCGGCTCCCGTTCTTCCCGCTCCACGTCGTTCTCTTCCCGCACCTGCCCCTGCCGCTCCACATCTTCGAGGAGCGCTATCGGGCCATGACTCGCGACCTCATGGACGATGGCTCCCCGTATGCCGGCCGCTTCGTGATCAGCAGCAGCGGGGACGAGGACATGCCGGACGGGTCCGTGGGGACCGTCGCGGAGGTGCGCCGCGCTGAGCAATTCGCGGATGGTCGCTGGGCGCTGGTCGTGGTGGGTGCCGAGCGCGTTGCGCTTGGTGCGGTGGATCGGTCCGGGCCGTACGCCCTGATCGAGGTTCAGCCCCTGCCGGAGACGGCCGGAGATGCCGATGCGGCCGGACGCCTGCTCCCGAAGGTGCAGGCCGCGCTGGATGCCTATCTCGACACCGTGAAACGCTTCGTGGCGTCGGCCGCGTCTGTGGGTCGAGAATCGCTGGAGATCACCGACGTGGCCGCTTCCCTCGACGAGGTCCTGAAGCCGATCCAGCTGCCGGACGACCCGCTCGCCGCAAGCTATGCGGTGGCCGGCGTGCTGCAGATCGAGCTCAACCGCAAGCAGCAGCTCCTGGAACTGCCCGATGGAGCGAGCCGCCTGGAGGCGGAGCTCAAGCTGCTGCGCCGCGAAGCGCGCCTCCTGGCCGACGGGGACATGCCGCCGATCAGCCGCGAAGACCTTCGCTACCATCCCAATTGATCGCCATGACCCTCCGCCGCCTCGCCGCTGGCCTCGCGGTCGTGCTGCTGATGGCTGCCTGCGCGCCTGGCGTCAGCCCATCCCCCAGCCAGACCTTGAGCGCCAGCGCGCAACCGTCGCCGGGCGAGACGCCCTTCGGAACGCTGTTGCCGAGCGAGGTCGAATCGGTGCCGCCGACTGCGACGGGGAGCCCGGCTGGAACGACCTACACCGTCCGCGCGGGCGACTCGCTCTCCTCGATCGCCCGTGTCTGGGGGACGACCGTGCAGCAGCTCCAAGCGTGGAACGCCGTATCGCATCCTTCGCTCGTCACCGACCCCAACACGCTCCAGGCCGGGTGGATCCTGACCGTCGCCGGCGACCCGGGAACGACGCCACTGCCCACCGCCGCCCCGACCGTCGCGCCCACGCCTTCATCCAGCGGCTGCCGGGCCGGCAACCGCGTGGCGGCCGGCGGCCAGCAGACCTTCACCACGGTCCCGAATGCCGGGCATGGCGTGGCCCTCACGCTGGACATGGGTGGCCGCCTTGAGCCGGGAGTGGACATCCTCAACCTGCTGATCGCCAACCACGTCTGCGTCACCATCTTCCCGACCGGGGCCATGGCGCAGACCACCCAGGGCAGGCAGGTGATAGCGCTGATCAAGGCCCACCCCGAGCTGTTCGAGATGGGCAACCACACCATGCACCACTGCGACCTGGTGCGCGGCGGGGCAGGCTCGCCGACCACGGCGCCCTGTGCAGGCGTGACGCCCACCGTTGACTTCGTCCGTAGGGAGCTGACCGATGCGGCTGCCATCCTGGCGCAGCTCTCCGGCCAGCAGCCGGTTCCATATTGGCGCCCGCCGTACGGATCGGTGAACCAGGCGGTACGGGACGCCGCGGCATCGGTCGGCTACACCAAGACCTTCATGTGGGACATCGATACGATCGACTGGAAGCCGCTCGCTGACGGCGGCCCGACCGCGCAGCAGATCGCCACCAAGGTTGTCGGCAATGCCCGCGACGGGTCGAACGTGCTGATGCACCTGGGCGGCTATGAGACGCTCGATGCGCTGCGGATCATGATCCCCGGCCTGCGCGAACGCGGCTTCCTGCTGACCAGCCTCTCCGACCTCCTCAACTAGCCGACCAGCCTGCGAATCGCCTCCAGGGTTTGGGCCAATGGCCCGGGAAGGCGCGTGATGGTGGCCGCGCGTAGCATCGCCCAGGCAGTGCCGGCATCGACCGTCTCGTCGTCCACTTCCGCATGCAGCCCGGCCAGCTCCATCTCGCCGTCCTCACGGAAGTGGTAGACGCCCAACTGGGTGACGACCGCCGTCGGCCCCGCGCCGGCCCACGAGGGGCGCTCCCCGCTGCCGTCCGGCCGACGGTGGCCGGGCGAGGTGACGAAGTCGACCCGCTCGACAAAGGTGTGCCTCGACTGGTTCATGACGACCACCACCCGCTGGGCGTTGAGGGCGATCTCGCAGGCTCCGCCTGAGCCCGGCAGCCGCACGCTGGGTTGGTCATAGGGCCCGATGACGGTGGTGTTCAGGTTGCCCCAGCGGTCGATCTGGGCAGCGCCGAGCATGCCGACCTCGATCCGACCGCCCTGCAGGAAGCCGCCGAACAGGTCGCGCATGCTCATGGTTGCCGCCGCCCCCGACACGAGCGCCGGGTCGCCGATGCTGTCCGGCAGGCGCGTGGGTCGTGCGCCGACGACGCCGGACTCGTAGATCAGCTCGAGGTCTGGTGCCACCGACTGGCGGGCCAGGTTGGCGGCCGCATTCGGCAGGCCGATCCCGACGAAGACGGTGCGCACTCCCGCTAGCTCGCCGGCCGCGGCCGCGATCATCACCTCGTCCGGCGTGGCGTCGCTCACCGGTAGCTCCCGTAGTCGACGCTTCCCGAGGGGCGCGGGTCGGGGCGCAGCGCGTCAACCTTGGCCGGCCCGAGCCGGTCGACGTAGGCTGCTCGGCCGTCCAGGCTGCGCACCCACTCGTCGAGCCACGCTGCGAGACGCGACGGATCGCGACTGATGGCGTCCCAGTCACGGTAGACGCCGTTATCGCGGTCGTAGTGGCCCTGCGCGAAGGAGGGATGGGCCCCGAACGGCTCCACGCAGACGGCATCCACCACGGTTCCCGGCAGCAGCGTGCGGTCGGGGTCGTCGCGAATGACCGATGAGTCGACCAGCTCCTCCACGACCGCGATCACCCGGCGGGCGGCCAGGGCCGCGTCGCGCTGGACCCCGACGATGCCCCAGGCCTGGACGTTGCCGTCGGCATCGGCGCGTTGCGCGTGGATGATGGTGACGTCGGGGTTGAGCGGCGGGACGACGGCGATCTCCTCTCCGTCGTACGGCGAGGAGACGCGGCGGATCAGGGGGTTGGCGGCGGCGAGGTCGCTCCCGTCGTAGGAGCGCAGCGGGAAGAAGGGCAGGTGGCTGGCCCCGGCGGCGTAGCGAGCAACCATGCCGTGGTGGCTGTACTCCTCGATCTCGAGTTCGCCCGCCTCGATCGCTCGGCGAATGGCATGCAGCGAGCCGACGCCGGGGTTGCCGAGCCAGGAGAAGACCAGCTTCGAGGCGCACCCCGCCGCCACCATCTGGTCATAGACGAGGTCGGGTGTCAGCCGCGCGAGGATGAGGTCGCGCCGACCCTGCCGGATCACCTCGTGGGCAGCGGCAAAGCCGATCAGGTGGGTGAAGCCCTCGATTGCCACCGTGTCGCCGTCGTGGACGTGGGCGGCGATCGCCTCGCGCAGGCTGACGACCTTGGAGGACATCCCGTCCAGGCTAGCCGCCGGTCTCGTTGATCCCCTTGACCGGCATCACCGCGGCGTCGATTGCCTCGCCGAAGAGGCGGATCGCGGTGTCGATGGCGGCCTCGTCCACGATCAGCGGTGGACAGAGCCGGATCGTCGCCTCGCCGCATTCGAGGAGCAGCAGCCCGCGCTCGAAGGCCGCCAGCTCGACCGCGTTGGCGGCCTGGTGGCTGACGAACTCCACCCCCAGCATCAGGCCGACGCCCCTGATGTCCCGGACACCGGAGTGCTCGCTTCCCACCTGCTCGAGGCCGGCGCGCAGGCGCGCACCCATGCGAGCCGCGTTCTCCATCAGGCCGCCCTCGATCAGGTCCATCGTGGCCTTGCCCGCGGCAGCACAGACCGGGTTGCCGGCGAAGGTCGAGCCATGGGCACCGGGCGGCCAGGTCATGACCGAGTCGCGGGCGATGAAGGCGCCCAGCGGCATCCCGGACGCGATTCCCTTGGCGGTGGTGATGATGTCCGGCTCGACGCCCGCGTGTTGGATCGCCCACCAGCGACCGGTGCGACCCATGCCGGACTGCACCTCATCGGCGACGAGGAGGATGCCGTGCTCGTCGCACAGCTCGCGCAGCCCTCGCAGGAACGATGCCGGCGCGGGGAAGTAGCCGCCCTCGCCCTGGATCGGCTCGATCACGATCGCCGCCACGTCATCGGGCGCGATCAGCCGGCCGAGGATGCTCTTGCGCAGGACCTCGAGCTCGGCGCTTCCATCGCCTCCGGACCCCTCCTTCCAGCTGCGGATGCGAGGGAAGGGGGCGTGATACACCATCGGCAGCAGGGGGCCGAAGCCGGCGCGCTGCTTGATCTTGCTGTTGGTGAGCGACAGGGCGCCCATGGTGCGACCGTGGAAAGCGCCCTCGAAGGCGATCAGCCCGGGCCGGTGCGTGTGGTGGCGCGCAAGCTTGATGGCGCCCTCCACCGCCTCGGTGCCCGAGTTGGTGAGGAAGACCCGCGCCCGCTCCTCGAATGGCGCGATGCGGGCCAGGTGCTCGGACAGCTCCAGGTAGCGTGGCTCGTAGAAGTCGGTGGCCGCGATGTGGATGAGCCGATCCGCCTGGGCCTTGATTGCCTCCACCACCTTGGGATGGCGATGGCCCGTCGAGCAGACCGCGATGCCGGCCGCAAAGTCGAGGAAGCGGTTGCCGTCGACGTCCGTGACGACGTAGCCGTCGCCGGTCTCCGCGACGAGCGGATAGGCGCGGGTCAGGCTCGGGCTGACGACGGCGTCGTCCCGTGCGATGAGCGCCTGGGCACGCGGTCCAGGCAGCTCGGTGACGATGTTCGGCGCTGTCATACGGGCAGCCGCCGAGGGAGTGGTCTCGAGGGTCATCGGTACCAAAACTCCGACCGGAGCGGCGCGTCCTGCCCGCGCCCCTGGCTAGATGGGTCCGTATCGTATCAGCCCGCGTCAGGCGGGCCGCACCGCTCTCGTCGTCTCGCCGATCAGTCCCGGCCCGGCGTAGACCAGCCCGCTCCACAGCTGCACCAGGTCGGCACCGGCCGCGATGAGGGTTACGGCGTCCTGGCCGGAGCCGATGCCGCCCGAGGCGATGATCGCCAACCGATCTCCGACCAGGGTGCGGGCGCGGCGCACCAGGCCGCGAGTCCCGGTCAGGAGCGGGGCGCCGGAGAGGCCTCCCGCCTCCGCCGCCAGTTCGCCGGGTGCCGCCAGGCGATCCCTGGAGATGGTCGTGTTGGCGAGGATCAGTCCCTTGGCGCGAGTCGCGAGCACCGCTTCCAGGACCGCCTCCATCTCACCGGGGAGCATGTCCGGCGCGAGCTTGACGAAGATCGGCCGGGCGGGGCCGAGCCGTTGGCCGGCGTCCGCCAGGGCGTCCAGCAGCGCCCGCAGATGCTTCGGCGTTTGGAGGTCGCGCAGGCCCGGCGTGTTGGGAGAGGAGACATTGACCGCGAAGTAATCGGCATGCGGCGCGAGCCGCTGCTGGACGGCGAGGTAGTCGCGAATGGTGTCGTCGGCTGCGGTCTTCGCGTTGCGACCGATGTTGACCCCCACCACGAAGTCCGGTGGCAGTCGACGGCGGGCCGCCGCCAGGTTGCGGGCAGCCGCCTTCGCGCCGGCGTTGTTGAAGCCCATCCGGTTGATGAGCGCCCCGTCGGCGGGAAGCCGAAAGAGGCGCGGTCGGGAATTCCCGGCCTGCGGGAGCGGCGTGACGGTGCCGATCTCGGCGAAGCCGAGGCCAAGCGCGGCCCAGCCACGCAGCGCGACGGCATCCTTGTCGAAGCCGGCCCCCAGGCCCACGCGGCTCCGGAAGCGAAGCCCGGCTATCACGACATCGGCGCCTTCCAGCGAGGCGCCGCCCGCCAGCCCGGCCATCGCTCGCCCGGCTCCGCTGCCGCCGGCCATGCGCAGCGCCTGCAGGCTGAAGCGATGGATCTCCTCGGAGTCGAAGCGGAAGAGGAGCGGACGGATCGCGCGATAGGCGATGCGCCGCAAGGGCATCAGTCGTCGTGAGCGCGCGGAAAGGCCATCTCGACGGGACGCAGTTCCGGGAGCGGTTCCTCATCGGCTTCGGGCTCGACGCCTGGCGCACCCATGAACTCGTGCCAGATCTCCGTGCCGGCGGCCGGGGGGTCATCGAGCTCCTTGAGCGCCACGATCCCCTCGAAGCGGATCACGCCCGAGTCACCCGTATCGGTCTCGAACTCGTCCTCGTATTCCTCGGCGGCCTCGATGGCTCGCCCCAGGGCCGTCTCCTCGTCAACACCGTCGATCAGCACGACGCGGTCCTCGATCATGATCGGCCCCCCGTCGACCAGATAGGCGTACCGGAGCTGGACGCTGAACCAGCCGCTCGGATCGACGACCGGCTCAAGCGTGAGCTCGTCGGTCGTCATGCCGGCGGCGGCTCCTGGCCCATCACGGTCTGTGACTGCTCGCGCAGGAATTGCTGGACGTAGTACGGGCCTAGCCCGCTCTTGCCCGATGAGCCCGAGCCCTTCCAGCCACCGAAGGACTGGATCCCGGGCCATGCCCCCGTGGTCGCGCCGGCGCGACGGTTGACGTAGACCACGCCCGCCTGGATCGTGTCCAGGAAGCGGCGAATCTGCTCGTCGTCGTGGCTGAAGATGCCCGCCGTCAGGCCGTAGGCGGTCGCGTTCGAGAGGTTGAGCGCCTCGTCCAGCGAGTCGACCTCGCCAACCACGATGAACGGGACGAACAGCTCGTCGCGGAAGAGGCGGTGACTGGTCGGCAGGCCGCTGACCACGGTCGGCATCGGGAAGTAGCCGCGCTCGGTGGCATCGTCACGCAGCACCTCGCCGCCCACCTCGATCCGGCCGCCGTCCGCCCTGGCCTCGGCCACGGCCCCGGTGAACTTGGCGAGCGCACGCTCGTTGATGACGGGGCCCATCCAGCTCTCGCGCCGGGTGGGATCTCCGACGCGGATGCCCTTCGCCTTCTCCACCAGCAGGTCGAGGAAGGGCCGCGCCACCGAGCGCTCCACGTAGACCCGGCTGTTGGCGCTGCACTTCTGACCGTCGTAGCCGAATGCCGAGCGCATCACGCCCTCCGCCGCCTCGTCGAGGTCTGCCGATGCGGTCACGATCGACGGATTCTTGCCGCCCATCTCGGTGATGATCGGCCTTGGATAGTCCCTGGTGAAGCCGGTGTAGAGGCGCATCCCGACTTCGTAGCTGCCGGTGAAGACCATGCCGTCGATGTCCTGGTTCTCCTCCAGCTCAGCGCCGACCGCCTCACCGGGACCGGTGACCAGGTTGAAGACGCCGGGTTCGACGCCGGCGTCGCGCAGCGCCTCGCAGAACTTGTAGGCCATCAGCGGTGCGTCGGAGCTCGGCTTGATGACGACCGTGTTGCCCGCGATCAGGGCGCCCGCGGCGGGTCCTCCGCACAGCGCCATCGGGAAGTTGAAGGGGCTGATCACGGCCCACACGCCGTGCGGCTTGAGGATGGAGCGGGTGTGCTCCGCCGGGGAGAGCGAGCCCATCGACTGCACGAAGCCGTTCGCCTTCTCCATCCCGTCGCTGTAGTAGCGCAGCAGGTCGGCCGTCTCCTCGACGTCGCCCAGCGCCTCGAGCCGGTTCTTGCCCACCTCGAACGACATGAGCGCCGCGTACTCGAACTGCCGCTCGCTGATCAGGTCAGCGGCGCGACGCATCAGCTCCAGGCGCTTCCGCCAGCCGAGGTTGCGCCAGGCCGGGAAGGCGGCACGTGCCGCCGCGATGGCGTCGCGCACGTCCTGCCGGGTGCCGACCGGGAAGCGCGAGACGACGATGTTGGAGTCGATCGGCGATCGGTCCTCGAACTCCTCGCTTCCGCTCCGCTGCTCCGCGCCGATGAGCATTGGGTACGAGCGGCCGAGCTCGCCGCGGACGCGCTCCACCGCAGCATCGAAGGCAGACTGCAGCTCCTCGTTGTCCGCCGACAGCGTGGCGTAGGTGATCTTCATGCGGGGTGTGGTGGTGGCCATGTCGCCTCTCGCGGCCTCGGGGGGTCGCCATTATCGCATCCGCTTCACGGCGACAGGAAAGCCAAAGGCCAGGCTCCGGGGGGAGAAGAGCCTGGCCTTCGACGGGTCGAAGCATAGATGCCGCTTCGGGCGGCCGCAACGAGGTTTCAGCGCTTGAGAAGGTGGAACAGGCCCAGTTTCAAGGTCAGGAACGGGGGATGCGGGGCCATCAGGAACGCCCGTCCGCGGTCTCCGTACAGCCGGGGCAGGAGCTCCATGGCAATGGCCGGGTCCGAGATATCGAGGCGGCTGTGGACGACCTTGATCTTGAAGCCGTGGCGCAGCCACCAGCCGGTTCGCCGCTGCGTTGCGTCGGAGGCGTGCGCCACCACCTCGGGCTCCAGCAGGCTGGCGACCTCATCGCGTCCGTAGTAGCCGATGATGACCAGGCGACCACCCGGCCGCAGCACGCGCAGCAGCTCCGCGATCGCGGGCAGCGAAGCATCATTCGGCTCGATCAGCCCGCACAGGACGACATCCACCGCCTCGTCGCGCAGGGGCAGCTGCTCGAGGCCGCCCTCCACGATCCGCAGGTTGGGCTGGTGCGCCGAGGTCGCCCGCTTGCGCGCCACGTCCAGCAGGGTCGGATCCGATTCGATGCCATAGGTGCGCCCGGTGCGCCTGGCCAGCAGCATCGGGTAGTGGCCGATCCCCGTACCCACGTCCGCGATCCGCTTGCCGGCCAGTGGGACGATCCGCTCGAGCGCGGCCAGCACCTTGCGCTCCGGGTCGATCACCTCTCCCAGCCGGGCATGGAGGGCAGGATCGAGATCGGTCCAGGCCGGGAGGATGGCTCGAGTCACGGCACGGTCACCTGCAGCCAGGCGGGCGCGCCGTCGCTCTGCAGCACCTCCTCGCCGCTCAGGATCTGGAGGTCGAAGGTGATCGGCCCGGGGGCGACCCGCGTCGCCAGCACCGGGATGGTGAGCGTGCCTCCCACCAGCAGCGGTCCCCAGCCCAGGGAGGTCGTCCCCGCCGGCTCGCCATGCTCGCCCGGCCCGTCGACCCACCTCGTCCAGTCCTGGACAAGGGGATCGCCGCCCTCGCGGATGCGCTGTGCCGAGGGCTCGAACGGGGCCAGGAAGATCGTGTCGCGAACGGCGGTCGGCCAGCGGAGGACCAGCTCCTGCACCATCTGGCCGAGGTTGGTGACGACGATGACCAGCCGCCCCGAGGCACCGGCGGCGATCTCCACGGTGACCTTGGAGGTGATCGGGGTCGGGTCGGTGCCGGTCGGCGCCGGCAGGGTCAGCCGGCCGCTGTCGCTGGGGCTCGGCTCGGGGGTCGCGCTCGACGGTATTGATTCCGTCGGCGAAGGACTCGCGCTCGGGCTGGGCGAGGTCTGCAGCGAGCAGGCGGCCAGGATCACGGCACCGGCCAACGACGCCAGGCGCATCGGCCAGGCGGCGGGGCGGAGACGGATCGATTGTGCGGCGCTCACGGTGGCCTCGCCTGCGGACTCATCGGCGCGTGGCCGGCGGCCAGGCACGGCCATGGTATGCGAGAGCCATGTCCACCGCTGCTAGGATCGATGGGATGTCCAACTCGTTCGCGCCTGACCAGGAGCCCAGCTCGCCTCCCCCGATGCCGATCGGCGTGCGGCTCTGGTTCATCTGGGCATTCGTGCTCCTGGCGGGCACCGGCATCCTGCTGCCTCGGATCATCGAGTTCGTCGACTTCAGCGAGCGGGCGCCCTTCAGCCTGCTCGGCATCTTCATGATGCTGGAGCTCGCCGCGCTCCTGTTCGGGATCACGGTGGCCATGCAGCGCAAGCGGATCGGGCATCGCTTCGCGATCGGGATCGCCATCGCGGCCGCCCCGATGCTGGCCGGCCTGCCACCGATCCTGCTCGACTTCCCGCCCGAGGCGGTTGCGGGGTGGCAGGCGCTCTTCATACCGATCGGCCTGCTCATCAGCGTGGTGCTCGTCGTCGCCCTGATGCGACCGCGCTCAAGGGCCTACTTCAGCGAGGATTGAGGCGCCGGGCGCCTCCCTATACTGGCCCGGTGACCACGGCCGCAGCGCCACCGCGCACGATGCGTGCACTCGCCAAGACCCGACGTGAGCCCGGGCTCGAGCTGGTCCAGCGGCCCGTCCCGGTGCCAGGCCCCGGCGACGTGCTGCTCAAGATGGAGGCGGCCTCGATCTGCGGCACGGACCTGCACCTGTTCCGTTGGGATCCCTGGGCGAGCGAGATCGTCAAGCCGCCGGTCGTCCTGGGGCATGAGCTCGCCGGCCGCGTCGTCGCGATGGGAGCGGGCGTGACCCGCGTTGCCGAGGGCGACCTGGTCGGAGTCGAGAGCCACATCGTCGACGGCACCTGCGCGCAGTGCCGCCGCGGGGATCGGCATCTGTGCCGCAACCTCAAGGTGATCGGCGCGCACGTGGACGGCGGATTCGCCGAGTACGTCGTCATCCCCGAGGCGAATGCGATCGAGTCGAATGGTCTCGACCCCGCGGTGGTGGCTCTCCAGGAGCCGATGGGCAACGCCGTGCACGCTGCCTTCGTGGAGCCGATCGAGGGACGGACGGTGCTCGTCACCGGCTGCGGTCCGATCGGCCTCTGCGCCGTGGGAATCGCCCGAGCCGCCGGCGCTGCCAAGGTGATCGCCACAGACACCGAGGAGTACCGGCTCGACCTGGCCCGGGGGATGGGCGCCGACCTGGCGCTCGACGCGCGGGACGCGGGCACGGTCGATCGCATCCGGACCGCCACCGATGGCGACGGGGTCGAGGTGGTGCTCGAGATGAGCGGGGCGCAGGCGGCCCTCGACCAGGCGCTTGCAGCGATCACCCGCGGCGGGCGAATCAGCCTGCTCGGCATCTTCCCGGAGCCGGTTCGCGTCGATCTCTCCGACTTCGTGATCCAGAAGGGCCTGCGGATCTACGGCATCTATGGCCGCCGCATCTACGACACCTGGGAGCGGACCCAGGCGCTGCTGCGCTCCGGCTCGCTCGACGTCACGCCGATCATCACCCATCGCTTCGACCTCGCCGATTGGGAACGCGCCTTCGACCTCATCGGCTCCCGACACGCCGGAAAGGTGGTGCTCCTGCCATGACCGATACCATCAGCGCCCGCGCACGCAACCCGCTCGCCTTCCTGGATGCGGAGATCGAGGACCTGAAGGCCAAAGGTCTCTACCGCCGGCTCCGGGTGGTGCAGAGCGAGCAGCGCAGCCGCTGCGTGATCGACGGTCGCGAGGTGATCACGCTGTCGAGCAACAACTACCTCGGCCTGAACACCCATCCGCGGCTGCGGGACGCAGCGATCGAGGCAGTGCGCCGCTTCGGAGCCGGGTCGGGAGCCGTGCGGACCATCGCCGGCACGATGAGCCTCCACGAGGAGCTGGAGCGCCGGCTGGCCGAATTCAAGCAGGTGCCCGCCGTCCTCACCTTCCAATCCGGCTTCACGGCCAATACCGGGGTGATCCCGATCGTCGCGCCGGAGGGAGCGGTGATCGTCTCCGACGCGCTGAACCACGCCAGCATCATCGATGGCATCCGGCTCACCAAGGCGGAGCGGAAGGTCTTCCCCCACAGCGACATGGACGGGCTACGCTCGGTGCTTGGCGAGGTGCGCGCGGCGCCCGGCGGAGCCGAGCGAACCGTCCTCGTCATCACGGATGGCGTCTTCAGCATGGACGGAGACATCGCCCGACTGCCAGAGATCGTCGACGCCGCCGAGGAGGCCGATGCGATCGTCTACGTCGATGACGCGCACGCGTCAGGCGTGCTCGGTCGAAACGGGCGGGGGAGCGTCGATCACTTCGGCCTGCACGGCCGGGTGCACATCCAGGTGGGTACCCTCTCCAAGGCGATCGGGGTGCTGGGCGGCTACGTCGCCGGCAGCGAGGCGCTGCGCGAGATCCTGATCCACCGTGCGCGGCCCTTCCTCTTTTCGACGTCCCATCCGCCCGCCGTTGCGGCCGCGTGCCTGGCCGCGATCGACGTGCTGGAGTCGGAGCCGGAGCTGATCAAGCGGCTGTGGCAGAACACGCGCCTCTTCAAGGCGGGCCTGGCGCGTCTCGGCTTCGATATCGGTGCATCCGAGACGCCGATCACCCCGGTCATCGCCGGGAGTGGAGCCATGGCCATGAAGCTGTCGGATCGGCTCTTCGAGGAGGGCGTCTTCGCGCAGGGGATCGGCTTCCCGACCGTGCCAGACGATCGGTCGCGGGTGAGGACCATCGTCACCGCCGAGCACAGCTCCGACGAGCTCAAGACCTGCCTCACCGCGTTCGAGAAGGTCGGCCGCGAGCTGGCGCTGATCTAAGCCACGAACAGAAAGACGGGGTAGAGGCGAACCTCTACCCCGTCCGGTCGGCTTGCGCCGTTCAAGGGCTAGCTGATGTTGCGGGCCGACTTGACGTTCGCGTAGGCGAGGCCGCCCAGCGATGCCAGCAGGATCAGGCTGAAGGCGATGGTCGGCAGCGAGCCAACGTCGCTCAGCGAGAGTGCACCGTCGGAGACGCTCTCCTCGGGGGTGCCGGTGCCGGCCTCGACCGACTGCTCGCCGGACTCGGGAGCTGACTCGGCCTCAGACTCGGACTCGGCAACCGACTCGGCAACCGACTCGGCAACCGACTCGGCCTCAGAGGCGGATTCGGCGACCGACTCCTCCTCACCGGCAAGCTTGCAACCATTGTCGAAGATCGCCTGGCCGTCGGCGTCCCAGTTCAGGCTGGGGTAGCCGGTCGGGGTCGAGCCGTCGCTGTAGAACGGCGGGATGATGTCGCCCCACTGGTCGCCGTTGTGCGGCGGGGGAGGCGGGTTGTTCGCATCAAAGACCGGCCCGAGGTGCTCGAGCAGGTGGTCGCCCTTGCCGTTGTCGCCATCGACCGAGGCCTCGTCGACCGTCTCAATGACGTAAGGATGGGTGACCGAGTTGGTGCGGTGGCAGATCGTGACCTTGTGCAGCGGGTCAGGCTGCGTGGCAAATGCCGGGCGTACCAGGTACGCCGTCGACAGTGCCAGTGCGGCTCCCGCGGCGAGCACGAGGCTCAGCCGTGACACCCTGGCCATGGTGAGAGTGCGAGTGTTCACGAGATTCTCCTTGGTCCTTCCAGCACCCCTGGCACGCTACGGAACACCCGCGCGGCCCCCCTGGGGGTCGATATGTCCGCACCCTAACCGGAAGTACTGGGCCTGCCTAGTACCTCCGGATACGGCTCCGGAGGGGTCCGGTTGAGTCCGGTTGAAAGGTGGGGACTCTGGTCGTTGCGCGTCTGCAACGGATTCCGCGGCTTCAGCTCCGGGGCACAACAGAAGACGGGGTAGAGGCGAACCTCTACCCCGTCCCTGCCAGGGGGGCTGGATCAATGGGGCCACGATTTCGCATGGCTGCCTGGCTCCCCGGAGAGCTTGCCCGAACACTGGGCAGTCCCCGGCGGACCGGGGATGCCTTAGTCAGGCGGTCGGCTTGCGCCGTTCAAGGGCTAGCTGATGTTGCGGGCCGACTTGACGTTCGCGTAGGCGAGCGCCCCGAGAGATGCCAGCAGGATCAGGCTGAACAGGATGGTTGGCAGCGCGCCCACGCCGTTGAGCGAGAGTGCACCGTCGGAGACGCTCGCCGCAGGAGTGCCCTCGCCGGCCTTGAGCGACTGCTCGCCGGATGCCTCGACCGACTGCTCGGCCGACTCGGCCTCAGATGCAGACTCGGCCTCGGAGACCGACTCGGCCTCAGACGCGGATTCGGACGGGGACGGCGACGACGAATGCGCGGCTTCCTGGCAATCCTCGACGGTGGCGTTGCCCGGTAGAAGGAAGTCATCCTCATGTCCGTTGAGCGGACTTCCGTTGTCGTCGAGGTGCGGGAAAGTGGAGGCACCCTCGTCAATTGTGATGACCACGAACTCATTTGAGCCGCTGGTGGCGTGGCAGATGGTCACCTTCGTCGCCCCGGCGTAAACGGGATGGGTGAAGTAACCGAGTGCCAGAGCGATGATCCCCATCGCAACCATGGCGATGAGCATACGGCGCGTGAGAAGCCCGCCCTTAGCGGTACGAGGAGTCACGATACCAGTCTCCTTACAGCTCCCCTGGTGCTCGGGGCGGAATCCACCGAGGCCCCCCTGGGGTTAATCTCCGGCACCCTAGGACGGAAGTACTGGCCTTGACTAGTACCTCTGGCTGGTCCCTTGGTGAGGTCTTGTGAAGTCCGATTGAGACCGGGTGGCTTAGGTTGGTGCGGTCTCGCACCGCTTTCTTGGCTGCAGCGGACCGCGACACAACAGAAGACGGGGTAGAGGCGAACCTCCACCCCGTCCCTGCCAGGGGGGCTGGATCAATCGACGCTGCGCCTGCGTCGGCCGTCAGGCTCCGGAAGAAGACTGGCTGCAGTACCGGAGCCCTGTTTGGCCCTCGGAACCGCCTCGGTCAATGACCGCTTACGGGTCCAATGGAGCCGGAGAATACATGGGAAGTGGTGGGTTGCCTAGTGCATTGGTCGAGTGATTTGCAAATGAGTGGCGCCTAGTGGGGTGCAGAGCACAAACGACCGGTGCGCGCAGGCACCAAACGGGCTCAACCGGTGCGGCCGCGCGCCTCCAGCAGGACCACCTGCGTCTCCTCGGGGAGCGAGGATAGCAGGACGACGGCTTTCGGCTGGCGGATCGGCTCGCTGACGGCGAGCTCGTGAAGGAACCGCTCAGGCCCCAGTAGATCCGCCGATGCGCCATCGAGAGCGAAGTGCATCGGGATGACGATCTTGGGACTGATCTGGGCAACGACTTCGGCGGCTTCGGGCGGCCCGATGGTGAAGTTGCCGCCGGCCGGGACCAGCAGCACGTCGATCGGTCCGAGCTCTGCCAGCTCCTCCTCGGTCAGCAGGTGCCCAAGGTCACCCAGATGGCAGACGTGCACGCCATCCATCTCGACCGCGAAGATCACGTTCTCACCGCGCTCAGCCCCACGCACCCCGTCGTGGAAGGAGCGGACCGCGGTGATCAGCAGGTTGCGGTGCTCGTATTCGCCGGGCCGGGTAAGCGTCAAACCCGCCGTGATCGAGCGCGTGTAGCTGTGATCGGCGTGGCCATGCGAGATCGTCAGCAGGTCAACGTCGTGCTTCCCCGCGACGAACCCGGTGGAAGGTGGGCACGGGTCGGTGATGACCGTCGCCTCGCGCCCCTTCAGGCGAAAGCAGGCACGCCCGTACCAGGTGATCTCCATGGGATGGCCGATGCTACTGGAAACGCACGAGCGCCGGTGCCCGCCCAATGACACCGGCGCTCGAAGGAGGGAGGGTGGAGGCGGAAACCCGTTGGTTTCCTACTCGCAGGGACAACCTTAAAAGCCGACGGTGAATCCCAAAGGGGGGCTTGGCTTAAGAAACCTGAACCTAACGCCGGATCAGCCGGATGCCACAATGCGGCCGATGTCCCCACTGGCCAGGCGCGTCGCAGCCCTCAGCGTTCTGCTGCTGAGCCTGACCATCATCGCGTTCGTGGGGGTGCGCGCGGCGGGAGTCGGCATCCTGGCAAGCCCGACCCCCGTTGCGACGACGGCTACCCCCGGGCCGTCCGGGCCTCCCCCTTCCCCGAACATGATGTCCGTCCTCGGCCAGATCGAGAAGCAGGTTCAGGAGCTGCGCGGCCTGCCGGCGGCCGACATCGGTCCACCCCAGATCATGACCCGGAACGAGCTGGCGCAGGTCCTTCCCGGGCTGCTCGAGCCGGCGCTCGACAACGCCACCCTGCGTGCATTGGGCCTGCTCGACGCCGACCAGGACATCGTGGCTCTGACCGAGCAGCTGTACGTGGCGCAGGTGGCCGGCTACTACGATTTCGACGCGAAGCGGATGGTGGTCGTGACCGATGCCGGGCTCACGCCCGCGGCACAGATCACTTATGCCCACGAATACACCCATGCCCTCCAAGACGCTGCCTTCGACAGCAGTGCGGCCCAGGAGGCGGTCGCCGGGCAGCGGGACTGGGAGCTTGCGCTGCTGGCGCTTAAAGAGGGCGACGCCAGCACGTCCATGGTGGTATGGGCGATCGGCCATCTCTCGGCGGATGAAGTGGCCGGGGTCGTCCAGGCTCCCCTTCCCGACATGACCGGGATCCCGCCCTGGATGGTTCGGCTGCTCGAGTTTCCCTACCTGTCCGGCGCCGAGTTCGTGGGCCGGCTCTACGCCTCGGGCGGATGGAAGGCGGTGGACGCCGCATACGCGAAGCTGCCCGCCTCGACCGAGCAGGTCCTGCATTCCGCGGCGTACGCCAACGGCGAGGCCCCGGTCGAGGTCGACCCGCTCGACCTGTGGAGCGCCGTGGGCGCAAATTGGGCGCACGCCTCCGACACGACCCTTGGCGAGTCCTGGATGGCGATCTGGCTCGAGGGGATTGGTGTCACACGATCGGCGGCGGACAAGGCGGCCGAGGGGTGGGGTGGCGACCGAATGACGGTGGCCACGAACGCTGATGGCAGCTGGGCGCTCGGTTGGCGGATCGCCTGGGATACGTCCGCCGACGCGAGCGAATTCGAGACCGTGTATTCGGGGGTCCAGCCCGACCTTTCCTTTGCCGCGCGGCTGGTTCACGTCTCGGACCGCGAGACCGTCGTCCTCCAGGCCTCGTCGCCCGATCTGCTCGAGACGATCGCACCCATTACAGGGGGCTGAGCGCTACATCGAGTCGGGAGCGGAGATGCCCAGCAGGCCGAGCGCGTTGGCCAGCACCTGGCGTGCCGCGGCGGTCAGGGTCAGGCGCGCCTGCGAGAGCGGGATCTCGGCGGCCTCATCGGGCAGGACGCGGCAATCTCGGTAGAAGGCGTTGAAGAGCTGGGCCACCTCCAGGCAGTAGTGGGTCAGCTCATGGGTCTCGCGTCGCTCGGCGGCATCGGCCACGACGTCGGGCATGGCCAACAGTCGCCGAACCAACGCCTGCTCGGCGGGATGCACGAGCAGCTGAGCCGCCTCGCCTGTATCCGGCGCGAGCTTGTCGTCCGCGGCTCGACGCAGAATCGAGCTGCAGCGGGCATGGGCGTACTGGACGTAGTAGACCGGGTTCTCCGCGCTCTGCTTCTTGGCAAGCTCGATGTCGAGGTCGATCCCGGTCGTCGTCGCGCGGGAGCCGAAATACCAGCGCGCCGCGTCCGGTCCGATCTCCGCCAGCAGCTCATCCAGGCTGATGAACTCGCCGGAGCGCTTGCTCATTCCGATCTCGACGCCGTTCCGCACGAAGCGAACCCAGGCCATCAGCATCCACTGCACTGCGTCGGCGTCGAACCCTAGCGCCTGGGCCGCCGCGCGATTGCGCGCCACGGTCCCGTGATGGTCCTCGCCCCACAGGTAGATCAGCTCCTCGAAGCCGCGGCTGAACTTCTGCGCGATATACCCGAGGTCCGACGCAAAGTAGGTGGGCTGGCCGTTCGAGCGGATCACCACCCGATCCTTGTCGTCCCCGAAGGCCGTCGAGCGGAACCAGGTCGCCCCATCGGCCTCGTAGATGTGGCCGGCCGCCCGCAGCTGGTCGATCGCCCGGGTGACCCATCCCTGCTCGTGGATCGACCCTTCGCTGGTCCACACGTCGAAGTTGACGCCGAGGCGGGCGAGGCTCTCCTCGATCCCGGCACGAACGCCTTCCGACGCCCATCGGCCCAGAATCGATCCTACGTCGGCGCCTTCGGCAGTTGCCTCGGCCCAGATCTCGTCAGGAACGGCGGCGGCGAGCTCGGCCACGTAGTCGCCGTGGTAGCCATCCTCGGGAACCGGACGGCCCTCGCGTCGGGCCTGCACCGAGAGGCCGAGGTTCAGCACCTGGGCATTGAAGTCGTTGAAGTAGTACTCGCGCGTCACCTCGTGGCCGACCCCCTCCAGCACGCGGCACAGCAGGTCGCCGACAAACGCGCCCCGCGCGTTGCCCACGGTCAGCGGACCGGTCGGGTTGGCCGATACGAACTCGACATTGATCTTCCGAGGGTGATCCGCTCGCACGCCGCCGAACGTCGGCCCAGCCTCGAGGATGGCACCCACCTGCCCGGCCACCCAGGTGGCGTCGAGGCGCATGTTGAGGAAGCCCGGCGGCGCAATGCTCACCTCGCCGATCCCCGGCGGAAGGCCCAGGTGGCGCTTCAGTGTCTCCGCGATCCGCATCGGCGAGTCGCGAACCACAGGTGCCAGCTGCATGGCCGCATTCGTTGCGTAGTCGCCGTGCTCGGGACGTCCCGGTCGTTCGAGGCTGATCGGCGGCCAGGCGGCGCCGTCCTGGCGACGGAACTCACCCTCCGCCTCGGCGCTATCGCGAGCGGCCTCGACTGCGGCGCGCAGGTCTGCGCGCAGCGAGCTCATCGGTCCTTGGCCAGTCGCAGCTCAAGCACCTGGTCGGCGTTGAAACCGCGGAGCGCCAGTGCCTCGGCTGCCACCTCCAGCAGAGCTCCCGCAGGCGCCAGGCCGATCAACTCGCAATGGTCGATGTCGGCTCCGAACTGGCGGGCCAGCTGCCGGATCTCGCTCACCACCCTGGCGATGCCGGTCTGCTCCCAGTCGACCAGGTTCATGCTCACCTGGGCGTAGCGCGGCTGGCCGGGATTCTCGAGTTGGACCGCCATCGCCTGTACTGCCGGGAGCCCGCCTGACGACTCGCGGATCGTCTCGGCGATGCGCTGGGCAAGCGTGATGTCGTCGGTTGCGAGGTTGACGTTGAAGGCGATCAGCGGCTTGCGGGCGCCGACCGCGACGGCCCCCGCACGCGGGTGCGGACGCTTGGGACCGAAGTCGGGATCGCGCTCCGGATCGGCCCCGAGCTCCGCCTTCAGCCCTTCGTACTGGCCGCGTCGCACATCCGCCAGGCGGCGGCGTCCCGGGCGGAGGGCAGCCTCACCGTAGAGGTAGACCGGGAGCTCGTAGGTCCGCGCGATCTGTTCGCCGAAGCGACGGGCAAGGTCGACGCATTCCTCCATGCGCGTGGCACCCAGGGGCACGAAGGGAATGACGTCGACGGAGCCGATGCGTGGGTGGGCTCCCGAATGCTGTTCCATATCAATCAGCTCTACGGCGCGCCCGACGGCCGCAGTCGCGGCTCGGACCACCGGCTCGGCGGACCCGGCAAAGGTCACGACGCTTCGGTTGTGCGTCTCGTCCCGCGAATAGTCGAGGAGCGTCACGCCATCGATCTGCCGGACCGTACGGACGATCTCGTCAACGACCTCCGCGCGACGACCCTCGGAGAAGTTGGGGACGCATTCGATCAGGCTCGGCACAGCGGACCGATGATACCCGCGGGTATCCGCTCAGGCCTCGGCGGCGGCTGCCTGACGTGGATCGTCCCGCCCGATGGTGTCCGGGTTCTTGCCGCGAGCACGCGCCAGGCGCTCGGCGAGGAGCTGGAGTGGGATGGCGGTGGCGAACGCCGATGTGACCAGGTGCGGTAACGCGCCGGCCAGTGGCACGCTCATGCGGCCCGCCGTCGTCAGGGCGATTGGGATGTCGTCGCCGAGGTCGGCGCCGATCAGCGCCGCGGCGGGCATGCCCAGGTCAGCGGCCGAGCGCAGCACGGCCCGGGAGCGCTCGATGACGGTCTCGCCCCAGCCCTCCGCATCGGTGAGGACGACGACCAGCCCGGTTCGCTCGTCTGCAGCCCCCAGGTGGCCGTGGCGGATCGTCTCCAGCTGGAGCGCCGATGCCGGCAGGCGCGCCCCCTCTTCGATCTTCAGCGCCAGCTCGCGAGCCGCCGGGTAGTCGATCCCCGACCCAACGATCAACAGGCGAGCGCTCCCCACCAGCCCCGCTGCCGCAGCCTCGGCGGTCGGCTCGTGCCCGGCAGCCTCGAGCAGCGCCCGTGCTACCACCGGGTCGATCGGCGCTCCACGCAGGGCGCCCGCCAGGGCGGCGGCGACGATCACCGGGGAGAGGTAGCCGACGGTGTGGCACCAGCTCTGGTCCTGTTCGCCGGTGGCCAGGACGTGGTCAGCCAGCGCGGCAGCGGGGGAGCGGTCGCTCACCGTGATGAGCGCCGTCGTTGATCCGGCCGCGCCCGCGGCCTTGAGCGCCTCGTTCGTCGCCCAGGTCCCACCCTCATGGGAGACGGCCACCAGCACGCCATCGCGCGGCGGGCGGCGGGCGACTTCGAGGGCCTGCATCGGCCAGATCGTGATCTCAAGGGCCTCGGTCAACAGTTCCGCGACGACCATCGCCGCGTGCTCGCTGGTGCCACAGCCGGTGGCGATGATCGGCTTATCGGAGGACGCGGCCGCTCGGATTGCGTCGGCCACGCGGCCGAGGGCGGGATCGCCAGGCAGTCGCCGGAGCAGCCGCTCGGCGAGCGCCGGCTCGGCGGCGATCATCTCGGTCATCGCGTAGGGCGGGCCTTCGCGCCGGACTGGCATCTCCGAGCCGGCCCACGGGTCCGGAGCGCCGGGCAGCGGAGCGTCGGGGTCAAATGCGGCCATGAGCCGATGCTACGGCATGACCGCGCCCCGCCGTGGCGGGCGGTACCCTGCCCCCATGCCAGAGCAGTCGGGCCTGCCCGTCCCTCCGCGGGCCAGCTTCGAGCCGGCGTTGCCGGCTGACCTGAACTTGATCAATCTGCACGATTACGAACGGGTCGCGGCGGAACGGCTCGCTCCGGGTCCGCTCGCCTACTTCAGCGGCGGCGCGGAGGACGAGGTCACGCTCCGGGACAACCGGGCCGCATTCGGGCGGCAGGCGATCGTGCCGCGCGTGATGCGTGACGTGTCGAGTGTGGACATGAGCGTCGAGGTGTTCGGGCGTCGCTGGCCCTCACCCATCTTCATCGCGCCCACCGCGCTCCAGCGCATGGCCCATCCAGACGGCGAGCTGGCGACCGCTCGAGCGGCGGCCTCGCGCGGCATGACGATCACGGTCTCCACCTCCGCCAGCACCGACCTTGCCGATATCGCCGCGGTCGGTGGACCGCGCTGGTTCCAGGTCTACTTCCTCGCGGATCCCGGCGCTCGTCGCGCTCTTGTGGAGCGCGCGGTCGCTAGCGGATATGAGGCGCTGGTGCTCACCGTCGACCTCGCGCGGATCGGGCGGCGCGAGCGCGACCTGCGGGTCGGCTTCCAGATCCCGGAAGGGCTCCAGATCCCGAACGTTGCGATCGCCGCAGGGGTGACGCCGGAGGAGGTGGCATCGGTCGAATTCGTCGACCGGATGACCTGGCCCGATCTCGAGTGGCTGGCCGGCTTTGGCCTGCCGGTCATCGTCAAGGGGATCCTGCATCCCGATGACGCAAAGCTCGCGATCGAGCATGGTGCGGCCGGGATCGAGGTCAGCAACCACGGCGGCAGGCAGCTGGACGCGACCATCGCCAGCCTGGACGCGTTGCCCGCAGTGGTCGACGCAGTCGCCGGCCGGATCCCCGTGCTGCTCGACGGCGGGGTGCGACGAGGCGTGGATGTGCTGATGAGCCTGGCTCTGGGCGCCGCTGCCGTGGGGATCGGGCGGCCGGTGATCTGGGGCCTGGCGGTAGACGGTCAGGCGGGCGTCGGGAACGTCCTCGACCTCCTCAGGCGCGAGCTGGAGAACGCCATGGCACTCGCGGGCGCCCCGACCATCGCGGACCTGACGCCGGAGCTGCTGGCCTAGCCCTCGTCGGCCATCGGGACGCGCACGCCGCGCTCCCGGGCCACCTCGAGGGCACGCTCGTAGCCGGCATCCGCGTGGCGAATGACGCCCATCCCCGGATCCGTGGTCAGGACTCGCTCCAGCCGAGCGGCAGCCTCGTCGGTGCCGTCAGCTACCACCACCATGCCGGCATGCAGGCTGTATCCGATGCCCACGCCTCCGCCGTGGTGGACGCTGACCCAGGTCGCGCCGGCGGCCGTGTTGACCAGGGCGTTGAGGATCGGCCAGTCCGCGATCGCGTCCGACCCGTCCTTCATTCCCTCGGTCTCCCGGTACGGGCTCGCGACCGAGCCCGCGTCCAGGTGATCTCGCCCGATCACGATCGGTGCAGCCAGCTCGCCAGACCGCACCATCTCGTTGATCTTCAGTCCTGCCCTCGCTCGTTCGCCGTAGCCCAGCCAGCAGATTCGTGCCGGGAGCCCCTGGAATGGCACCTTCTCCTCGGCGAGGCGCAGCCATCGGTGCAGTGGCTCGTCCTCCGGGAAGAGTGCGGCCAGGGCCGCATCGGTCTTGAGGATGTCGTTCGGGTCCCCCGAAAGGGCGGCCCAGCGGAACGGCCCCTTGCCCTCGCAGAAGAGCGGCCGGATGAAGGCCGGCACGAAGCCGGGAAAGTCGAAGGCGTCGGTCACGCCCGCGTCGCGCGCGAAGTTCCGGATGTTGTTGCCGTAGTCGAAGACGACCGAGCCGGACCGATGGAAGGCGAGCATCGCCCGCACGTGATCGGCGATTGATTCCATGGAGCGGCGCGAGTAGTCCGCGGGGTCGCTTTCGCGCAGCGCAAGCGCTTCCGCCAGGCCGATGCCCCCCGGGACGTAGCCATTCAGCGGGTCGTGGGCGCTCGTCTGGTCGGTGACAATGTCGGGGTGCCAGCCGCGCTTGACCAGCTCAGGCTCGACGTCCGCCGCATTGCGGATGAGGGCAACTGAGCGAGCATCCCCGGCGGCGCGCCAGGCGTCGACGCGTCGGACCGCCTCGTCCACGTCGATCGTCAGCTCGTCAACGTAGCCGGCCTTGTGGCGTCGCTCCGCCCGGGCTGGGTCCACCTCGATGGCCAGCACCGCTCCCTCGTTCATGGTGATGGCCAGCGGCTGGGCACCCCCCATCCCGCCCAAGCCAGCTGTGAGCGTTGCCGTGCCCTTGAGGGAACCGTTGAAGTGCTGGCGCGCCGCTTCGGCGAAGGCCTCATAGGTCCCCTGGATGATCCCCTGGGTGGCGATGTAGATCCACGACCCGGCGGTCATCTGGCCATACATGGTCAGGCCGGCGCGCTCCAGCTCGCGAAACTGCTCCCAGGTCGCCCAGTGGGGGACGAGCATGGCGTTCACGATCAGGACCCGAGGTGCCTCGGTGGTGGTGCGGAAGACGCCCACCGGCTTGCCGCTTTGGACGAGCAGGGTCTCGTCGTTCTCGAGCTGGCGCAGCTCGCGCACGATGGCGTCGAACGCCTCCCAGCTGCGCGCCGCGCGGCCTGTGCCGCCGTAGACGATCAAGTGATCGGGGTCCTCGGCCACGTCGGGGTCGAGGTTGTTCATCAGCATCCGCAGTGCCGCCTCCTGGCCCCAGCCTTTGCAGGACAGCTCGGTCCCGTGCGGTGCGTGAACCGGACGAGGACCGGAGGGGGGCTTGACGGTCGCAGTCATGGACCGATGATAGGCCCGGCCGCTAGCTGATCGTGGACAGCAGGAAGGCCGTTGCGAAGCCGAAGACGGTGGCAAGGCCGGTCAGGTCTCCGCCATCGGCGAACGCCTCCGGGATCATCGTGTCGGCGAGCATGGTCAGGATCGCGCCCGCCGCGAAGGCCTGGATGAGCGGGACGGCGCTCGATCCCATCTCGCCCAGGAGCCCGTAGCCGAGGGCGGCGGCAAGGCCGGAGACGAGGGCGACCGCCACCCACAGGCCGATGATCCACGGCGGGCGATGACCCTCTCGCCTAAGGTCGGCGGCCGCCGACAGCGCCTCCGGCACATTCGACAGGAAGACCGCTGCGAGGAACGGAACACCGACCCCGCCTCCGCCGAGGAGCGTCGTCCCGAGGACCACCGACTCGGGGATCCCATCGAGCATCGCGCCGAGCACGATCGCCGGCCCGTTGTCAGCGGCCTTTGCCATTCGCGTCCCACGCCGGGCCGCGCCCCGCCGGTGGAGCATCTGGTTGCCGGCGAAGAATACAAGGGCGCCGGCGGCGAGGCCGCCGGCGACGGGAAGCGTTCCGCCGTGTGCGAAGGCATCCTCGGTCAGGTCGAACGCCAAGGCGCTGATCAGGGCCCCTGCACCAAAGGCCATCGCCAGCGCCACGAAGCGGCGCGGCACGCTCCCGACCAACCCGATGAAGGCGCCGAGCACCAGGGCCGAGGCCGCGCCGAGTCCCCACAGGCCAGCTTCGAGCATCGGTCATTCGTCCCCGAAGGGATTGGGGCGTGACGGCTTGGGCGGCAGCCGGAACAGATCCTCTTCCCTGGGACCCTTGGGAAGCGGCAGCGGCCAGTCCTCGCCTTCGTCCGGCGGTCGGGTGTGGGACAGGAGGTCACCCCACCCGACGTCCGCCGATGCGCCCTCCAGCTCGCGACGGTAGACCGGGTAGCGCTCCTCGCCGGCCGCCAGCGAGAACCCGGTGGCCTCGTAGATGGAAGCTGGTCCCGGTGACGGTGACCACGGGTCGGTGACGCTTTCCGGATAGGCCTCCACCGCGATGATCCCGCGCCGATCCAGCTCCTCGCACACGGCGCCCAGCAGGGCGGCGGCGACATCTTCCCGGTCAGTCCTTTCGGGCACGACCTGGAGACAGGTGACCACCCACGGTGCGGGGGAGTCGGGGAGCGAGGGGTAGCGATCACGGATGACCTGTGCGCGGGGGTAGGCGGAGATCGGTCCGAATTGCGCCCAACCCACGGCGACCCGGTCGCCAGTCGCATCCACGCCCCAGGCGAGCATCCCGTACGAACCGGCCAGGCGCGCGCCGGACATGAGGCGGGAGAGCTTGAGATCAGGCGCGGCCTCCGACTCCGACGCCTCCCGGTGACCGTCCAGTCGCTCCCAGTAGTCGCAGGTCTGGCATCGGGCGCCGGGCTGGGCGGGAGAGGGGATCGAGACGAAGGAATCGGCGTCGACGAGCGCGAAGCTCAGGTCGGATCCGGCCATCGGTCAGGAACCGTCGGCGGCGGCCAGCAGGGCGCCCGAGTGGACGAGCTCGCGGACGGCGGCGATGTCCGGCGACGGCGAGCGATCTTCCTCGAGGTGGAGGACGCGCTCCCGGATGGTGGAGCGTGCCCGGGAGACACCGTGCCCCGGACGCATTGGGACCCGGAAGTCCAATCCCTGGGTGGCGCACAGGGCCTCGATGGCAAGGACCGTCTCCGCGGCTTCCAGCACGGCGCGCAGGTGGAAGGCCCCGGTGGCGCCCATGCTCACGTGGTCCTCCTGGTTGGCGCTGGTCGGGATGGTATCCACCGATGCTGGATGCGCGAGCGTCTGCATCTCGTTCACGAGTGCCGCCGCGGTGTACTGCACGATCATTAGGCCGCTGCTCACGCCGGGCGTCTCGGACAGGAACGGCGGCAGGCCCGAGAGATGGGCGTCGACGAGTCGGGCGGTCCGACGCTCGGAGATGGACGCCAGCTCCGCGAGGGCGATCTTGGCGTAGTCGATGGCGAGCGCGATCGGCTCTCCGTGGAAGTTGCCACCGGACACGACCCGGCCGTCGGGGAGGACGAGCGGGTTGTCGGTGGCAGCATTCATTTCCACCACCAGCACCCTTTCGAGCTGGTCGAGTGCGTCGCGCACCGCGCCGTGGACCTGTGGCATGCAGCGAATCGAGTAGGCGTCCTGGAGCCGATGCGGACTCGCCGCGTGCGACGCCCCGATCTCGCTGCCGTCGAGCAAGGCCCGGAGGTGGGCGGCGGCGGCCACCTGGCCAGGGTGCGGCCGCGCGGCGATCAGCTCTTCGTCGAATGCTGCTGCGGTCCCCTCCATCGCCTCCAGGCTCATCGCGCCGATCACGTCGGCCGAGGCGGCCAGGCGCTTCCCGTCGTGGAGCACCAGGGCCGCGATGCCTGCCATCAGCTGCGTCCCGTTGAGGAGGGCGAGACCCTCCTTGGCGCCCAGCTCAATGGGGAACAGGCCTGCGAGGCGGAGCGCATCGGCCCCCGACATCGGTCCGGCAGGGGTATCTGCCATGCCCTCGCCGATCAGCACGGCCGCCAGGTGCGCCAGCGGCGCGAGGTCGCCACTGGCCCCGACGCTGCCGCGTGACGGGATGACCGGGTGAACCGCCTTGTTGAGCATCCCGCACAACAGCTCCGCCAGTCCGGGTCGCACGCCGGAGAGGCCGACGGCCAGAGCGTTGGCCCGCAGCACGAGCATGGCCCGAACCACGTCGACGGGAAGCGGCTCGCCAACTCCCGCGGTGTGGGATCGGACCAGGTTGCGTTGGAGCTCGGCGACCTGCTCGGGCTGGATCCGCACGTTGGCGAGGTCGCCGAAGCCGGTCGTCACCCCGTACACCGTCTCGCCCTCCGCGACGAGCCGCTCGATCACCTCGCGCGATGCCCGCATTCGCCCTGCGGCCTCGGGGTCGAGCGCCACCTGTCGTCCGTCCCGGGCCACCGCGGCAACGTCCGCAACCGTCAGGTCGCGCCCGGTCAGGAGAAGCGGCGGGGTCGGCCCGTCGGGCGTGGCGCGGCTCCTTTCGAGGGGCTTCGATCCGGTGCGAACCTCCGGGAACGCCGGAGGCCGTCCCTATACTACGCAGCGTGCGACGAGCCCCGGACCCCACGAGCCGTTCGGTCGCGGCCGCCGAGGCCCCTGATCTCGGCAGCGCAGTCCCGAGCCCCGCGTTCGCCTTCCTTCTGTCCCTGATCGCCCTGCCGAGCCTCTTCTGGCTCGTCGCGTTCAAGCGCACGACCGGTCACACCGTCCCCGAGGACTGGCTGATGGTGGAGGTGGTGCCGCCGATCCAGCACTGGGTGATGACCAATGCGCCGCCGCTCGACGCGCTGCTGGTCGGCATCAGCGGCCTCGGCTCGGGCTGGTTCGTGGGCCTGGGCTTCGGCATTGCCGGGCTCGTTGCGTTGGCGCGGGGCCGAACCGACCTGGCGCTGCTGCTCGCCGCCGGGACGCTGGCCTTCCCGATCGAATGGGCGCTCAAGTACTTCACGTATTTCCCGGAGCCCGGTCACGCGCCGCTCGGCCTCCTCCAGCTCTGGAACGCGCTCTTCGACATCGGCGGAAGAGGCCTGGATGACATCGCGGACTTCCCGGCCGGGCATGCGCTCCGCGCCACTGTCTTCTACGGCCTGCTGGCGTTCTGCGTGGCGCGGGTCAGCCGGGACCGGCGGCGCGGCATGATCGCGTACGGCGTGGCAATTGGCCTGATCGCGGCGATCAGCCTGATCCGCCTCTACCTGGGCGCCCATTACCCGATCGACCTGCTCGGCGGCTGGATGGCGGGCGGCGCGCTGCTGGCGGTGATCGTGGCGGTCTACTCCCTGGCGATCGACTACCCCGCCCCCGCCTGACCGATGCTCGACTTCATCGATCGGACCGTCATCCCCTTCTTCCTGAGCCTGTACGACGCGGTCGGCTACCTGGGGGTGGCGATCGCCATCGGCCTGGAGACCTTTGTGCCGATCATCCCGTCGGAAGTGATCGTGCCGATGGCGGGCTGGAAGGTTAGCCAGTCAGCGACCGATCCCTCGGTCCTCGAGCCGCTCACGCATTCGCCGTGGAGCTGGCTCGTCGTGTTGATCATTGCGACGGTTGGCGCGGTTGCGGGCTCGTTGGCGGGCTACCTGATCGGTGCCTGGGGCGGCCGACCCTTGCTGAACCGATGGGGACGCTACGTCCACATCAAGCCCGAAGACCTCGACCGCGCCGACGCCTGGTTCGCTCGCTACGGGGACCGAGCCGTCCTGCTCGCGCGGCTGGTGCCACTGCTTCGCGCGCTGATCAACTACCCGGCCGGCGTGGCGCGCATGCCGGTCGGCCGTTTCCTGCTCTTCAGTGCGTTGGGCTCCCTGCCCTGGAACGCCGCGCTCCTCCTTGCGGGTTACCTGCTTGGGGAGAACTACCGCCACCTGTACGACGCGATCCGGCCGTTCGAGCTCCTGATCTATGTCGTGGTCGTCGTCGGCGTTGCCTACGTCGTCTACCGATGGCTCCGGGGCCGAGGCGCCTCGGCCGACCCGGCGTCTGCCTAGCAGGGAGCCGAATTGACCGGCCTGGCGGCCTGTGGCAGGCTGCGCACAACTGAACGATTCATCGCCTTCGGGGCGGGGTGAAAGTCCCCACCGGCGGTCGGCTTGCTGACGCGAGCCAGCCCGCGAACCCCATCGGGTCCGGACGCCGAGGAGCGGCGGAAGGGGCGAGCCTGACGGGGCCGACCTGAACCGGCGAGCGCGAGGCTCGCAGGCAGACAGGGCCGACGGTC
>JACDEL010000019.1 GCA_013816405.1 Chloroflexota bacterium | reverse complement strand
CCGCGCCGTAGAGCGCGGCCGCGTCCGGGACGATGCTGGCCCCGGCCTCGCGGAAGGCATCGTCGCTGATGAACGAGGCATCACCGGCGCCCGACTGCACGACCACATCAACGCCATCGGCGATCAGGGCGGTGATGGCCTCCGGCGAGAGAGCCACGCGCGTCTCGCCGGGCGCGGTCTCGCGAGGGACAGCGATCTTCATGCGGGTCCGCTTTCTTGAGGCTTGCACAACGTGAACCGCCACGTCTCGATGGCGACGGCGGTTCGGGATTCGAAGTGTACCAAAGGCGAACGCTCCTCTCGCCATGCGCTGATCGTCGTCGGTGTAGATTGCATCGCATGCAGGCCGAGCCGACAGGCGCCCCTCAGGCGGTGATCGCGACCAAGGGTCTGACCAAGCACTACGACACGGTCAAGGCCCTTCTCGACCTCACGCTTGACGTCCGGTCGGGCGAAATCTTTGGCTTCCTGGGCCCGAACGGCGCCGGCAAGTCGACCTTGATCCGCACCCTGCTCGGCTTCCTGCACGCCACGGAGGGCTCAGCGAGGGTCCTAGGTCTGGACATCGAGGCCGACTCGGTCGAGATCCGGCGGCGCACCGGCTACCTCCCCGGCGGCATCGCGCTGTACGACTCACTGAGCGGAGCCGATGCGCTCGACTACCTCGCCGACCTGCAGGACCGCGGTGCCGCGATGCGCGAGGAGCTGTGCGAACGGCTGCAGATGCCACCATCGGTGCTGCGCAGGAAGGTGCGGGACTACTCACGTGGCATGCGCCAGAAGATCGGGGTGATCCAGGCGTTTCAGCACGACCCGGAGCTCGCGATCCTGGATGAGCCGACCGAGGGCCTGGACCCGCTGATGCAGCACGCCTTCTATGCCCTGATGGACGACCAGCGCAAGAAGGGCCGGACCATCTTCTTCTCGAGCCACGTGCTGTCCGAGGTCGAGCGCGTATGCGATCGGGTCGCGATCATCCGATCCGGCCAGCTGATGGCACTCCAGAACGTCGACGACCTGCTGGCGCGCCGCAAGCGGAAGGTGGAGCTGCGCTGGCGTGGCGCTGCGCCCGAGCTCGCCGGCATCCCCGGCCTGGCCGACGTGAGGGTCGATGGCAACAAGATGAGCGCGACGCTGCTGGGCGACGTCTCCGAGTTTGTGCGGGCCATCGCATCGCCCTCGCTCGAGGACCTGACGATCGAGCCGGCACGACTGGAAGAGGCGTTCCTCGAGTACTACGCCGGCGATGATGCTAGCGAGGAGGTGCGCGGATGAACCTCCGCCTCTACCTGCAGACCCTGCGCTGGAACCGGGTGCGACTCCTGGCGGTGGTGCTCGCCTCGATCGGCTGGGGAATCCTGATCCCTGTCATCTACGTCGCCTTCGCCGATGCATTCAAGAACCTCGCCAATTCGGGAGCCATTCCGAAAGAGCTGCTCAACTTCGGTTCGGGGAGCCTCTTCACCCTGCCCGGGGCGCTAACGCTCGGCCTTCAGCACCCGCTCGCCATCGCCTTCGTGGGGATCTTCGCGGTCGGCTCGACCGTCAGTTCGATCGCCGGCGAGCGAGAGGCCGGGACGCTGGAGGTGCTGCTCGCACGACCGATCTCGCGGCGAACGCTGTACCTCACGCTGGCGGCGGCATCGGCCTCGTTGATCGCGATCGTGATGGCTGCGCTACTCGGCGGCCAGCTGATCGGCGTTGCGATCCAGGGCGTCGGCGACGAGCTCGACCTGGCCCAGATGCCGCTCGTCTTCCTCAACGGGCTGATGCTGTGGTCCGCATTCGCCGCGTTCGGATTGGCAGCCTCCGTCTCGTTCGACCGGCATGCGCCGGCGATCGGCCTGACCCTTGCTTATCTGCTGATCAACTACTTCCTGGAGATCCTGGGGTCCCTCTGGCGGGACGCCGCCTGGACACAGCAGTACTCGCTCTTCCACCACTTCAACCCGGGCAAGATCCTGACCGGCAAGACCGACCCGCTGGACTTCCTGATCCTGGCGGTCGCGATTGTGATCCCGGTCGCGTATGCGCTCGTGGTCTTCCCGCGCCGCGACCTGGCCGCCCCGAGCTAATCCTGGCCCAGCGCCAGGGCGGTGACCTGCTCGAGGCTCAGCTGCTGACCCTCGGCGTGGGCGGCCGCCAGGGCCGGGTCCTCGGTGAGGGTCTCGACGTAAAAGCCGGCGGCCTCGCGATTCATCTTGGCAAGGCCGACGCCGGTGCTCGCCTCGGTCGCGGCTGAGAAGCCCGCCAGTCGCACCGCGCGATCGACGTCACCCTCCGTCCAGTACAGGGCGGCGAACGCATCGAAGATCAGCGCGTAGCCGGACTTGTCCTCGGCGGCGAGAAACAAGGGGAGCGCCTCCTCCAGGTCGCGCCGCATGGCGGCTGGATCGGACTTCAGGCTATAGAGGCCCCTCATGTACAGGCACCATGCGGTCATGAACCGATCGTCGAGGCGGCGGAAGATGTCGAGCGCCTCGTTGGCAACTGCCAGGCCGCCCTCGAAATCGTTGAAGAAGTAGAAGGTGTTGGCGAGCCCCCACAGGGACCGGCCGACGCCGGCCTCGTCGCCGATCTGGCGGTACAGGTCGACCGCCTCCTGCGCCAGGGTGCGGGCAGCGAGCTGGTCCTCCCCGCTGAACGTGAGAGTGAAGCCGATGTTGTAGACGGCATTGGCGATCCTGCCCGGGTCGCCTGACGCGCGGGCCAGGTCGACCGCCTCCTCGTACCAGGCTCGTGCCGCCGGCAGTGCGCCCTGCCAGTACGCGATCCCGCCGGCCGCCTCAAGCGCCAGCGCTCGGACGTCGGGGAAGTCGCGGCAGTCCGGTAGCGCCAGCACCCGCTCGGCATGCTCGCGTGCCTCGGCCAGGTATCCGCGCATCTGCCAGAAGCGCCATGAGCCAGCGAAGATGTTCATCGCCATCTCGGCATGGTCGAGGGCGGTAGCACGACCCAGGGCGGCACGGATGTTGTCGTGCTCGTGCTCGTATCGGTCCAGCACCGCCTTCTGCTCCGGTCCGAAGATGGCGACGGCGCCCGCCTCGACCAGGGCCAGGACCCAGGCGGCGTGGCGCTCGGCCAGCTCGTCCGCCTCCCCTCGTTCGGCCAGCCGCTCCATCGCGAACTCGCGGATCGTGCTCAGCATCCGAAAGCGCGGTTCTCCGTCCGGCTTGCTCTCCTGGCGCACGAGGCTCTTGTCAACCAATGAGCTGATGGCATCCAGAGGATCGGCCGTGTCGCCTCCGTCGAAGACGACGCGTTCGATCGCGTCGAGGGGGGCTCCTCCGGCGAAGACCGCGAATCGGGCGAAGACGCGCTGGTCGGCCTCCTCGAGCAGGTCGTGGCTCCAGGCGATCGCGCCGCGCAGTGTCTGCTGCCGCTCCGGGAGGTCACGCGAGCCACCGGAGAGGAGCTTCAGGCGGTCGCCCAGCCGTTCCATGATGGCCTGCGGGCTGAGGACCCGAACCCTCGCCGCCGCCAACTCGATCGCCAATGGAAGCCCGTCGAGCCGTACGCAGATCTCGGCCACCGCCGGAGCATTGGCGCTGGTGACCGCGAAGTCAGGCCGGACCGCCATCGCGCGCTCGACGAAGAGCGCCACCGACTCGTATGTGGAGAACTGCTCGAGGTCGGGGAGGTGCATGGGATCGGGGACGCCTAGCGGGGGGACCGGATATTCGCGCTCGCCGTAGACCCGAAGCGGGCTGCGGCTGGTGATCAGCACCGAGATCTTCGGCGCCCTCGCCAGGAGCTCGGCGATCTGCGCTGCGGCATCGTTGACCTGCTCGAAGTTGTCAAGCACGAGGAGGAAGCACTTGGGACCGATGTGCTCCATCAGCCGCTCGAGCGCCCGCGTCCCAGGGTCGACCAGGCCCAGCGCCTGGGCGATGGTCGGCAGCACGAGCTCCGGCTGGCTGATGGTGCCAAGCGGCACGAAATAGATCCCATCGGGGAACCGATCGGTGGCGTCCGCCGCGATCTGGAGCGAGAGGCGGGTCTTCCCGGTGCCGCCCGGCCCGGTCAGCGTCAGCAGCCGACCGTCGATGAGCAGCTGCCGCGCCTCCGCGATCTCGCGCTGGCGCCCTAGGAACGAGGTCAGCTGCGTCGGCAGGTTGTTGGGAACCGCGTCGAGGGTGCGCAGCGCGGGGAAGTCGCGGTCGATCCCCTCGATCGCGAGGTCCCAGATGCGCTCGGGTCGTGAGAGATCCTTGAGCCGATGCTCCCCCAGCTCGCGCAGCTTGACGCCCTCCGGCAGCGAACCCTCGACCAATGACCGGGTCGTGGCCGACAGCAGGACCTGGCCGCCGTGGCCGGCGTTCGCGATCCGCGCCGCGCGATGCACGTCGAGCCCGACGTACGAGCCGCCGCTCAGCAAGCCCTCCCCGGTGTGCAGGCCCATCCGGCTCCGGACCTGGCCGCCCTCCGGCCACACTTCCGCCGCGAGGCCGCGTTGCGCTGCGACCGCGGCCGTCGTCGCCTGTGGCGCGCTGGTGAAGACCACGAAGAAGGAGTCGCCCTCGGTCCCGATCTCGACGCCGTGCTGCTCCGCCCACGCCGCTCGGGCGATCTGGCGATGCCGTTCCAGCAGCGGGGGCCACGCCTCGCCCAGCGTCTCGGCAAGGCGGGTCGAGCCCTCGATGTCGGTGAACAGGAACGTGACGGTCCCGGTCGGAATCTCGGTCACGGCGCAAGTGTCGTCGGCCAGCCGTCGGACGGCAAGCCACCCGACGCCTACTACGTGACGTGGTTCATCGGCGCGCGAGGAGCCGATGCGACCCTCGTTGCCGCGAAATTTCCAGGCCGGCACCACGTACCGTGGTATCCGCGTGCAATTTCGGTCGTGGCAGGCGTCCCCGGCGCTGATGAACAACGTGACGTGGTAACCAGCTCGCTCCGGTACGCTGCGCAGGCAATGATCGTGGCTGTCTTTGCGGCGCTCGGCCGCCGCCCGGTGATGACGGCGGTGCTCGGGGCGCTGTCGATCGCCTTCTCCGGCATCCTGGTACGGCTGGCCGACGTCGAGCCGGCCACGGCGGCCATCTTTCGCTGCGCCTATGCGCTCCCCGCACTCGGCCTGATCGCATATCTCGAGCGGCGCGCCTATGGCCCGCGCCCCGCCGCGCAGGTGCGGCTCGCCATGCTGGCCGGCATCTTCCTGGCGCTGGACCTCGTGATCTGGCACCACACGATCGCCCTCGTCGGCGCCGGCCTGGCGACGGTACTCGGCAACATGCAGGTCGTGCTCGTGGCCTTCCTGGCCTGGATGATCCTCGGCGAGCGGCCGCCCAGGCGCACGCTGCTGGCGCTGCCGGTCGTCCTGGCTGGCGTCGTGCTCATCTCAGGCGTCATCGGCACCGGCGCATACGGCGCCAACCCGGGCCTGGGCGTGATCCTGGGGATCGTGGTGGGGTTCGTGTATGCCGCCTTCCTGCTCGTCCTGCGGCGCGGCAATTCCGACCTGCGCCGCCCGGCCGGACCGCTCTTCGACGCGACCCTGATCGGCGCCCTTGCCTCGGTGGTGATCGGGCTGCCGCTGGGGGAGGTCGATCTGGTCCCGAGCTGGCCATCGCACGGATGGCTGCTCGTCCTGGCCCTCACCTCGCAGGTCGTCGGTTGGCTGATCATCAGCGTCTCGCTGCCGCGGCTGCCGGCCGCACTGACCAGCGTGATCCTGACCCTCCAGCCGGTCGGCTCGGTGCTGCTGGCGATGCTGCTGCTGGGCGAGGCGCCGTCCGCCATACAGCTGCTGGGCGCCGGGGTGATCCTGGTCGGCCTCGTGCTTGCCACGCTCCGATTGCGAGGCGAGCCCGCACGCCGGCCGGTGGCCGAGCCCGAGATCGGCTAGGGGCTATGGTTGGCCCGATGCCTGCCGATCCGTTCCTGGTCATCGGGCGTGGCCGGCTCCTCAGGCCGAAGCCGTATGACGGGCCATTGCCCTGGGCGATCCTGGTGCGCGACGGACAGATCGCATGGCTCGGTGCCCGCGCCGATGCACCCGAGACGGAAGCCATCACCGACCTGGCCGATGCCCTGGTCACCCCCGGCCTGGTCAACGCGCACACGCACCCGGCCTTCCTGGGCGACCGATCTGACGAAGCCGCTGCGCGGCTGGCGGGGGCTCCCTACACCGGCGGCGGGATCCTGCGCACCGTGGCTGCGACGCGCGCCGGCTCTGACGACGAGATCCGAGCCGCGATCGAGGACCGGCTGCGGGCGGAGCTGGCGTCGGGCACGACCACGATCGAGTGCAAGTCGGGCTACGGCCTCTCCACGACCGAGGAGTTGCGCGCCCTGCGCCTGATCGGCGAGGCGGCCGCCGAGCTCCCGATCCGCGTGGTGCGCACCTTTCTGGGAGCCCATGCGGTCCCGCCCGACGCCGGTTCCATGGACGAATACACCAAGGTTGTTGCCGAGGAGATTCTCCCGGCCGTGGCCGCTGGCGAACTCGCGGAATTCTGTGACGTCTTCTGCGATCGTGACTTCTTCTCGCTCGAGGCAAGCGAACGAATCCTGAGGGCCGCCGCTGGCCTCGGCCTGGGGATCCGGATGCATGCCGACCAGCTGACCCGCTCCGGTGGAGCTGAGCTGGCCGCTCGGCTCGGCGCGACGAGTGCCGATCACCTCGAGCAGCTCGATGCCGCCGGCGTGGCTGCCCTTGCCGGCTCAAGTACCGTGGCGACGCTGCTCCCCGGTCCCGCGATCGTCATGCGCGGCGGCCTTCCGCCAGCGCGCCCCCTCCTCGACGCCGGCGTGACGGTGGCCCTGGCCAGCGACGCCAACGCCGGCACGTTCGGCGCGTGGGGTGCGATGCCACTGGTGATCGGCCTGGGCGCCACGATGCTCGGAATGACGATGCAGGAGGCCGTCGCCGCGGCGACGACAGGAGGCGCCGCAGCCCTGGGGCTTGCCGCCCGAAAAGGAGCGCTGGAGGTCGGCGCCGATGCCGACCTGGTCGCCTGGGACGCGGAGCATGAAGGGGCCTTCGGCCTGAATCTCGGGTCCGTTCGACCGCTCCAAACCTGGATCGGTGGCACCCTGGCCGGAGCGACATCCATGGCAAGATCCGCGCGTCCCCACATCGAGAGGAATCACCCATGAGTCGACTCCTGGTCCACATCACTTCCGGCCCCGAGCACCCGACCCGCGCAGCCCTTGGTTTCCTAGTTGCGCGCACCGCGTTGTCGAGCGGCCACGAGGTCGACCTGTTCCTGGCTGGCGATGCCGTGGCTCTCCTTCGCGACTCGACGATGGACCTCGTGCAGGGGATCGGGACCGGCAGCCTGCGGGAGCATTTCGAGGCGCTGGCGGCGGGCGGCGCCACGTTCTACGCCTCGGGGATGTCGAGCAAGGCTCGCGAAGTCACGGTCGAGGCACTCGGTGGCAAGAGCGTCGAGTTCGCCCCGCCGGAGCGGCTCGTCGAGCTCGTCTTCGCAGCGGACCGCGTTCTCAGCTACTAGGCGGCCGGTGTCTCCTGAATGGGCCTCGTCCCGCTAGGTGAACGCCTCGCCCCGGGTCCCGCTTGTGGCGCCCTATCATGCTGCGCCAATGGAACGATTCGACCTGGCGATCATCGGTGCAGGCCCGGCGGGCGAGGCCGCGGCATTCAAGGCGCGGTCGCTCGGCGCCTCGGTGGCGATCGTCGACCGCGACCTGTTCGGCGGCGCCTGCCCGTTCTTCGCATGCATGCCCTCGAAGTCCCTCCTCCATTCGGCGGCGGTGCATGCCGGCGGCGGGGACTACCCGTGGCCAAAGGCGTCGGCGCGTCGCGACTGGATGATCAGCCGCGAGGGGATCGACTACCCCGACGACGCTCGCCACTTCACTGACCTGGAGAAGGCCGGCGCGGTGCCGATGCGCGGCAGCGCCCGCCTCGATGGGCCAGGCCGGCTGCTCGTCAGCCACGATGGCGTCGAGCACTCACTCGAGGCCGGCGCCGTGATCGTCGCCGTCGGCTCTACGGCCAAGGTGCCAGAGCTGCCGGGCCTAGCCGACATCCCGTACTGGACGAACCGCGAAGCCACCTCGACCCGGGAGCTGCCGGAGAGCCTGCTGATCCTGGGTGCCGGCCCAACGGGAGTGGAGCTGTCGCAGGTCTACGCGCGGTATGGCGTTCCGGTCACGCTGGTGGTGCCCAGCCCGCGGATCCTGCCGCGCGACCACCAACGCAGCTCGGCCGCCGTCGCCAAGGCTTTGACGCGCGACGGGGTCACCATCCACACCGGGGCGCGGGCGGTCGCGGCCCATGCGGGTGGAGGCACGAAAGGTCGGCATCGGTTCGACCTCGACGATGGCACGACCGTCGAGGGCGCGGCGGTCCTGCTTGCCATCGGCCGCACTGTGCCGCTGGCCGGACTCGGGCTGGAGAGCGTTGACGTCGACGTCTCGTCGGCCAGGCTGACGCCCGATGCACGGCTGCGCATCGCGCCGGGGGTCTTCGTGGCCGGCGACCCGGCGGGTCCCGAGATGCACACCCACGTCAGCCACTACGAGGGTGAGCTGGTGGCCCGGATCGCACTCGGCGAGGATGTGAAGCCGGACTTCCGAGCCATCCCGCGCGCCATCTATACCGATCCCGAGGCTGCCTCCGTCGGGCTGCTGGTCGAGCAGGCGAAGGAGCGCGGCATCGATGCCGAGGAGCTGACCAGCGACCTGGCATCGACCGCCAAGGGCGAGGCCGCCGAAGCGGAGGGCCATGTCACCGTCGTGGTCGACCGTGGGGCGAAGACGCTCGCTGGCGTCTTCATGGCCGGGCCCGGCGTCAGCGAGGCGATCCACGAGGCAGTCCTGGCCGTGAAGCTGCAGACGCCGCTCCCCGTGCTCGCGGACACGATCCACGCGTTCCCGACGGTGGCCCGCGTCATGGGCCTGCTCTTCGCGAAGGCAGCCACCACGCGGCGCTGACGCTCCCTACTCCGGGTGGGCTCGTTGGCCCGCCGTGCGCATCAACATCGCCCGCAGCTCGGTCGGCTCCGCCTCGGTCTCAAGAACGTGCATCAGCCTAGCCCCCTAGGATCGCGGCGTGGATCCGACCCTGATCCTGGCTCTCCTCTTCCTGGTTGCCGCGCTCCTGTACGGGTCCGTCGGGCATGCCGGTGCCTCCGCCTACCTCGCCAGCATGGTGCTGGTCGGTGTGGCTCCGGCGGAGATGAAGCCGACCGCGCTGGTCCTCAACATCCTGGTGGCCAGCATCGTGACGCTGCGCTTCGCTCGCGCCGGGTATGTCCAACCCAGGGCGCTCCTCCCCTTCCTGGTCGGCTCGATTCCGGCCGCGTTCGTCGGCGGCGGACTCACCCTGCCGACGACGATCTATCGGCCCCTGGTCGGGGCCGTCCTGCTGGTGGCGGCCGCGCGGTTCGGATGGACAGCCTCGGATGCCGGGGCCGACTTCCCACCGCGGGCTCCCTGGCCCGCGGCCGTCCTCGCCGGCGCGGGGATCGGCCTGCTCGCGGGGCTGACCGGCACCGGTGGCGGCATCTTCCTGACGCCGTTGCTCCTCGCCGCTGGCTGGGCGGGGACGCGCTTCGCGGCAGGCACCTCGGCCGCCTTCATCCTGGCCAACTCGATCTCCGGCCTGGCGGGCAACCTGGCATCGGTCGGCAGCCTGCCCTCGGCCATCCCGCTCTGGCTGGGGGCCGTGGCTATCGGCGGGGCACTGGGGTCGCAGCTCGGCAGCCGGCGCATGCCGGCTCCCTGGATCCGCCGCGCGCTGGCAGCTGTCCTGCTGGTCGCCGGGCTGAAGCTGATCTTCCTGCCCTAAGCCTCGGCTTCGCGCAGCAGGACACCGGGGTTCAGCATCCAGCCCGGGTCGAGCGCTCGCTTGATTGCCCGCATGGCGGAGACGTCAGCAACTCCGCGATCTGCCTCCAGCCAGGCCACCTTGGCGGCGCCGATCCCGTGCTCGGCGCTCACCGACCCACCCATCTCGATCGTGAGTCGAAGGACGGCATCGTCCACGGCCTCGTCGTCGGGCGCCGGACCGATGATCCCCACGTGCATGTTTCCGTCGCACACGTGCCCGTACTGGTAGGTCACGGAGCCGGGCCTCGTCGCGGTCACCAGCACCGGCACGCGCCCGATGAATTCGGCGAGGCGCGCGAGCGGTAGCGTCACGTCGAGCTTGTGCGCTACCCCCTCGGCGGAGATCGCCTCGGTATGCCGCTCCCGCAGGTTCCACAGCCTGGCGCGTCCGGCCTCGTCGGACGCGATAACCGCGTCGTCGACCCCGATGGCGTTCGCGACGGCGTCCGCCAACAGCTCGGTCGGGTCGTCGTCTCCATCGGCCTCGAGGAGCAGGTAGGCCGGGTGGCGGTTGGGAAACGGCCGGTCGACCGCAGCGTGGTGCAGGACGAGCTCCATTCCGTCGTCGAAGAAGAGCTCGGCTGCGGCCAGCTCCGGCAGCGATCGCCGCAGATCCCCCGCCAGTGATACGGCGTCTCCGACCCGCTCCAGGGCGAGCAGGGCCACTGCCCGTCGCGGCCTGATCGGAACGACGCGCAGGTGTGCACGCGTGATCACGGCCAGCGTCCCCTCGCTGCCCGCCAGCAGCGACGGGAGGTGGTATCCGGTGTTGTCCTTGACCATCCCCGGCAGGCGTCGCACGACGCCGCCGTCGGCCAGGACGGCTTCCAGGCCGAGCAGCTGCGCGCGCATCGGCCCGTGGCGCAGGACGTGGATGCCGCCCGCGTTCGTGGCGATCATGCCGCCGATGGTCGCCGAGTCCCTTGCCCCCAGGTCGACCCCGAAGGTGAATCCGGCGGGACGCAGGTGAGCCTGCAAAGCGGCCAGCGTCACGCCCGCACCGACCATCGCTTCACCCGCCAGGGCGTCCACGGGCTCGACGTCCCGCAGGCGCAGGGTCGAGACAACGACCTGCGGGCCATCGGCGACGGCACGTGGCACGGAACCACCCACCAGCCCGGTGTTGCCACCCTGCGGAATCACCGCCGCGCCCGCCGCCGCGCAGGCCAGCAGCACCGCGGTCACCTCATCGGTCGTCGCGGGACGCACGACGGCCAGCGCCTCGCCACGCCAACGGCGGGTCCAATCGGTCTCGTACGAGACGCGCAGGTCCGGATCGGTCAGGACGTGGCTCGCCCCGACCGCGGCGCGCAGCGTGTCGAGGAAGGCGTCGTGGGGCGTCATCGGCGAACATGCTGCCACGCCTCGCATGAACCGCGTCCCGGCCGCTACGCTGCTGCCGCTGGTCCTCCTCCTTGCAGGAGCGGCAGTCGAGTCGATGCGCCTGCCGGCGCTGGTGCTGCTCCTGGCGGGATTGGTGGCTTCGCTCGTCCATCGACGGCGCGGGCCGGAAGAGGGGACGAGCCGGGCGGTCCTGGTGTGGGCCGGCTGCCTCGCGGTTGCGCTGAACATGGCCTGGACTGGTGTCCCCCTGCCAGCATTCGCCCGCGACCTCGCCTGCGCAGACCGGTTCGCTCCGTTCGCGGCCCTGCGGATCATCGGTGCGGTGGTCATGCTCGGCGCAGTCGCGGTGCTCGTCCGAATCGTGCGGGCCGACCCCGCTGACCTGGGGCTGCGCTGGCCGTCACGCCCATGGCTCCTCACCTCGCTGGCCGGGCTGCCCGTGATTGCCGTTGCCGCAATTCTCCTCGGACCGATCCTGGCGAAGCCCTTCTTCGGACCCGTGTCGCCCATGCCACGCGACCTGGGAAGCCTCATTCCGGCGCTCGCCTTCGCCGTCGCCAACGCCAGCATGGAAGAGGTCGCCTATCGCGGAGCGCTCCTGCGCTGGCTGACGCCGGTCACGGGGACGGCGACGGCGCTCGCGTTGCAGGCACTGGTCTTCGGCCTGGCGCACGGTACCGGGACCGATTTCACGGGATCGCCCCTGCCGGTCATGGCCGCCACCGCCGCAGCGGGCCTCATCCTTGGCGCGATGGCCCTCCGAACCCGGTCGCTGCTGCTGCCGATCGCGATCCACGTCGCGCTCGACATTCCGGTCTTCTACGGCAAGGTATGCCTGGGCCTCTGACTGCCCCGTAGACTCGCCGGATGAGCGACCGATGGGCGACGTTCGACTGCTACGGCACGCTCATCGACTGGATGTCTGGCATCCGCGGCTCGCTTGCCCGTCTGTGGCCTAATGCCGACGCGGACGCCCTCCTGACCCTCTACCACCAGCTGGAGCCGGCCGTTCAGGCGGGCCGGGGTCTCACGTACCGCGACGTCATGGCCGAGACCCTCGCCGAGGTCGCCGGCCTCGCCCGCCTCGAGGTGCCGGCCGGAGCGGAGGGTGCTCTGGGCTCGTCGCTACCCGAATGGCCGGTCTTCGCCGAGGTTCCCCTGGTCCTCCGGGAGCTGCGGAGGCGCGGGTGGCGGCTTGCGATCCTCTCGAACACCGACGCGGACCTGCTCGACGCCTCGCTCCGGGCGATCGGGATACCGGTCGACCTGCGAATCGTGGCCTCCCAGATCGGCTCCTACAAGCCTGCCCTCCGCCATTGGGAGGCGTTCTTCGCGCAGTCCGGTGCCGATCCCGCGCTGCACGCCCACGTCGCAGCGTCCCTCTTCCACGACATCAAGCCGGGTGCACGGCTTGGCCTGCGCTGCGTGTGGATCAACCGCCTGCGCGAGCGAACCGAGCTGCCGCGAGCTGCCGAACTGACCGACCTGGCCGGTCTTCCCACCACCCTTGAGGCACTGGTCCCCGCCCCGGCGTAGGATCTGCGCCCATGCCCGAGTTGCTCCCCATGTTGCCCCGCGACACGCGCGGACGGCCGCTCCGCGACCTCCGCATCAGCGTCACCGACCGCTGCAACTTCCGATGCGTGTACTGCATGCCGCGGGCGGTGTTCGGCCCCGACCATGCCTTCCTGCCGCGCGCCGAGCTGCTGACCTTCGGCGAGATCGCGCGCATGGTGGCCATCTTCACCCGACTCGGCGTCGAGAAGGTGCGCCTCACCGGCGGCGAGCCGCTGGTCCGTCGGGAGATCCCCACCCTCGTGAGCCTGCTGGCGGGGATCCGGGGTGTCCAGGACCTGACCCTGACCACCAACGGCGTGCTGCTGCCGGAGCACGCCTCGGCGCTGCGGGAGGCTGGGCTGCATCGGGTCACCGTCAGCCTCGACGCCGATGACGACGCCACCTTCAGGCGGATGAACGACGCCGGCGTGCCCGTCTCGCGGGTGCTGGCCGGGATCGAGGCTGCGGAGGCCGCCGGCCTCGGCCCGATCAAGCTGAACATGGTGGTGAAGCGCGGCTGGAATGAGCATGCCGTGCTGCCGATGGCCCGTCGTTTCCGGGGAACCGGCCGCATCCTGCGCTTCATCGAATACATGGACGTCGGCCACTCGAACGGCTGGCGCCTGGACGAGGTCACCTCGGCGGACGAGATCCTGGCGACGATCAGCGCGGAATTTCCCCTTGAGCCGATGGCTCCCACGAATCCCGGCGAGGTGGCGGAGCGCTACCGCTATGCCGACGGAGCCGGCGAGATTGGGATCATCGCGTCGGTCAGCCGCCCGTTCTGCGGCGACTGCAATCGCGCCCGCCTCTCCGCCGATGGGCAGCTGTACACATGTCTCTTCGCGACCAGTGGCCACGACCTGCGGACACTGCTGCGCGGCGGTGCCTCGGACGGCGACCTGGAGGCGACCCTGCGCGGAATCTGGGAGGCCCGCGACGACCGCTATTCCGAGATCCGGTCGGCGGAAACCGCGACCCTGCCCAAGGTCGAGATGAGCTATATCGGCGGATAAGGCCGAACCGCCTAGGCACGCCCGCTCCGCGCAAGTATTCTTTCGCCCCAATGCTGTGCCCGACCTGCGGCGCCGCCGCATCCCCGAACCAGAAGTTCTGTGCCGAATGTGGCACTCGCCTGCAACAGGCATGTCCGTCGTGCTCGACACCCTATGAAGGGACCCCGAAATTCTGTCCGGAGTGTGGGTTTGGGCTTGGAGGCACGCCGGCAACCCAGAGCTCAGCGACGAACGGCGCACCTGCCGTCGCACCGCAGCCCGCTGTGTCTCCCGCTGTTGCACCCGACGCTGGCTCCGCGAGCACGGTGGCCGAGCGAAAGCTGGTCTCCGTCCTCTTCGCCGACCTGGTCGGCTTCACCTCGATGTCCGAATCCCGCGATGCGGAGGCGGTGCGTGAGCAGCTGACGGAGTACTTCGGGGTCGCGCAGGAGATCGTGACGCGATACGGAGGGGCCGTCGAGAAGTTCATCGGCGACGCCGTGATGGCAGTCTGGGGCACCCCCGTGGCGCACGAGGACGACGCCGAGCGGGCGGTGCGTGCAGCGCTCGAGCTGGTGGATGCGGTCAGCCACCTCGGGCACGAGGGCGAGAAGCTCAGCGCCCGGGCCGGCGTCCTGACCGGTGAGGCGGCCGTCACGCTGGGGGCGTCGAACCAGGGGATGGTCGCCGGGGACCTGGTCAACACCGCCTCGCGCCTGCAGTCGGTGGCTCCGCCGGGAACAGTGATTGTCGGCGAGGCGACCCGCCAGAGCGCCGAGAGCTCGATCGTCTTCGAGACGGTCGGTGAGCAGGAGCTGAAGGGGAAGGTCAGCCCGGTGCCCGCCTATCGTGCCGTGCGGGTGGTGGCCCAGCGTGGCGGGGTCGGCCGCGCTGACCAGCTCGAGGCTCCCTTCATGGGCCGCGATACCGAGATGCGCCTCGTGAAGGACCTCTTCCACGCGGCACCTCGCGAGAAGCGCCCGCGGCTGCTCTCGATCATCGGTCAGGCCGGGATCGGGAAGAGCCGGTTGGCCTGGGAGTTCCTGAAGTACATCGACGGCATCAAGCTGAACGTGCTCTGGCATCAGGGCCGCTCGCCCGCCTATGGCGAGGGGATCAGCTTCTGGGCACTTGCGGAGATGGTGCGTAGCAGGGTCGGCCTGCTGGAACTGGATGACCCCGCCACCACGCGCGCCAAGCTCGCCAAGGCCCTCGAGAACTTCGTCCCCGACGAGGCGGAGCGGCGCTGGCTGGCACCACGCCTGGAGCAGCTGTTGGGCATGGCCGATGCGGAGTCCGGCGGGCGCGACGACCTTTTTCCCGCGTGGCGCACCTTCTTCGAGCGCGTCGCCGGCGACAGTCCGGCGGTCCTGGTCTTCGAGGATCTGCACTGGGCCGATCCTGGCCAGCTCGACTTCATCGACCACATGCTCGAGTGGAGCCGTGGTCACGCCATCTACATCATCACCCTGGCGCGCCCCGAGCTGCTCGAGCGTCGTCCCAACTGGGGCGCCGGGCAGCGCAGCTTCACCAGCCTCGACCTCGAACCCCTCTCCGACGAGGTGATCCGCGAGATCCTGGCTAGCCTGGTCCCCGGCCTGCCAGAGCCGACGATCGAACAGATCGTGTCCCGCGCGGAGGGAATCCCGCTTTACGCCGTCGAGACGGTGCGGATGCTGTTGCAGGACGGCCGGCTCGAGCAGGACGACGGCGTCTATCGGCCGGTGGGCGACCTGAGCACGCTGGCGGTTCCGGCGACGCTGCACGCCCTGATCGCCTCCCGCCTGGATGCCCTGGATGCCACCGATAGGTCCCTGCTCCAGTACGCATCGGTCCTTGGGCAGACCTTCACGCTGAAGGGCCTAAAGGCGGTCACAGGCCAGGGTGACGATCTCGACGCACGCCTCCACGCGCTGGTTCGGCGTGAGCTGCTCACGCTCGATTCCGATCCCAAGTCGCCGGAGCGGGGTCAGTACGGCTTTGTGCAGGCGCTGGTCCGGGACGTGGCCTACGGAACCCTGACCAAGCGCGATCGCAAGGTGGTGCACCTGGCGGCGGGCGAGCACTTCGAGTCGCTCCAGGATGACGAGATCATCGACGCCACTGCGTCGCACTACCTCGATGCGTACCGGAGCGCGCCCGAGGACCCCGACGCGGAAGGGATCCGCGCGCATGCCGCGGAGCTGCTCCAGCGCGCGGCCGTGCGAGCCACGGGCCTCGGCTCGCATGAGCAGGCGGTCCGCTTCCTCGAGCTGGCCCTGGACGTCACACCCGATCCCGAGCACCAGTCGCAGCTGCTGCGGCAGACCGGGGATGCGGCGGGCGCCGCCGGCAGGTACGAGCAGGCCGTGGGCTACCTGCGTCGGGCGAGATCCGCTGCGCAGGAGGCCGGGCACAAGCCGAGCGAGGCCCGCGCCCTCGCCAGCCTCGGCCGCCAGCTCGCCACCGGCGCGCAGCCAGCCGCCGCAATCGAGGAGATCACCGCCGCCCTCCCGGGCCTGGCGGGGCTGGAGGAGGACGCCAGCATCGTCTCGGTGTGGGGTGCGCTCTCACGCGCGTACATGCTGCACAGCGAACTCGCGCCTGCCGTGGAGTGGGCGGATCGTGCGTTGCCGCTGGCCGAGCGGCTTGACATGGTGCCGGAGATCGCGGACATCTTGAACACGCGGGCGACCTCCCTCGGCTTCGGCGGACGTATTCGGGAATCGGTTGCCGGCCTTCGCGGCGTGCTCGAGATGAGTTCGTCGTATGAGCTCCCCAATGCCATCTTTCGGGCCCGCATCAACCTCAGCAGCGTGCTCTCTCTGGAAGACCCCGTCGCTAGCTGGAAGATTGCGGCGCAGGGCTTCGAGGACGCGAAGCGAGCCGGCGCGGTCGAGGCCATGGCGACGATGGGCGGCAATGCGGCAGAGTCCGCGCTCCACGTGGGCGAGTGGGACAGCGCCGAATCCATCCTCTCGGAGCTGCAGGATGTCGAGCTCGCGCCATCGGATCGAATGGTGGTCGATTCATTCGGGGCCGTCTCGGACGTGCTCCGCGGTCGCTCGTATGACGCTGGGCTGGCTCGGCTCGAGGCATTCGCGGCAACCTCCGACGAGCCGACAGTGATCTTTCAATTCACGTCAACGAAGGGATGGATTGCGTTCATGGAGGGTCGGTTCGCGGATGCTCACGCGTCCTACGCGACTGCCCTCGACGCGCTCAAGGGCGGCATCTCACCCGATGAGCCGATGCTCGCGCGGGCTGCCCTGTGGGCGGGAATGCCGGAGCAGGCGCGAGCCGCAGCCGAAGCGCAGCGCCAATCTGGATCACATGGCCGCGCCATCAATGCGGCGGCGCGTGCCACGGAAGCCGGCGTCGCGGCGCTCACTGGCGACCCAGATGAGGCCGTAGCGGCCTATCGCGATGCCATCCGCCAATGGCGCGATCTCGGGTGCTGGTTCGACCTTGCCCTCTGCCAACTGGACTTCGTGAAATTCGTAGGCGGCGAGAGTCCCGAGGTTGAGGCCGCCGCCACCGAGGCCCGGTCCATCTTTACCCGATTGGGAGCACCCGCTCTCCTGGAACGCCTGGATGAGGCCGTCGGGCTGTCGAACGCCTAGCCCAGATCGTGGATCGCGCCACGCCGATCCCGAAGCAGCCCGCCTTCGCGCTGGCGGGTGACAGCCAGGATCTCGCCGATGATGGCGTGCGCTACCTCCTCGGGCCTCTCCGCCCCGATGTCCAGGCCCGCCGGGGCGTGTAGGCGGGCGATGGCATCTGGCGCCTCGATCTCGGCCAGCATCTGCTCGGTCCGGCCGCGGGGACCGAGCACACCCAGGTAGGCGAGCGGCCTGTCGAGGAAAGAGCGCAGGTAGGCGATGTCGCGCAGATAGTTGTGGCTCATCAGGATGGCCGCCGTTTGCTCGTCCGGGGCCAGTGCGTCGGCGGCGGCCTCGGGATCCGGATTGGCGAAGTCGACCCCAGCGCCGAAGCGCTCCGGCGTCAGCAGCGCCTGGCGCACGTCGACCACGACCACCCGCCAACCCAGCTCCATCGCCTGTCGCACCAGCGGGATGGCGTCGTGGCCGGCGCCGCAGACCAGGAGCCGCAGCGGCGGAAGCAGCGGCTCGTAGAAGATGCGCTCGCCGCCGACCTCCTCGACGCGCGGCCGGCCGTCATGCAGAGCCGCGGCGGCGGCGCCATAGGTCTCGAGGCGGTGCAAGCCTGCGGATGGGCCGTCGAGCGGGATGACCAGGCAGGCGCCCTGTCCGGTGCGAAGCGCCCCCACGGATTCCAGGGCGCCGGCGGTCGGCTCGACGAAGAGCTCGATCGCCCCGTTGCAGCCGAGCCCGTAGCCCCACACCGCGTCTTCATCGGCGGTCATGTCGAACTCGACCGTGCGTGGCTCGCCAGAGGCGATCACCTCGCGACCGATGCGCGCCACGTCGCCCTCCAGGCAGCCGCCGCTGATGTTGCCGATCGGCTCGCCGTCAGCCGGGATCAGGAGTCGCGCGCCGGCGCGCCGGTAGGTCGAGCCGCGGGTGGCGACGACGGTCGCCAGGGCCATCGGCTCGCCCCTGGCAGCCATCGCCTCCGCCGCGTCGAGAATCTGCGCCAGCTCGGACACGGCCCGATGCTAGCGCAGGGCCTCATCCACACAGAAACGCCATCGCCCACCATTGGCGGACGACGGCGTTGAGCTAGTGAGTCAGCTTCGCGTCAGTCCGCTACGCCACTCTGGTCGCCGACCTCTTCCTGGACGTTGTCGGTGTCAGGTGCACCGGCATCGGCCTCGGCGGGATCGTTGGCCTCGGCGGCATCATTTGCGCCGCCCTGGTCCTCGACCTCGAGCAGGTCGGTATCGGGGCCGGAGGTCTCGGGCTCCTCGGCTGAGGTGCCTGCAAATGCAGGCGGGACGGACGGGTCGGTGGCCAGGGCCACGCTCCCGCCTGCCAGCAGCATCGTTGCGATCGCAGCCACGAGCGGGCCGCGCAGTCGTCTCAGATTCATGGTGTGTTCCTCGTTCGGTCCAGTCTCAGTGCCGGACTCTTGCGCGAGGATGCGCGCCCGTTCGTGAACCGGCGGTTAACGTGCGAGCCCGATGCCAACCATCTTGCCGGCCGATTCCCTCATCCCCCACTCACATTCCACTTGCAACCATGGTGGCGTGCGACGAACGAGACGACCATGAAGATCCTGCTGCTCGAGGACGATGTTCGGCTCAGCGCGGTCGTCCTTCGCGGACTCCGGCGAGAGGGATACGCCGTCGACCACGCCGCGACCATCGAGGATGGCCGATGGATGGCCACCGAGTCCTCCTACGACGCCATGATCTTCGACGTCGTCCTCCCTGACGGCGATGGCTACGCTCTCTGCGCGGAGTTGCGAGCCGCCGGCAAGTGGACGCCCGTCCTCTTCCTGACCGCGCGCGGAGCGGTTGAGGACCGCGTGCGCGGACTCGACGCCGGGGCAGATGACTACATGGTCAAGCCTTTCGCCTTCGCCGAGCTGCTTGCTCGCCTGCGCGCGCTCGCGCGACGGGGAGCGGTCGAGCGGCCCGTGCGGTTAGGCCTGGGCGACCTGGAGCTCGATCCGGTGGCGCACCGAGCGGTCGCCGGGGTGCGGGCGCTCACCCTGACCGCTCGCGAGTTCGCCCTGCTCGAGTTCTTCATGCGCCAGCCGGACACGGTGCTCAGCCGCTCCACGATCCTCGAGCAGGTCTGGGACTGGGCGTTCGATGGCTCGCCGCGGATCATCGACGTCTACGTGCGGACGCTGAGAGAGCAGCTCGGCGCTGGCGAGGACCGCCCCCGAATCGAGACGATCCGTGGCGCTGGGTACGTACTGCGCCCTCCAGTCCCGCCTCGTTCTGCGAGACGGAGGTGACGATCCGCACGCGGCTTGCGCTGGCGTATGCCGCCGCCGTGGGGGTCACCATCGTGGTGCTCGGGGCGATCATCTGGGTGCAGCTCGGCGAGGTTCTGCGCACCGAGCTGGGACGCCGGGTGGAGCTGCGCATCGCCGCCGTCGAGTCCGCACTCGAGAACGATCAGCAGGGCGGACTCCAGGAGGGCGACCGGGACACCGCCGGAGTATGGGTCATCCTGTTCAGGCCCGACGGGGCCAGGTCGGAGGCGAGCGCGGGCGCTCCGGCGCTGACGGCGGCGCCCTGGACCGGCGGCGCGACGACGATTGGCGGCCGATCGGTCCTCGTGCGCGTCAACCGCGCGGGGGCCGGAATGACCGTGGTAGCAGGCGCTGATCTCGAGCCCGTCGCGGCGGCGCAGACCGCGCTGGCAGGCCTGCTTGGGCTGGCCGGGCTCGCAGCAATTCTCGTCTCCGGCTTCGGCGGCTGGTGGCTGGCCGGACGTGCCCTTGGCCCGGTGGCAACCATGACGGCCGAGGCAGCCGCCATCTCACAGGCCGATCTCGAGCGGAGGCTTCGTGAGCCGCGGCGGCTCGACGAGCTCGGCATGCTGGCCAGGACCCTGAACCGGATGCTCGACCGCGTCTCCGAGAACGTGCGGCGCCAGAAGTCGTTCCTGGCCGCCGCCTCCCACGACCTGCGGACCCCGCTCGCGGCGCTCCAGGCGGAGCTCGAGCTTGCGGACGATCCGCGCGTCTCGCACCTTGAGCTGCGTGCCGCGCTGCGGGATGCTCGAGGGGACGCCGCACGGCTCGCCGACCTGGCCGCCGACCTCATCGAGCTGGTGGCGGCCGAGGCCACGGGCCGCCCGCTGGTGCGGGTCCCGACGATCGTCAGCGACCTCACGGAGAGCGTGGTCCGGCGCCTGCAGCCGCTGGCGCGGGCAGCCGAGGTCTCCCTTGTGGCAGATGCCAGCGATGCGCAGGTCAATCTCGACCGCGTTCGCGCTGAGCAGGCAATCGGCAACCTGGTGGCGAACGCGATCACCCATGCGCCGCCAGGTTCCGCGGTTGAGATCCAGGCCAGGGCGACTTCCCCTGAGGAGGGCACGGTGCTCGAGGTCGATGTGCTGGACCGCGGGCCGGGCGTCCGCCTGGAGGAACGGGAGCTCATCTTCGGGCCGTTCCAGCGCGGAGCAGGCGCTCGAGGCGGCGGTGCGGGACTGGGCCTCGCAACGGCGCGGGCGGCGGCCGAGGCGCACGGCGGCGATATCGGGGTGGATGATCGACCGGGGGGTGGCGCTCGGTTCTGGATGCGCCTTCCCGCGTGACGCCCGCTACACCGCGCGAAAGACGAGCGCCGCGTTCATGCCACCGAAGCCAAAGGAGGTCGAGAGAGCAGCCCGCGGCCGCGCCGAGAGGGGCTCGCGCAGGACATTCAGGTCGCAGCGCTCGTCGAGGTTGACGAGATTGCAGGTCCCCGGCAGGAGACCGGTGCGGAGCGCCATGACCGTGATCGCCGCCTCGATCGCCCCACTCGCCCCCAGCGCATGGCCGAACAGCCCCTTGGTGCCGGACACGGGCACTGCGTCGGCGTGCGCTCCCAGTGCGAGATTGAATGCCTTCGTCTCGGCCAGCTCGTTGAGCTGCGTGCTCGAAGCGTGCGCGTTGACGTAGCCGATCTCCTCCGCCGCAACACCAGCGTCCGCCAGGGCCGTCGTGATCGCCGCAGCCGCTGCCTCGCCGGAGGGGAGCGGCGCTGTCAGGTGATAGGCATCGGTCGAAGCGCCGAAGCCGGCGACTTCACCGAGGATGGTGGCTCCACGCCGCTCCGCGGATTCCCAGGCCTCCAGCACCAGCATGGCCGCGCCCTCCGCCATGACGAACCCGTCGCGGTCGCGATCGAACGGCCGCGAGGCGCTGGCCGGATCGTCGTTGCGCGTCGACAGGACGCGGATCATCGCGAATGCGCCATGCGTCAGGGGCGCGAGGGGAGCCTCCGCTCCACCTGCGATTGCCACGTCGACCACTCCCGAGCGGATCGCGCCGAACGCCTGCCCGATGGCGACCGCGCCTGAGGCGCAGGAATTGGCGTTCCCCACCGCCGGCCCGCGACTGCCGAGGTCGATCGCCACGTTGCTCGCCCCCGCCCCACCGAAGACGGCCGTGGCGAGCGTCGGCGCCACCGCCCGGATGCCGCCGAGGACGTAGGCCGCGTGCTGCTCTTCGCCAAAGGCGACCCCACCCAGCGCCGACCCGATCCAGACCCCGGTGCGGCCATCGGACCGATCGGCATCGGTCAGGCAGGACTGGCCGACGGCCATCCGTGCGGCCGCGACCGAGAGCTGGCTGAACCGGTCAAGGCGTCTCGCCCGCCTGGCGTCAAGGTGATCGGTTGGCACGAAGTCGTTGATTTGGGCGGCGATCCGCGAAGGGAATGGTGAGGCGTCGAAGCGGTCGATCGCCTGCACCGCCGACCGATTGGCCACCACGCCGGCCCAAAGCCCATCCGCTCCGGAGCCGATGGGGGTCACGGCGCCGATCCCCGTCACTGCCACACGTCTCACGAGCGCGCCTCCGCCAGCACCTTCACGCGGCGGAGCGTCCGGCGCGCGATCGCCTCGACGAACTGCGGCCCAATCACCCGCTCGGCCGCCAGCGCGCCGATGAGCGGCCAGTGCAGCTCCAGCTCGTGCTCGATGCTGACCTCCCAGCCGGCGTCGCTCGGCTCGAAACGCCAGGCGACCTGCATGCCGCGCGTCACGCCGCCGGTGTGCGTGAACTCGATGCGCCGCTCCTCGGGGAGTGGGCGCTGGATCGCCTCCCAGCGCACCGGGATCGGGCCGCGGCGAGCGCCCATCGCGAAGCGACGCTCCCCGTTCGAGGCGGGCAGGCGATGCACGTAGCGGTAGTGGGGAAGGCGCTCGGGCCAGCGCTCGACCTCGGCCGCCAGCGGGAAGATCCGCTCCAGCGGCGCGTCGATGTGGATCTGCACCCGGCTCTTCATGGCCTAAGGACCTGCGCCAGGAAGAATGGCGAGAGCGCGTCGCTGGCCGGGCGGCAATCCCCCAGGGCGCTGCCCAGGCGCAGGGCCGTGGCGGGCCGGGACGCGAGACGGCGCAGCGCATAGCCCATCAACGGAGGGGAGACGAGCATTCCCTGGACGAGCCAGGTGAGGGCGTCCTTGGCCGCGAACGCGTGCCGCCGCGCGGCGAGGTAGCGGTCCTCGACGTCATCGTCGCTTCGGGCCAGCGACTCCGCGGCGGCCCGGGCAGAGCGCAGCGCGCGGTAGATTCCCTCCCCGGTGAACGGGTCGATGAACCCGGCCGCATCGCCCACCAGCAGCCAACCGGGCCCCGCCGCTCGCCCCACGCGATGCCCGATCGGCGAGGCACCCGTGATCGGCGTCAGGCGCCTGCGGCCCGCAAGGCGAGCGGCGACCGCGGGGATGCCCTCGATCGCCGCCTGGAATTGCTCCTTCGCGCTGCGGCGCACCTTCTCCATTGGCAGCGCCATCCCAACGTTCAACCGCCCGCCGGCCAGCGGGGCGAGCCCCACGTACCACCCGGGGCCGACGTGCATCTCCCCATGATCGGCAAGCTCGGGGTCGGCCTCGTAATGCGCGACCATGCCCAGCCGCCGCGGCGCGATGACGGGACGCTCCACGCCGAGCCGATTCGCGACTCGCGAGCGGGCGCCATCGGCGCCAACCAGCCAGCGGCTGCGGATCGTCGTCGCTCCCTCCGGGGTGGAGACGATTGCCCCGCTGACTCGCCCGTCGGTCCAGACGGGCTCGTCGAAGGCTGCGTGCTCGACGAGACGGGCGCCGGAGGCCGTGGCATGTGCCGCCAGCGCCGTGTCGAAGATGAGACGGTCGAGCCCCCATGCGCTGCGAGGACCGACCGCATCCCGGTATCGAACGTCGACGGCATCCCGGCCTCGGATCACGCGCATGCCGGCCAGGGGGAGCGCATCGCGCTGCCATCCCGCCTCCGGGAGGCCGAGCCGGCGCAGCTCCTCCACGATTCGCGGGCTGGCGTACTCGGCGCAGGCCTTCGGCCTCGGATGGGCTCGTGCCTCCACCATCAGCACGTCGCGCCCGTCCGCCGCGAGGGCCGCCGCAACTGCCGAGCCCGCCGGCCCCGCGCCGACCACCAGGACCTCGCAGTCGAGGCCGGGGGCGCTCATCGGTACACCGTCGTGACGCGGGGCCAGAACCGCCCGCTCCTGCTGCTGCGCTTCAGGCCCGCCTTGGCCGCCAGGGTGTCGAGCTCGGCCAGGGTGTAGGCGCGGCGGGCCGAGAGGACGCCGTCGTGCCGGGTGTAGGCACCGCGGGTCAGGGCCAGGACAGCGGCCGCGGTCATGGCGAAGGGCAGCAGGCCGCGTCGCAGGTCGTTGATGACGACGCCAAGCCGGGACACCCGTCGCATCTCAGACAGGGCGGCGATCGCGTCATCGGGATCGAAGTGATGCATCAGCAGCGAGGCGTGGGCGATGTCCACCTCGCCGTCGGCCAGCGGGATCGCGCGGGCATCGGCCTTCAGGAGAGACACATGGTTGGTACCGGAGAGGTTACGAGCGGCAATCTCGAGCACCTCCGGCCGCAGGTCCGACGCGATCACCTCGACGTGTCGTCGCCGGCGCAGCCGCCGCACGAAGTCGCCGGAGCCCGTCCCAACGTCCAGCACAGTCGCCTCGGACTGCTCGCCGAGCAGTCGTTCGACAGCCCGCACGCTGTCGCCGGTGCCTCCCGGGAGCCGATTCAGCATAGCCATCTCGCGCAGGTTCCTGCGCAGCTCGATCAGGTCGAGGTGCTCCGCGTCGAGCAGCTCGTGCGCGGTGGAACGGGCGTTGAGGAGGCTGACCACGAGGCGGTCACTATGCGCGAAGTCCCCGAGCAGCGCAGGCGTGGCACCATGCCGGCATGCGACTGGACACGACCATCACCGCCGTCGACGCGCACGCCGGCGGCGAGCCGGGGCGGGTCATCGTCGGCGGAGTCCACGACGTCCCAGGCGCGACCATGCTCGAGAAGCGCAACCACCTCGCCGAGCACGGGGACCGGCTGCGACGCCTGATGCTGCGCGAGCCGCGCGGCTATCCGGCCCTCTGCGCCAACGTGATCCTGCCGCCCACCGACCCAAAGGCCGATGCCGGCTTCGTGATCATGGAGCAGGCCGAATACCCGGCGATGAGCGGATCGAACACGATCTGCACCGCCACCGTGCTCATCGCCGAGAAGCTGGTTCCAGTGACGGAGCCGATCACCCAGCTCACCCTGGAAGCCCCGGCCGGCCTGATCCGGATCCGCGCCGACGTGCGCGACGGCCAGGCCACCTCGATCACCTTCGAGAACGTCCCCGCCTTCGCGATCGAGATCAACGCGCCGGTCGAGGTGCCGCAGATCGGACGGGTCAAGGTCGACGTCGCCTGGGGCGGCATGTTCTACGCGATCGTCGAGGCCTCGGCGCTCGGCCTCCGGCTGACGCCCGACGAGGGGCGCGACATCGTGCGGCTGGGCGAGATGCTGAAGGCGGCGGCCCACGAGCAGATTCCCGTCGCGCATCCCGACCACCCCGAGATCCGCGGCATCAGCATCGTCGAGCTCACGGCGCCACCGACGCTCGCCGGCGCGCATGGCAAGAACACGGTGGTCGTCTCCTCCGGCACCCTCGACTGGAATCGCCCCGAATCGTTCACCGGCGTCCTCGACCGCTCTCCATGCGGCACGGGCACGTGCGCCCGCATGGCCGTCCTCCACGCTCGAGGCAAGCTCGCCATCGGCGACGACTTCGTGCACGAGGGGATCCTGGGCACGGCCTGGACCGGGCGGCTGTTGCGCGAGACGACAGTCGGCCCGTATCGCGCCGTGGTTCCGCAGCTGACAGGGAGCGCCTGGATCACCGGACGGGCCGAGTACGCACTCGACCCGGCCGACCCATTTCCCGAAGGCTTCACGGTCGGCGACCTCTGGGGACTGGCCGACGAGGCATCTTCCCCCCGGTGACACGGTGTCTTATGATGCAGGACCCGCGGTAGCGCGCGGCTTGGTTGACCCGCCCGATGGGCGAGCGCAGACCCCTCCAGAGGAAGATGCGGATGGCGACGGTCACCTTCGATCACGTGTACAAGCGCTTCCCCGGCGACGTGGTCGCCGTCAACGACCTGAACCTGCAAGTGGCCGACGGCGAGTTCCTGGTCCTGGTCGGCCCGTCCGGCTGCGGCAAGACGACCGCGCTGCGCTGCGTCGCCGGACTCGAGACGATCAGCGACGGGGAGCTCTCGATCGGCGACCAGGTCGTCAACGACGTGGCTCCCAAGGATCGCGACATCGCGATGGTCTTCCAGAGCTATGCGCTGTACCCGCACATGAGCGTGTACGACAACATGGCCTTCGGCCTGAAGCTGCGGAAGATGAGCAAGACCGATATCGACGCCCGCGTGCGTGAGGCGGCCGGCATCCTTGGCCTCGACCGCTATCTCGACCGCAAGCCAAAGGCGCTCTCCGGCGGCCAGCGGCAGCGCGTCGCCCTGGGCCGGGCGATCGTCCGCGAGCCCAAGGTCTTCCTCATGGACGAGCCGCTCTCCAACCTGGACGCCAAGCTGCGGGTCCAGACCCGCGCCGAGATCGCGCGCATCCATCGCCGGTTGGGCACGACCATCGTGTACGTCACGCACGACCAGGTCGAGGCGATGACGATGGGCGACCGGATCGCGGTCATGAAGGACGGCCTGCTCCAGCAGATCGGTACGCCGGAGGAGCTTTACACCCACCCGGCGAACCTGTTCGTCGCAGGGTTCATCGGCTCACCGGCGATGAACTTCGTCACCGTCACGACCGCCGGCGGCGAGCTGATGATGGGAGAGACGAAGTTGAGCCTCGGGGGAGAGCCGGCCAGGGTTGCTGCCGCGCAGACGCCCGGCAAGAACCTGACGATCGGCTTCCGGCCCGAGCACCTCGTGCTTGCGAACGGGAGCGATGGCCAGGCGATGCGGTTTCCCGCGGTGGTCGACGTGGTCGAGTACCTGGGCAACGAGGAATTGATTCACGCGCGGGCGGAGGGGAACGACATCGTGGCCCTCCTGCCATCCGACCGGAAGGTCAAGGCGGGCGACAACGTCGAGCTGGCCGTGCCGCTCGATCGGCTCTTCGTCTTCGATCCGGAAACGGAAAAGGCCCTGGTCAGTTGACGACCAGCCACGAGCAATGCCACCCATTGGTGGCTTCGTAATGGAGGATCTCATGGCGCGACGATTCCGTTGGTTCTTGCCGCTCGTGGTCATCGCTCTCGTGATGGCGGCGTGCGGCACCTCGACTCCGAGCGGAGCAGATCCAAAGACCGTAACCGTCATCGGCACATGGACCGATGCTGAGCAGGACGCCTTCCTTGCCATGGTCAAGCCGTGGGAGACCGATACGGGCAACAAGGTGAAGTACCAGGGCACGCGCTCGATCAACGACATCCTGGCGGCCGGCATCCCGACCGGCGTGCTGCCGGACCTCGCCGGACTCCCAGGCCCCGGGCAGATGGCCGAATACGCCAAGGCCGGCGCGCTGCAGCCGCTCGACGAGGTCCTCGACATCGGGACCTACACCGACGAGACTTCGCCCGCCCTCGTGGACCTGGGCAAGTCGGACGGCAAGACCTACGGCATCTTCATCAAGGCCGCCCTGAAGGGTCTGATCTACTACAACACGGCGAGCCACGACTACTCGGCGAGCCCACCGGCGACATGGGACGAGCTCATCTCCCAGGGCCAGGCCAACATGGGCGACGCAGATTCACTGTGGTGCGTTGGCATCGAGTCGGGCGACGCGTCAGGCTGGCCAGCGACTGACTGGATCGAGAACATCCTGCTTCGCCAGTCAGGCCCGGAGGTGTACAACGACTGGTGGGCGGGCAAGGTCAAGTGGACCGACCCCAAGATCAAGGCCGCCTTTGACCTGTACATGGACGTCGTCAAGAACACCTACGGCGGCGGTACCAATGCCGTCGCGACGAAGTTCGAGCTGGCTGGGGATCCGCTCTTCAAGAGCCCTCCCGGCTGCGAGTTCTTCGAGCAGGCCAACTTCATGAGTGGCCTCGGCAAGTTCGCCGACCTCAAGGCAGGTACCGACTTCAACGCCTTCCCGTTCCCGGCCATCAACCCGGACTACACGAAGGCGGTCGAGGGCGCGGGTGACCTGTTCGGCATGTTCCACGCCACCGATGCGGCCAAGTCGCTGATGAAGTACCTGGTGACCGCCAAGGCCCAGGACATCTGGGTCAAGGCCGGCGGCGCGCTGTCAGCGAACAAGAATGCGACCTCCTACCCAGACGACTTCAGCAAGAACGCCGGGGCAGCGGTCGCGAACGCGGAGCAGTTCGTGTTCGATGCGTCGGACCTGATGCCGAGCGCGATGAATGCGGCCTTCTGGTCGCACCTGGTCAGCCTGACCTCGGGCTCGGAGACAGTCGATGAGGCCCTGAAGGCCTTGCAGACGGTCGCCGACGACGCCTACAAGCCCGCGGCGTAGCGGGACCTGACCTGCCAAGGACCGAGGCGCGGCGCGTGCCGCGTCTCGGTCCGCAACGGACCTCCTGATCTCCGAGGAGGAGCATGACCGACAAGCTGATCACTGCGGCCATCGTGGTCGTTGGCGTGCCTGGAGTCCTGATCGGCTACATCTGGGCCACGGAGCAGGTGCTGCGCATCCTGCCCGAGCGCCGGCGGCCGGCTATCCGGCCGTGGCTATGGCTGGCTCCCGCCCTCGCCTTCCTCGCGCTGTTCCTCGTCTATCCGATGATCGGCACGATCCTTCGCAGCTTCCAGGATAGCCTCGGCAAGACCTTCGTCGGGCTGGACAACTTTTTCTGGTTCTTCGGCAGCGCGGACGCCCTGTCGGCCCTCAAGAACAACCTGCTGTGGCTGATCTTCCTGACCCTCTTCGTGGTGGGCTTCGGGCTGCTCGTGGCCGTCCTCGTCGACAAGGTGAAGTACGAATCGTTCGCCAAGAGCGTGATCTTCGTGCCGCTCGCCATCAGCATGGTCGCCGCCGGCGTGATCTGGCTGTACATGTACCAGTACAAGCCACCGGGAGCCGTCCAGACCGGGACGCTCAACGCGGCGGTCGGTGTGGCCGGGCTGGGTCCGATCCCCTGGCTGCAGATCGAGGACTTCAGCGTCAACACCTTCATGCTGATCATCGTCATGGCCTGGATGTGGACCGGCTTCGCGATGGTCATCATCTCGGCCGCACTCAAGGGGATCAACCCCGAGCTGATGGAAGCGGCACGCATGGATGGCGCCACGGAATGGCAGGTGTTCCGCGGCATCGTCTTTCCCCTGCTGGTGCCCACACTCGTGGTCGTGTCGACCACCATGATCATCACGGCCCTGAAGGCCTTTGACGTCGTCTTCACGATGACGAGCGGGAACCTGAATACCAACGTGATCGCCAACGAGATGTATGCCGAGATGTTCAAGTTCGGCCAGTACGGCCGGGCCAGCGCGATCGCCGTCGTGCTTCTGCTCGCGATCATCCCGATCATGTTCTTCAACATCGGTCGCTTCCGGGCACAGGAGGCGGTTCGATGACCGCCACCAGCCCAGGGCTGGACCAGGCCGGACCGGAGCAGGGATGGTTCGCGCGACAGCACATCGGCCTGCACACCGCGCTGATCGTGCTGATGGTCATCTGGGCGATCCCAACCTTCGGGCTCTTCGTCAACTCCTTCCGTCCCGCGACGGAGGCATTCGGCACGGGCTGGTGGTCGGCGCTCTTCCCGCCATACAACTTCACCTTCGAGAACTACGCGCACGTCCTGGGCCAGAGCAACATCGGCACCAACTTCCTCAACAGCCTCTTCATCAGCATCCCTGCCACGGTGATCCCGATCTTCGTGGCCGCCTTTGCCGCGTACGCCTTCAGCTGGATGGAGTTCCCCGGCCGCAACATCCTGTTCGTGGTGGTCGTGGGGCTGCTCGTCGTCCCGTTGCAGGCGACCCTGATTCCGGTCCTCAGCCTGTTCGCAAGCTGGGGGATCGCGGGGACCTTCCTGGCGGTCTGGCTGGCGCACACGGCCTATGGGCTGCCGTTCGCGATCTACCTGTTGCGGAACTTCATGGGCTCACTGCCGCGCGAGGTGTTCGAGTCGGCGGCGATCGACGGAGCCAGCTCGGTCACCAGCTTCTTCCGCCTTGCCCTGCCGATGAGCGTGCCGGCTATCGCCGCGCTGGCGATCTTCCAGTTCCTGTTCGTCTGGAACGACCTGCTGGTGGCGCTCATCTACATCAGCATCGTAAATCCGGACAACCTGCCGTTGACGGTCAGCATCGCCGGGCTGGTGACGTCGCAGGGCGCAGGAACGGAGTTCCTCGGAGCAGCGGCCTTCATCTCGATGGCGCTGCCGCTGATCGTCTTCTTCGGCCTGCAGCGCTTCTTCGTGCGCGGCATCGTGGGAGGCTCGGTCAAGGGCTAGACCCTCGGCCCTGTCGGGTACCCTCTCTGGCGTGACCCGCAGATCCGCGTCCGCGCCGCTGGGCAGCGACCCGCTCTGGTACAAGGACGCGGTCATTTACCAGCTGCACGTGAAGGCCTTCGCCGACTCGTCGGGAGACGGCATCGGCGACTTCATCGGCCTTACCAGCAAGCTCGACTACATCGCCGCCCTGGGCGTCACCGCCATCTGGCTGATGCCGTTCTACCCCTCGCCGATGCGCGACGACGGGTATGACATCGCGGACTACACCAACGTCCACCCGCCGTACGGCACCCGCACCGACTTCCGCGCCTTCGTTCGGGCCGCGCACAAGCGTGGCCTGCGGGTCATCACCGAGCTGGTCATCAACCACACCAGCGACCAGCATCCGTGGTTCGTCGAGTCGCGCGCGTCGCGCACCAATCCGCGCCAGGACTGGTACGTCTGGTCGAAGGATGACAAGAAGTTCGCGGACGCCCGGATCATCTTCAACGACACCGAGACAAGCAACTGGGCCTGGGACAACGGGCGCCAGGAGTACTACTGGCATCGCTTCTTCAGCCACCAGCCCGATCTGAACTTCGACACGCCCGCCGTGCTGCGCGCCGTGGTCCGGGCGATGCGCTTCTGGCTGGAGATGGGCGTGGATGGGCTGCGGCTCGACGCGGTCCCCTACCTGGTGGAGCGCGAGGGGACCAACGGCGAGAACCTGCCGGAGACCCACGCGGTGCTGAAAAGGCTCCGCGCGGCAATGGACGCGAAGCACCCCGGTCGAATGCTGCTGGCGGAGGCGAACCAGTGGCCTGACGACGTGCGTCCCTACTTCGGCGACGGTGACGAGTGCCACATGGCGTTTCACTTCCCGCTGATGCCGCGCATCTGGATCGCCCTGCGCAAGGAGGACCGCTCCCCAATCGTCGACATCATGGAGCGCACGCCAGCGATCCCGGACACCGCTCAGTGGGCTCTCTTCCTGCGCAATCACGACGAGCTGACGCTCGAGATGGTCAGCGCCGACGAGCGCGACTACATGTGGAAGGAGTACGCGGCCGATCTCCGTGCCCGCATCAACATGGGGATTCGGCGCAGGCTCGCGCCCCTCGTCGAGAACAGCCGCGGCCGGCTGGAGCTGCTCAACGGCCTGCTGCTGTCGATGCCGGGGACCCCGGTCATCTATTACGGCGACGAGATCGGGATGGGCGACAACGTCTACCTGGGGGACCGCAACGGCGTTCGGACGCCGATGCAATGGACGCCCGACCGCAATGCAGGCTTCTCGGGCGCCGATGCGGCCGCGCTCTACTCGCCGGTGATCGTCGATCCGGTGTACGGGTACCAGGCGGTCAACGTCGAGGCGCAGGAGCGTATTCCCGGCTCACTGCTGCACTGGATGCGCCGCATCCTGCGCGTGCGAGGCAATTACCCGGCCTTCGGGCGTGGGTCGCTCAAGTTCCTCGACCCCGCGAACACGCGGGTGCTCGCCTACCTGCGCGAGCACGAGGGGATCACCATCCTGTGCGTCGCCAACCTGTCGCGCTTCGTGCAGTACGTCGAGCTCGACCTGCGCGCCTTCGACGGCATGGTGCCGCTCGAGATGATCGGTCACGTCCGCTTCCCGCCAATCGGTGAGCTGCCATACCTGTTGACCTTTGCCCCCCACGGGTTCTACTGGTTCCTGCTGACCGATGGCTCCCAGGCCGACGCCTGATCATCGGCTCCAGCGCCTGGCGTCGGCGTTCACTCCCGAGTGGGTTGCGGCGCAGCGCTGGTATCGAGGCAAGAGCCGGACGCTGACGCGCGTCGAGCTGCTCGATGCTTCGCAGATCGACGAATCCGCCGGCTGGCTGGTCGTGCTCGAGGCGACCGATGCCGTGGGTGCCCGTGCGCGCTATCTCGTGCCGGTGGTGCTCGTGGGTGACCTGTTCTCGGAGCCGCGGGACGGCGACGGGGTGTGGAGCGCAATCGCCGGTTTGATGCTCGGCGGGGGCGAACTCGCCGGTGCTCGCGGCCAGTGGCAATTCTCGCCAACCAATGCGGGGTCGGAGCTGCTCCCGGGTGGGGCTGCGGCGCTGGCGTCAGCGGCCGAACGCCGGCTGGAGGTGCAGCAGTCGAACACGTCGGTGGCGCTGGGCGAGTCGCTGATGCTGAAGCTGTACCGGCTGGTGGAGCCAGGGACCAACCCCGAGGTCGAGGTGAACGCGTTCCTGACCGAAGTCGGCTTCCGTGAGGCGCCGCTGCTGGCGGGATCGGCCATCTATCTCCTTGACGGCGAGCAGCATTCGGCCGCAATGCTCCAGCAGCTCGTACCGTCGGCGGGTGACGCGTGGAGCTGGGTCCTCGACCGCCTTTCAGTGGAGCCGGAAGGGCCGGCAGAGGCGCTTCGAGGGGTCGAGCAGATCGGCCGCCTCACGGCCGCGATGCACGAGGCACTGGCTTCCCGTCCCGTGACGCCGGGCTTCCCATCCCGGCTCGCGACGCAGGAGGAGCTCTCCGAATGGAGTACTGGAGCCAAGAGGCAGCTGAGGGACGCTGTGGATGTGCTCGACGACGCGTTGCGGCCCCGCCTGGCGAATCTCGTCCCCAGGATCACGGCCGGCCTCGCCGCGATTCAGCAATCAGGTGCGGTTCGCGTGAGCCGAATCCATGGCGACTACCACCTGGGCCAGCTGCTCCGAACCGACGATGCGTTCGTTGTCATCGACTTCGAGGGCGAGCCGGCGCGAACGCTCGCCGAGCGTCGGGCATCGGCGTCTCCGTTGCGCGACCTGGCCGGCATGCTGCGGTCGCTCGATTACGCGGCGCATGCCACGGTCGGCCGGGACCCATCGTCGGGTGGGCGCAGCCAGTGGCTTGGGGCGGCCCGAGCCGCCCTGCTGGAAGGATATGGCGGGCTCAGGCCAGATCAGGCGCCGTTGCTTGCCGCCTTCGAGCTCGAGAAGGCGTGCTACGAAGTGGTGTACGAGGCGAACAACCGGCCGGACTGGACCTGGCTGCCGCTCGGCGCCCTGGAGCGCCTCGCAGCCCGTTAGGCCGCGAGCTTCTCCTCGGATGCGGCGCGAGCCCGCGCAGCCAGCGTGGCCACCAGGCCTGCCACCTCAGCGCGAATCAGCGGATCGGTGAGCTGCAGGTCGGCGTCGAAGGCATCGGCGACCGATGGAATGGCCACCTGCTCGTCGAGCACTTCGGAGCCGGCGCGGCGCACTGCGCGCTTGACCGATTCGATTCCACCGCGGGCTCCACTCGGGGTCACGGACGCGCCCATCACCGCCACCACCTTGCCGGCCAGCGTCCGCTGAGGCGGGCGCGAGGCCCAGTCGATCGCGTTCTTGAGGACGGCGCTGGTGCCGTCGTTGTACTCGGGAGTGGTGATCAGGACGCCGTCGGCGCTGTCGATTGCCGCACGAAACGACCGAGCGGGGATCGGGTCACCGGCCGCCTCGACGTCGCCGTCGTAGAAGGGCAGCGCGGCGAGCTCGTCGAACGTCGTGATCTGGACGCCCGACGGCGCCATTTCGACGGCGGCGCGCAGCAGCGCTCGGTTGAACGAGGCGCTGCGCAGGCTGCCCGCGATTCCGAGAAGACGAATGGGTTGCATGACTCTGGTCATGTGATTGATTCCTCAACTATCTACACACGTAGTTGCACCGGCAACCATTTCTGTCAAGGTTTGGACCGCCTCTTGGCCCCCGTAAAGGTGCCGTTTGGCCCATCCGTCTGCCATGGCTCCACGACGAAGGTGCATGCACACGTGGCGCACCTTGCGGTCCACGCCATCCGTTAGCTGAGGCAAACCCCCGTGAAAATCAACCACGCCCCCTTGATCGCGGTCATCGGGCTCGCTGTCGTCTTGGCAGCGTGCGGCTCGACTGCGTCATCACCCGGCGCAACTGCATCGCCATCAGGCGCGGCGCCGTCGTCGTCCGCCACGACCGCGTCGCCGGCCGGGACGACGATCACCGCGACGCTCACCGAGTTCGCAATTGCGCTGAGCGCCAGCTCGGCGCCCGCAGGGCCGGTAACCTTCAACGTCACCAACGCTGGCACCATGGACCATGAGTTCGTCATCCTGAAGACCGATACCCTGGCCAAGGACCTGCCCCTCGTCGATGGCGTGGTGGTCGAGGACGACTTCAGCCCCGTCGGCGAAGTGCCGGAGACAGCCGCTGGCAAGTCAGGGACCTTCAGCGCGACGCTGGCCGCAGGGCACTACGCGATCATCTGCAACATCCTGGGCCACGTGTCGCAGGGGATGGTCATCGACTTCACCGTCAACTGATCGGCGGACAGGTGTCGCGACCATCGGAAACACCCGCCCGGCACATGCCCGGCGGGTGTCATGGATGTTGGCAGCGAGCCCGAGACGCCTACTAGACCTCGTCGAGCTCCTGGAGGAGCGGCGGGACCTTGTCCGTGGATCGACCCTGGCGCTCCGAAATGTCGGTCGTGATCGCTGACGTCAACCCGCTGAAGATCGCCACGCTGGCCACCACCAGCAGACTCGCCGCTAGCGGAGCTCGGAGCGCTACTGAGAAGAGCAGCGCGCAGCTGAACGCGGAGATGATCCATGCCGCGCTCAGCCAGGCGCGCTTGTGCGAAGCAGCGCCCCGAGCCGCACCACTGACGCGCTTGGTCCCGCTCCGGACGCTGGTCGTCAGCCTGGTGATGCCTGCGCCCGGGGCGTTCATGACGACTCGGAAGAGCCACCTCGCCTGGCTGATCCCATGAGCAACGGCCGCATTCGCGGCGCGGAGCTTCGGCATGAAGATGGGCCGACGCGGCGCGCGGGGGGCGATCGGCACAGCCGGCTCGGGGGGGATCGGCTCGACCCTCGCCGCCGCCGGGGTCCCGGTCAGGCTGGTTACCTTCTTCCGCTCTTCCTTGGGCATCCCATCCGGCGTCGAGAAGGTCGAGGCCGCCGGCGTCTCCCGGCGCTTGGGCACCGCGTGGCAGCGATAGCAGCGCGAATCCTGCTCTCGGTTCGCGGACCAGCACTCGCGGCAGATCCATCCGTTTTCAAAGACTGGCATTGGACGAGCGTAGCCAGCTCGCAGGCCATGTCGATGACGGGAAAGTACCGTAGGCCACTTGGCGGACGACCCCCGGGGTGTAACGCCGAGCGTACCTTGAAAAGAGGGCAACTTCGTCACTCAATCTGCGCCAGGAGAAGAACCGATGCGCCTCGCCACAATCACCGCCGTCGGCCTGCTGCTGCTCGCTGCATGCACTCCCCGAACGGGCGCGGGAAGCGCCGGGCCGAGCTCCGCTGGCATCGACGTCACGGTCTCGCATACCGACGCCGGTGACGCACTTGCGGGAGCTGGCGGCATGACGCTCTACATCTTCAAGGCCGATACCGACGGCACCAGCACCTGCAACGCGGGCTGTGTCGACCCGTGGCCGCCATTCCTGGGCGATGGCTCGTCGGTGAACGCCGGTGACGGCGTCAGCGGCTCATTTGCGACCACGACCCGCGATGACGGCAGCAAGCAGATCACCCACGGCGGACAGCCGCTCTACTACTACAGCGGCGATAAGGCCGCGGGCGATGCGAACGGCGAGGGGATCGGTGGCAAGTGGTTCATCGCGCCGGTCGACGAATCGTCGGCCAGTCAGGCCGCCACTTCGTCAGCGAGCCCCAACAACGCGCCGGGCTACTGAGGCCGCGCCTCGGGCGTAGACTCCGCTCGAGATGAGACGCAGGGGCGAGCAGGAACGCGAAGAGGCCGATGCGCATGCACAGGCCGAAGCTCGCCGTGAGGCCCTGCTCGCCGAGCTGAAGGCCCGCGAGGCTGCCGATCGGGCACCCGAGCCACGGGCCCATGAGCCAGCGGCGCCTGAGCCAACCAGCGACGATCCTGGCGGGGAAGAGGCGGGCGTCGAAGAGCCTATTGTGGACGAGCCTGTCGAACCGGCCTAGGCGGTGATCAGGACGCGCCCTGGCCGATGGCCCTCGGGGCGCGCGAGAGGAGCCCCGTCCTCGGTCCCAGGACCAGGGCCACGAGGAAGAAGATCGTCTCGATCAGGACGATCGAGGCCCCCGAGGCGAGGTTGAGGTAGAAGCTGAGGTAGAGCCCGCTGACCGCGGAAAGCGCCGCGATCACGACGGCGATCAGCATCATTCGCCCGAAGCGGACGACGATCAGCTGGGCGGTGGCCGATGGCGTGACCAGCATCGCCACGACCATGATGATCCCGACCGCCTGGATGCTCACCACGATGGTCACCCCAAGGAGCGCCAGCAGCAGGTACTCCAGAAACGCCACCGGCAGCCCCGATGCCGCCGCGCCGAGCGGATCGAAGGTCGCGAACAGCAGCTCCTTGCGGATGAGGAGGACGACCGCAAGCACGATCGCGCCAAGGATGGCGAGCTGGATCAGGTCAGCCGTTCTGATCCCGAGCACGTTGCCGAGCAGGTAGCCGAGCAGGTCGGCGACGTAGTTCTTGATGGTGCTGAAGAGGAGGACGCCGAAGGCGAAGGTTCCGGCGAAAAGCACCCCCACCGAGGTGTCGAAGCGCAGCCTTCCCCGGCGTGAGACCAGGCCGATGGCGAGTGCGGTCGCGACGGCGGCAATCGCTCCGCCGATGTACAGCGGCGCACCGACGATGTAGGCAATGACTAGCCCGGGGAACGTGGCGTGGCTGACGGCATCACCGATGAAGGCGAGGCCCTTCAGGACGACGAAGGTGCCCATCACCGCGCAGACGATGCCGACCAGGACCGATGCGACCAGGCCGCGCTGCATGAAACCGTAGGCCAGCGGGTCGGTGATGAAGCTGACGGGGTCCATCAGCGCGAGTCCTCGTGATAGTGGTGCTCCCCCGAGGGAGCCTGGTCGTGGTGGTGGGCGTCATCGATGATGACCCTGCCGCCGTCTCCCGGCAGGACCAGGACGTGGCCACCGTACGTCTCGGCCAGCAGCTGCTGATCGAGCACCAGGTTCGCAGGCCCCGCGGCAACGAGCCGGCCATTGATGAAGGCTGCCTGGTGGAAGCGCTGCGCGGCGCAGATGAGGTCGTGCGTGGTGGCGATCACGGTCTTGCCCGCCCGAGCCTCGCCCTCCAGGACGTCCATCAGGTCCTCCTGGGTCGTGGCGTCGACGCCTGTCACCGGCTCGTCCAGCAGGTAGAGGTCCGGCTCGGCGGCGATGGCGCGAGCCAGGAAGACGCGACGGCGCTGGCCGCCCGAGAGGGCGCCGATCTGCCGATCGGTCGCCTCGCCCATCCCGACCTTGTCGAGCGCCTGGCCGACCACTTCGCGGTCGCGCCGTCGCGGTTCGCGCAGGAAGCCGAGGCGTCCGTATCGGCCCATCATCACCACCTCGGCGACGGTGACCGGGAACTCCCAGTCGACGGCCTCCGCCTGTGGCAGGTAGGCGATCCTGCCGGCGCTCGAGCCGGGCGGTCCGCCCAGGACGGTCAGCCGGCCGGTCCACGGCTTGATGATTCCCGCGATGAGCTTGAGCAGGGTGCTCTTGCCGGCCCCGTTTGGCCCGATCACCGCCAGCAGCGATCCCGCGGTGACGCTGAGGGAGACATCGGTCAGTGCCGGACGGTGATCGTAGCCGACCGTCACCCCTTCGACGGCGACCGCGATCGGGCCAGCCGGCGCGGCAGCACGCCTAGGCGGCGGCGCGCTTGTCACTGATGGGGTCACCTGCCCGAGCTCATTTCAATGCCGGAACGATCTGACCGACGTTCCATCGCATGAGGCCGAGGTAGGTGTCCGCGGGAGGCGGTCCGAGGGCGTCGTTGTAGAGCGTCGTCACCACGTGCGTGATCCCCGCCTCCGAGGCGAGCGTCTCCGAGAGCCGCGGACTGAACTGCGCCTCGGAGAAGACCGCGTTCACGTGCGCAGCCTTCACCTTGTCGACGAGGGCCGCGAGCTCGGCAGCCGATGGATCCTGGCCGACGTTTGCGAGGATGACGCCGATGAGCTCGAAGCCGAAGTGCCTTGCGAAGTACGGGAACGCATCGTGGAATGTCACGAGCCTGCGGTTGGCGGCGGGGATCTCATCGATCCTGGCCTTCAGCTCCGCGTCGAGCGTGTCGAGCTGGGCGGCGTAGTCATCGGCGTTTGCCTGGTAGAGGGCCTGGCCGCCTGGCTCGATCGCCGAGAGGCTGGTTACGATCGCAGGCAGGTAGAACTGCTTAACGAGCATCGGGTCGAGCCAGAAGTGCGGGTTCGGTTCGCCGTCGACGGTGATGGTCGGGATGCCATCGCCGAGCACCAGTCGCTGCGTCTCGCCGCCGGTGCCGGAGGCGAGAAGGTGGTCGAGGAAGTTGTCGAGGCCCACCCCGTTGGAGACAACCAGCTGGGCATCGGCCAGCTTGACCGCATCATCGGGCTTCGGTTCGTAATCCTCGGGCCCGACCCCCGGCGGGATGATCGACGTCGCGACCACGCGGCTCCCCCCGACCTTCTGGACGATGTCCGCGAAGACGGTCGTCGTGGTGACCACCCTAAGCGCGGATGAGGGGGACGAGGAAGGGCGGCCCGAACAGGCTACGAGGGCAAGGGCGAGCAGGCCGGCGGCCAGGAGGTTCCTCATGACGCGGGCGACTCCTCCGTCCGGCAGGTGGCGCACCGACCGTAGAAGTCGAGACGCGCGTCGTCAACCTGGAAGCCCATGTCACGCTCCAGGCGGTCTGCGATGGGGCGGACGTAGGCCTCGTCGATCTCCTCCACGCGGCCGCAGTTCGTGCAGGCGAGATGATGGTGGTGCTGCGGCAGGCACGCGACATAGGCGTAGACGTGTCCGTCGAGCTCCAGGCGGCGTGCGAGGCCGGCATCCACGAGCGTCTCAAGCGAACGGAAGACGGTCGCACGCCCGATGCTCGGCACCTGCCGCCGAAGGCTGCCGTAGACCTGGTCGGCGGTCAGCTGACGGCCGGCGGCGGCCAGCACGTTCGCAACCTGGAGGCGCTGACGGGTGACCCGCTCGCCTGCCGCGACGAGCCGATCTCCTGCGGCCAGCGATGCTCGATCCATGCCCCGATACTAGCACGAGACGAGACTCGGTCTCATCCAGCCCCTTCGTCTGGGACTGTCAGCGGCGGCCGCGGCTCTGGGGGCGGGCGACTATGATCTCGGTCCACGTTCCCCACAGGAGGAGTCCCCGTGACCGACCACCCCAATGCCACCCTGGTTCGCAAGATGACGGAGAGCTTCAACAGCGGTGATGTCCAAGGCATGGCCGACATGGTCGCCGACGACATCGAATGGCACGAGATTGGCCGCGCCGAGCCGATCATTGGCAAGGAGGCTCTGGCCGCACGATTCGGGATGGGTGGCGACACGCCTCCGCCCTACGAAATTACTGGAGACGCTCACGACGTGATCGCAAACGACGATCACACGGTCGTATTGGCGAACGCACACGCAACGAAGGATGGGCGGACCTTTGACTACAAGGTCGCCGAGATCTATCACATGAAGGATGGGAAGATCACCAAGCGCTGGGCGTTCTCGGACGACACCGCGGCCATCAACGACTTCTTCCAGGGCGCATGACGCTCTCCCCGGGTCGCAGCCTGACCTGGGCTGCCCTCTCGTTCACCGGTTTCGTCGCGTCGCTCTTCGCGGTCCTGCCGTTCCTCGTCGGCATCCAGCTGGTGTGGGATGCGCCACGCCTCGCCCAGATGGGCGCGTGGTCGCTGGTCTGGGGAGTCCTGTCGGCGCTCGGCGTGCTGGTCGCCGCCCGCCTATCGTTCGGCTCGTGGCTCATGCCGCGCCCCCTCGGCATCGGCATCCTGGCGATCGGGATCGGGCTTTCCGCCATCCTGAACGTCGTCCTCCAGCAATGGGAGATCTCGCGGTTCGGGATCACGGAGCCGGAGCTTGTCGGTCTCATGGCCGGGCTGTTCGCCATGCTCATCGGCCTCGCGGTCGCGGCCTTCGGCGCATTCCTCGTCCCGAGGCAGCTGATCGGCTGGCCCCTGGCGGCGGTCGTGTTCGGATTCGTCGCTTTTGCGCTCATCGTGGCCGGCAACCTCCCCGGGCTTTCGGACGGAATCGCCGCCGAGAGCTGGCCGCTGGCGATCTGGGTCGGCCTCTCCGGCCTGTACGCCCTCATCACGACCGGCCTGGTGATGCGACGCGCGCTCGACCGCTCGACGGAGAAGGTAGGGACCTAGACCAGGCGGCGGTCGGAGGCCCAGCGAGTCAGCTCGTATCGGTTCGAGAGCTGGAGCTTGCGCAGGACGGCTGAGACATGCGTCTCAACGGTCTTGACCGAGATGTGCAGCTCGGATGCGACCTCCTTGTAGGTGTAGCCGCGCGCGATGAAGCGCAGGGTCTCGCGCTCGCGGGCGGTGAGGAGGTCGAGCTCGGGGTCGATCGGCTGATCAGACTCGCCCGCGAACGCATCAAGCACGAAGCCCGCCAGGCGCGGCGAAAAGACGACGTCCCCGTCGTGGACGCGGTGCACGGCGGCAACCAGCTCATCTGCCGAGATCGACTTGGTGACGTAGCCGCGGGCGCCAGCCCGGATGATGCCGATTACATCCTCGGCTGCATCTGAAACGGAAAGCGCCAGGAACTGAGCCTTCGAGCCCTGCAAGCGAACCCCCTCGATCACTCCGCGACCCCCTCCGGCCGGCATGTGGACGTCGAGCAGCACCACGTCGGGATCGGCCCGCACGATCCCCGCAACGGCCTCCTCAACGGTCCCGGCGTCGCCGACGATCCGGCAGGTGCGGCTCAGCTCCGAACGCACGCCGGAGCGGAAGAGCTCGTGGTCGTCGACGACGAAGACGGTGACGCCCGCCGCGGCGCGAGTGGGGGCGGTCATGCCGGCTTCCTGGGAAGGCGCATCACGACCTCGGTCCCGGCGCCGGGGTGGCTGTTCACCTGGGCCGTCCCACCGTGGCGCTCCATGCGGCCGACGATCGAATCGGCGATCCCTCGCCGGTCGGTGGCAACCGCTTCGGGGTCGAACCCGGTCCCGTGGTCGCGCACATACGCGCTGATCGCGTCTTCCTCGACCTCCACATAGACCGATACCTCCGTCGAGCCCGAGTGCCTCGCGGCATTGAGCGTTGCCTCACCGAGCGCCGAGACGAGGGCGCGGGCATGCTCGACGAGGTCGGCGTCGCCGACGACGATCGCCTCCACCTTGACCTGCTGCTCCCGCTCCACGCGCCCGGCCATGGCATCGATCGCGTCCCGCAGCCGTGCGCCGG
>JACDEL010000018.1 GCA_013816405.1 Chloroflexota bacterium | reverse complement strand
GCCACGCTCCTGGCAGTCGCCCGCAGCAATGGCCGGATCGCACCTGCCGCCCGGGCGCTGGGCGTCCACCGCAATACTGTGCTCTACCGACTGCGGACGGCTCGCGCCGAACGCGGCCTGGACCCGCGTCGACCGGAGGACGCGCTTCGGATCCTGTCGGACGCCGACCGCCGGCGAGCCTGACCGGCGCGTTTGTGCATACTGCACAACGATTTGCGGTTGGCAGGCTCCAGATCGACTGTCGGTCGTGAGGCACCATGCCTAGGCTCGGGGTGACACTTCCCCCACCTCAAGGAGACCGTGGATGGCCACCAAGCAGCTCGCCGCCGCCCTGAAGCTCGCCGAGGACCGCAACCTGCGCTTCGTCAGCCTGCAGTTCACCGACATCGTGGGGCAGGTGAAATCGGTCCAGGTGCCGATGCATCAGCTGGAGGAAGCGGTCGAGCATGGCAAGTGGTTCGACGGCAGCAGCATCGAGGGCTTCGCGCGGATCGCCGAGTCCGACATGTTCCTCGTGCCTGACCTCGACACCTTTGCGGAGATCCCCTGGGAGCCGGGCTTCGGGCTCGACGGCAAGCCCGGCCCGACCGGCGCAGCGCGGGTCATCTGCGACGTCTTCACGCCTCATGGCGAGCCCTTCCCGGGCGACCCGCGCTGGGTCCTGCGCCGGCAGCTCGAGAAGGCGAAGAAGCTCGGCTATGTCCTCAACACCGGGCCGGAGCTCGAGTTCTTCCTTCTCAAGCGGAGCGACGACGCGGTCGAGGCGCTGCCGCATGACGCGGCTGGCTACTTCGACCTCTCCAGCGACCTCGGGACCGAGGTCCGCAAGGAGATGATGAACGACCTCGAGGCGTTCGGGATCAAGGTCGAGACGGCCCACCACGAGGTCGCCACCGGCCAGCACGAGATCGACTTCGAGTACGCCGATGCCCTGCGCACCGCCGACAACGCGGTGACGTTCAAGACCACGCTGAAGGCGGTGGCTGCTCGGAAGGGGTTGTACGCCACCTTCATGCCGAAGCCGTTCTTCGGCATCAACGGGTCAGGGATGCATTGTCACGAGAGCCTGTGGGACATCAAGAAGGGCAAGAACGCCTTCGCCGACGCCTCGGATTCTTACGGCCTGTCTGCCATCGCCCGCAGCTACATCGCCGGCACCCTTGAGCACGCCCGGGGCATGATCGCCGTCCTGGCGCCGCTGGTGAACAGCTACAAGCGCCTCGTTCCCGGCTACGAGGCGCCGGTCTACATCGGCTGGGCGCGGATCAACCGCTCGGCCCTGATCAGGATCCCGCAGATCAGCAAGGGCCAGCTCAACAGCACGCGCATCGAGCTGCGCTGTCCCGATCCGTCGTCGAACCCGTACCTGGCCTTCGCCTGCATGGTCGCGGCCGGCCTCGACGGCGTGGCGCGTAAGCTCTCGCCGCCCGATCCGGTCGAGGAGAACCTCTACCACTTCGATGCCGCGAAGCTCGAGAGCCGCAAGATTCGCCAGCTGCCTGGCACCCTACGCGAAGCGCTTGACGAGCTGTCGAAGGACACGGTTATCGGCGAGGCGCTTGGGGAGCATGTCTTCGAGCGATTCCTCGAGGCCAAGACCGAGGAATGGGACGAATACCGCAAGCAGGTCAGCAGCTGGGAGGTCGACCGCTACCTGGAGGCCTTCTAGCGAATCAGCGCCCGCGAGCCATCAGCACGCTCGGCATCGTGCGCAAGAGGATGCTGAGGTCGAGCCACAGGGTCCAGCGATCGATGTAGCTGAGGTCCAGCTCGACCCAGCGGTCGAAGTTCGGCTCGTGCCGCGACTCGACCTGCCACAGGCCCGTGATGCCCGGCTTCATGCTCAACCGGCGACGATGCCAGATGTCGTAATCCACCACCTCGGATGGCAGTGGGGGCCTCGGGCCGACCAGGCTCATCTCGCCCCTGAGCACGTTCCACAATTGCGGCAGCTCATCGATGCTCGTTCGTCGCAGCACCGCTCCAACCGAGCTCATGCGTGGGTCGTTCGAGGCCTTGAAGGCCGCACCCTCCAGCTCGTTGAGGTGCGCCACCTCGTGCAGGCGCTCCTCGGCGTCGGGCGCCATGGTCCTGAACTTGATGATGGTGAACGGCCGTCCATGAAGCCCGACGCGCGTCTGCCGGAAGAGGACCGGTGGCCCATCCAGCGCCCGGATCGCGAGGGCAGTGACAAGCAGCACCGGACTGAGGATCACCAGTCCCAACGTCGCTCCCGCGATATCCATCAGTCGCTTTACGGCGAGGCCCGCTTCCCGATGTCCGTCGTGGATCATCGATCGAACGAGCAGCCCCTCGAACTCCTCGGCGCGCGCGTGGAGCATGGCGCCGTCGTGCGGATCGATCGGGATTCGAACGGTCTTGCCCTCATCGGCCGCCAGGCTGGCCACCGGCTCGAGGTAGCTGGCCGATTCGGGAGGCAGGCAAGCCGCAACCTCGTCGACAACGTTCGTGTGGAAGACCGCCTCGATCTCGTCAATGGTGCCCAGGATCGGCCGGGTGGCCAGGTGCTGTACCTCGCCCGGCACCGACAGGTGGCCGATGACCTGGATCCCCAGGCCCGGTCGCGCCTCCACCAGGTCGGCGAAGTCCTGGGCAAGACGCCCGGTCCCGACGATGAGCATGCGGCGGGTGTTGTACCCGCGCTTGCGCACCTGATTGAACGCAAGTCGGAGGACCCCCCGCTCGGCGAAGGTCACCAACGGCTGCGTGATGAAGAGGGCCAGCAGCAGGAGTCGGCTGACGCCGTCCTGGTGCATCAGGAACAGGGACGCGAGCGTGATGGCTGCGACCGCCAAGGTCGAGCGCGCAATGTCCTTGGCCTCGGTCCGCAGCTGCCAGCTGACCCGAAGGCGATAGAGGCCGTGATACCAGAGGGCAATCACCCACCCGATCCCGAACATGATCGCCGCGGCACGAATGTCGATGCCGGTACGAGACCAGAAGGTCGTCCAGGCGCCGTCACCGAACCGAACGAAGGAGATGAGCAGGAACACCGATGCCGCGGTCACGCCGTCGCCAAGCATGAGCGCGACGCGGAGTGGCATGAGGTGTCGCCGGATCATCTGGCTCGACGAACTCCTCGATACGGGTGCCCACGCGTGTCCGGGGGCGGTGCGACGGCGAGCACTCTACGCGAGTATGGCCTCTGAGATCAAACGGATCCGCCGAGTTCCGAGACGAGGGTGTCAACGATCCGCGTGGCTGCTGTCCCGTCGCCGTAGACACTGCGGCCGGCCGTTGCCATGCGCAACCGCTCCGCAGGGTCGTCGAGCAGCTGGCCGACCACCCGCCGAATGTTCACGCGACCTGTGCCGACCATTCGCACAGCGCCGGCAGCAAGTCCCTCTGGCCGCTCGGTCACTTCGCGGGTGACGAGGACCGGCACACCCAGCGTAGGCCCCTCCTCCTGGACGCCGCCGGAATCGGTGACGGCGAGAACGGCACCGCGCAGGACCGCGAGGAACTCGTCGTACTCCATCGCCCCAACGACGCTGGCGCGCGGCTGCGCCGAGAGAACTTCTTCGACGGGGTGGCGCGCCTTTGGGTTGGGGTGCGTGGCGAACAGGACGGAGAGGTCAGAATGTTCCTCCAGCACGTCGCGCAATGCCAGTGCGATATTGCGGATCGGCGCACCCCACGATTCGCGGCGGTGGGCGGTGGCCAGCAGGTACGGGCCTTCCGGTGCCGCGACGGTGTGAGGGTGCGTCGTCGCCACCGACAGGATGTAGTTGACGGCGTCCACAACGGTGTTGCCCGTCACCAGGACCTGGCCGGGAACGCGCTCGGCTGCCAGCTCGGCGGCAGCGTGCTCGGTCGGTGCGAAATGCCAGCGCGTGACGATGCTGATGACGCGCCGATGCATCTCCTCCGGAAACGGCAGGGCGAGGTCGTGCGAGCGGAGCCCCGCCTCGACATGGGCGACCGGGATGCGCGAGTTGAACGCGGCAAGCGCGCCGCCAACGGCGCTGCTCGTGTCGCCCTGCACGACGACCACGTCGGGGCGAAGCGTCTCAAGCGCAGACCCGAGGCGCTCGATGGCCCGGCTCAGGACAGCGTTGAGGCTGGACTCCGCCTCCATGATCTGCAGATCAAGGTCGAGCGCGAGCCCGAACAGCTCGAGCACTGGGTCGACGAGGTCCCGGTGCTGGCCAGTGCCGATGATGGTGGTCTCGATGCCGCGCTTGCGGAGCTCGCTGACCACCGGTGCCAGCTTGATCGCCTCTGGCCGCGTGCCAATGACGACCGCGGCGCGATGACTGCCATCTGCGTTGGGCATCACGCCGGGGTGGCGGAAGCCGTCAGCCCGCAGTAGTCGAGCACGCGTCTGTCGCCGAAGGACAGGCCGATGAACTGTGAGTGGCGGACCAGGGCCACCACCAGGTCCGATTCCGAGACGGCGTCCTCCATCAGGTAGAGCTTCAGCAGGGGATGCTCGGTCAGGTGCGGTTCACAGGCAAGCACCTCGATCCCCGCCGCGGCCAGCGACAGTGCCACTCGAAGCGCTGGAGACTCGCGAAGGTCATCGACGTCGGGCTTGTACGCCAGCCCCAGGCAGGCGACGCGGACCGGCCGAGGAAGTCCGGCGCCGATCGCGGCCGCCGTGGCGCGAACCTGGGCGATCACCCACTCCGTCTTCGCATCGTTCACTTCCCGGGCGGTTCGCACGAGGCGCGCGGTAGCGGGATCCTTGGCGACGACGAACCACGGGTCGACCGCGATGCAGTGACCGCCAACCCCCGGCCCTGGTTGAAGGATGTCGACGCGCGGATGACGGTTGGCGAGGCGGATCACCTCCCACGGGTCGATCGCCAGGTGCTCGGACAGGACAGAGATCTCGTTGGCGAAGGCGATGTTCACATCCCGGAAGCTGTTCTCGACCAGCTTCACCATCTCTGCTGTCCGGCTGCTGGTGGTGGGGACAGACCCTTTCACAAACGTCCGGTAGAACGCTGCCGCAGCCGCAGACGACGCCTCATCGATCCCTCCGACGATGCGGTCGTTGGAGACGAGCTCGTGCAGGATCCTGCCAGGCAGCACGCGCTCGGGACAGTACGCGAGACGGACCCGATCCACCTGCACCCCCTGGGCCGCCAGTTCATCTCGAATCAATTCCGTCGTGCCCACCGGGCAGGTGGATTCGATGATCACCAGGTTGCCGTCGACCAGCACCCGTGCGATCGACCGCGCGGCGGCGAGCACATGGCTGATGTCGGGGGTCGGCGTTCCCGCATCGCCCGCAAAGGGAGTCGGCACGCAGATGAGAAACACGTCCGCAGCCACCGGCTCGGTGCTCGCGCTGAGGCTGCCGGAACGAACCACGTCGCCAACGAGGGCCGCCAGGTCCGGCTCGACGATGTGCACTCGTCCCCCGTTGATGGTATCGACCACATCGGCATTGATGTCGACTCCGACCACGGCGTGGCCCGAGTTCGCAAGCATCGCGGCGGTCGGGAGTCCGATGTAGCCGAGCCCCACGACGCACACCGAAGGCCGGTTGAGCATCAACACCTCCCCGTTGCCAACAGCGCGGCGAATCGCAGGTATGTGGGCAGGCGCCGAAGCCGCACCGGTTCGCGGACAAAGCGATAGGCCCATTCCAGTCCCATTCCCTGAAGCCAGCGGGGCGCTCTCGGCTTTCTGCCGGCATAGATGTCGAAGCTTCCGCCGAGGCCCATGTACACCGCGGGATGGACCAAGAAGAGGCGCTCCATGAGGATCTCCTGGCGCGGCGAGCCGATGGCCACGAACACGAAGTCCGGCATCCAGTCGCCGATCTCAGCCGCGAGCTCCTGTACATCGGCCTCCGAAAGGTAACCGTTTCGCGACCGCAGGCGTATCCCCGGATATCGCCTCACGAGCCGCTTGGTCACCACCTGGATCACCTCCTCGGTCCCACCCACCAGGAGAAAGGACCGCCGTCCCGCGTATCGTTGGATGATGGTGAGCCACAGGCCGGCGCCGGGCATTCTGGTTGCCTGGATGCCACGCCGTCGCAGGGCCAGGACCGCACCGACGCCGTCCGGATAGCCGAGGTGCCTTGCGCTCAGATCCGCTACGGCCGGATCGGCGCTGGCGATCTTCTCCGCATTGATCGCAACCATGATCCCCGCATTCCCGTCGAGCAGGTCGATCAGCTCGGCTACCCGGGGCGGGGCGAACGTCATCAGCCCACGGATCGATGCGGACGGAAAGAGCGCTGCCGCGCGGCTGTGCAGTGGGCTCGGGAGCTGCGGGTCTGGTGCCACAGCGTTAGAGTAGGGGGCATTCGATCGATTCGTACGGACGACGCCTCCTCCGCGCGAGGCAAGTTGTCGTCCTTCCCGTACAGCCCCCTGCTGAGGGCCGCCCGCGTTGCGTGTGCTCATCGTCTCAAACCTGTATCCGGATGCTCGGCAGCCTGCCTTCGGGACCTTCGTCGCCGCGCACGCGGACGCGCTGAGGCGAGCTGGAGCCGATGTCGCGGTGGTCGCCATCAGCGGGGTGCGCGTCCATCGGGCACAAGTACGAAAATATCTGTCGCTCGCGGTTCGAGCCGTCTGGGCGGGGCTGGCCGCACGAGTGCGACATGCCCGTCCTCAGGTGGTGGAGGCTCACGTGGCGTATCCGACAGCGATCATCGGGCTCCTCGCAGCCCGCCTCGCCGGAGCACCGCTCGTCGTCTACTGTCACGGGACCGACGTCATGGGGCTCGCCCTCCGTTCATCGAGTCACCACGCCATTGCCATGTGGCTGCTCAAGCGCGCTCAGCTGGTCGTGGCGAACAGCATCTTCACTCGGGATCTGCTCGAGTCGCGCTATGGCATCAAGCCGGCGCGTCTCATCGTCCTTTCGCCGGGGGTTGACCTCGGCCTCTTCTCGGGGCCCGACCTCGGCCGTTACCCCAGGGAGATCCTCTACGTTGGCTGGCTCTCGTCCCAAAAGGGCGTCTATGAGCTGATGCAGGCCACAGCGGACCTGGGCGACGCACAGGTTAGGCTTCGGTTCGTGGGAGGCGGACCCGAGCGCGCCGGGTTGGAGAAAGCCGCGGCGATGGCTGGCGTTCGAGCTGAGTTCACCGGGCCGCTGCCGCACCTCGAGGCGGCTCAGCGCATGCGCCAGGCGGCGGTGATCGCCATGCCGTCAATCCACCCGGAGGGCCTGGGGCTGGCTGCGCTCGAGGCTATGGCAGCCGGGGCGATGACCGTCGCGTCCGCGGCTGGTGCGATCGGCGAACTGGTCGAGGATGGGGAGACAGGCTGGCTCGTGGAGCCGGGCAATGTCGCCGCATTGACGGCCGCCCTGCGTGACGCGTTGGGGGTAGCATCGGCGGTGGACCCGGCACGCCGGGAGTTGCTGAGAAAGCGGGGGATGGCGAAGGCCCTCGAGCACGATATCGATGCAATTGCCAGGCGGACGCTCACCGTGTACCAATCGCTCGGCGGCCACTAGTCATGCCCACTGACCTAGCGAATCGCATCGCACTTCTCGGCGGCGCAATCGTCCTGCTGGTCGCGGCTGGCCTCCTTGCGCGGTTGATCTCTCGAAGGGCTGGCTGGGAGCCCGCCGGTCCAATCGCCCTCATAGCGGCGGTCCCCTTCGTCCCATACGTCCCCCTAATATCCGGCCTTTCGCTGGACGACCTCTTGCCGATCGTGGGCCTCGCGATGCTCGCGTGGCGATCGCCCGTTCCTCGAATCACGACCGACACCCTCCTGCGGGTCATCCTGCTGGCGGTTGCCGTCACCATCCTGGCGCGGGTGCTTTCGGCGCTGGTCAACGGCGGGGAGGTTGCCGGAACGCTCAGCATGCTTGCGAAGGCCGTCGCGCGGCCGGTCCTGCTGGTTGGAATCGCCGGCTACACGGCAATGGCCATACCCGAGGAGATGCGTCGGCGTTTCGTCGCGCTCGCCATCGCATCCGTGGGCACATTCGAGGCTGCCTTCGGACTCATTGCCTTTGCCGTGCCGCTGCCGGGCGGTGTTGGCATCGAAGCGGCCCGCCGCCTCACCAGCCTGTACGGCGTCTGTCCTGGCCGCATCGCCGGGACGATGGGTCTTTCGCCCAACCATCTCGGTGCGGTGTTCGTGGTCACGCTCCCGATGACCATCGGCCAGGCGATGTCACGAACCGGCTGGCAGCGATGGGCGTGGACCGTTGCCGCGGTGCTGCAGGTGGTGGCCCTGGTTCTGACCTTTACAAGGTCATCGATCCTCCTGGGGCTTGTCGTGCCCCTCGTCTTCCTCCTCGTCTATCGGAAGGTGGTGATGCTCGTGTTCATGGCCGCAGCATCGATCGCCGTCCTGTTCGTGATGCTGTCGCTGGGGTGTGCGGTGGGTTCCGGCGGGCACGGGCTCCCGGGTGACCCGCTTGACGTCGTGGGTGGCCGATTCTCCGACGGCAACGACCGCCTGGCGCTCTGGTACGCGGCGGCGCACATCACGCTCGATTACCCGATCGCCGGCATCGGGCTCGGAAATATGGATTCGGTGTTGAAGGCCGATCCCGAACGCTACAGTCGGACGCCGTACGGGACGGCAACGAACTCGGCGCACAACACCATTCTCCTCGCCGGTGCGGAGACGGGCGTCGCCGGCGCCCTCGCAGCGGCGGCAATCAATATCGGGATTGCGCTGGTCGCCTTGCGTTACGCGTGGCGCGGGTGGAAACGGCGTGATCCGCTTCTCGTGGCCGCGGCCCTCGCCATTGGCGGCTTCCTCGCGCAGGGCATGTTCAACAATCTCTTCGAAGTCGGGGCGACTGGCGTTCTGCTCGCCCTGGTGCTGGGGGCGTTCGCTACGGGCCCCGGTACACAGCCCAACGAGGGCAATCCGATGGGCGAAGCGGTCACGGGCCGCCCCATTTGAAGCGGGCAGGCGCCTCCCGGGCGTGCCCCTATACTTCCCCCCGCCACAGGCAGCGGGCTGGATGGAGACCATTGAAGAAGGCACTTATCACCGGAATCACCGGCCAGGACGGCTCGTACCTGGCGGAGCTTCTCCTCGGGAAGGGCTACGAGGTTCACGGCCTCATTCGTCGATCGAGCTCGTTCTCGACGGGCCGCATCGACCACCTTTACAGCGACATCCATTCGCTGGAGCGCCCCCTCTACCTCCATTACGGCGATCTGTCGGACTCGTCGTCGCTGATCACCACCATCAACCAGGTCCAGCCCGAGGAGGTCTACAACCTCGGGGCGCAGAGCCATGTCAAGGTCAGCTTCGAGATGCCCGAGTTCACGGCCGACACGGCGGGGATGGGGACCCTCCGCTTGCTGGAGGCGATTCGGTATGCCGATTGGCCGATCCGCTTCTACCAGGCCGGCAGCTCCGAGATGTTCGGCATGGTCCAGGAGCGTCCGCAGACAGAAGCCACGCCCTTCTATCCGCGCAGCCCGTACGCGGTCTCGAAAGTCTTCGCGCACTGGATGACGATTCAGTACCGGGAGGCCAATGGGCTCTTCGCCTCCAACGGGATCCTGTTCAATCACGAATCGCCTCGGCGAGGGCCGACATTCGTCACGCGGAAGATCACTCGGGCCATCGCCGCCATCGTGGCCGGGCGCCAGGAGAAGGTCTACCTCGGCAATCTCGACGCCCGCCGCGACTGGGGATATGCGCCCGAATACGTCGAGGCCATGTGGCGCATGCTGCAGCACGACGAGCCCGACGATTTTGTGATTGCCACCGGGGAGACGCACTCGGTGCGGGAGTTCCTCGACACGGCATTCCGTCTTGTTGGCCGGGAAGCGGACGACCACGTTGTGATCGACGCCCGCTACCTGCGCCCCACCGAGGTGGACGAGTTGTGCGGTGACGCCAGCAAGGCAGCCCGGTTGCTTGGCTGGCGACCGACGACGTCCTTCGATCAGCTCGTCAGGATCATGGTCGAGGCTGACCTGCAGGAGGCCGGCGTGGACCCCGCGTCGGTGCTCGTCAGCCGATGATCAACTGGCAGGAGCGCCGCGTGATGGTCACCGGGGGCGGGGGCTTCCTGGGCAAGGCGGTCGTCGGGCGACTTCGGACGACCGGCGCCCAGGAGATCTTTGTCCCGCGCAGCCGGGACTACGACCTCCGGACCCTGGAAGGCATCAGACGCGCCCTTGCCGATGGACAGCCCGATCTGATCATCCACCTGGCGGCGGTGGTGGGCGGGATCGGAGCAAACCAGGAGAACCCGGGTCGCTTCTTCTACGAGAACGCGATCATGGGGATCCAACTGCTCGAGGAGGCCCGCCTGGCGGCCGTGGCCAAGTTCGTCACCGTCGGAACCGTCTGCTCCTATCCGAAATTCACTCCGGTTCCCTTCCACGAAGACGCGCTCTGGGATGGGTACCCGGAAGAGACGAATGCGCCCTACGGCCTTGCCAAGAAGATGCTGCTGGTCCAGGGGCAGGCTTATCGGCAGCAGTACGGCATGAACGTGATCCACCTGATCCCGGTCAACCTGTATGGGCCTGGAGATAACTTTAATCCCGCGAGTTCGCACGTGATCCCGGCCCTGATCAAGAAATGCGTCGACGCCCGCGATGCAGGGGCAGCGGAGATCGACGTCTGGGGAACCGGCAATGCATCGCGGGAATTCCTGTTCGTCGAGGATGCCGCAGAGGGAATCGTGCTTGGCGCCGAGCGATACGACCAGTCGGCGCCCGTCAACCTGGGCGTTGGGCACGAGATCACCATTCGAGAGCTGGCTGAGCTGATTGCTCGCCTGACAGGCTTCAGCGGCCTCCTCCGCTGGGACGATGCGCGACCGGACGGGCAACCCCGGCGCGCCCTCGACACGTCGCGCGCGAGGGAGGCGTTCGGATTCGTCGCGAAGACCTCCTTCGAAGAGGGGCTGCGCCAGACGATCGACTGGTACGAATCCCATCGACCGGGGGCCGTGACGCGCGCCGCCAGCTCGGCGGGATGATCGCGACCTTCAGGACGGCTGCGACGCGAGCGCTGGCCGCAGGCCGTTACCTGCGCAGGGCGCCGTTCGACACCACGACCGAGGAGGGCCGGTCGCAGGAGCGCTATCGCCGTGCGGCGCTGACGGCGGTCACCGGCGCCGCGTCACGCGCCGTCTCGCTGGTTGCGATGCTCATCTCCATCCCGCTCGCTCTGGGCTATCTCGGCGCCGAGCGCTACGGCGTGGCGGTCACGATCACCGCTCTCACCAGCATGCTGGTATTCGCCGACTTTGGGCTTGGCAACGGCCTGATGAACCTCGTCGCGAACGCCGCCGGGCACGACGATGAGACCAGGGTCCGCCGTAGCATCTCGAGCGCCTTCTTCATGCTGTGCGGGATCGCTGTGCTCCTGGCCGTGCCTCTGTATGCCCTGTATCGATGGGTTCCGTGGGCGCAGTTCATGAATGTCACCGACGCCGGCGGCAGGGGCGAGGTCGCAGCCGCGGTCGGCGTGTTCATGCTCTGCGTGCTCGTGAGCCTGCCACTCGGCATCGTGCAGCGCGTGCAGCTCGCCTATCAGCAGGGCTTCGTGAACAGTGCCTGGAATGCCATCGGAAGCGTGATGGCGCTCGTCGGTCTGATTGTGGTCATCCAGCTGCACGGGGGGCTCCCATGGGTGGTCCTGATGCTCCTCGGGGGGCCCGTGCTCGCGAACGCGCTGAACTCGGTCTCCCTCTTCGTTGTTCGGCGACCTGATCTCCAGCCGCGCTGGTCGGCGGCGAGTCGAGGAGAGGGCGGCCGCCTGGCCCGAATCGGCTTCCTGTTCTTCGTCCTTCAGCTGGCGGTGGCGATTGCCTATCAGGCCGACGTCGTGGTCGCGACCCGGGTTCTTGGCCCCATGGCCGCGACGGACTACTCGGTCACACTCCGCCTCTTTCTCCTCGTGCCGACCGTGGTGAACCTGGGGTTGCTGCCACTCTGGCCCGCCTACAGCGAGTCGATCGCGCGGGGCGACCGCGCGTGGGTCGCGCGCACCCTGCGGACGAGCGTGCTGCTCGCCGCTTCGATGAGCGGCCTCTCCTCATTGATCCTGGTCGTCTTTGGTCGATCGATCCTGAAGGCGTGGACGGGGACCGACATCGGCGCCGACCTCCCGCTCCTGATCGGGATGGGCGTGTGGGCTGTGCTGAGCAACAGCTTCAACGCCGTGGCCATGCTCTTGAACGGTGCCACCATCATGCGGTTCCAGGTCGTGACGGCCCTGAGCATGACGGTCGTCAGCCTCGGCGCCTCCATCGCCGGCGCGAACCTCTTCGGCGTGGCGGGGATCATCTGGGGCACGGTTCTCGCGTACGTCGTGTGCACCGCGATCCCGACCGCGCTCTACCTTCCCCGGGTGATGCGACAGCTCGGCCGCAGGCGGCGGGTTGCCGCCGAAAGCCCCGCGTGAACCGCTCCCACAGATGACGCCAGCCAGCCAGAAGCGACCCAACGCCCTGGTCACCGGAGCCTCCGGACAGGACGGTGCGCTGCTGGTGGCTCGACTTGCCGCGGAGGGATTCCGTGTCCACGCCATCGTCCGCAGCCTGGCCGACGCTCCGGCGACCAGGACGGGGGATGGAGATGCCGTCGATTTCCTCGAAGCGGACATCCTCGACGATGCCAGGATGACCGAGATCATCGCCTCGGTGCAGCCGACCGAGCTCTACAACCTCGCGGGTCTGAGCAGCGTGTCACGGTCCTTCGCAGACCCCTACCTGGCGTGGCTCACGAATGCCGTGGCGGTCGCCAATCTGCTGGAGGCGGTGCGGCGATTCTGCCCCTCCACCCGTCTGTACCAGGCATCGTCCAGCGAGATGTTCGGCTGGGTGCCCGGGGGCGCGGTAACGCACAGCGAGGATGCACCGCTGCTGCCACAGAGCCCTTATGCCTCGGCCAAGGCGGCAGCGCACCTGTTATGCGGCACCTATCGGCGCGCGTACGGCCTCCGGATCGCGTGCGGAATCCTGTTCAACCACGAATCGCGTCGGCGTGGCCCCAACTTCCTGACCCGCAAGGTCACCGACCACGTCCGCGCTCTGCGCGCCAATCCATCGCCTCCCTCTGCCGAGCCATTGAGCGCAGGCAACCTCAAGGCCAGGCGCGACTGGGGCTTTGCGCCCGACTATGTCGATGGCATGTGCCGAATCCTGCGCCAGGTTGTCGTCCGCGGCGAGGTCAAGGGTGCGGAACCGGAACCTGACGTAGCCAGCGCCTACCGTGACTACGTCCTGGGAACAGGGCAGAGCCATGCGGTATGGGAGCTCATTGATCGAGCCTTTCAGCTAGGCGGATTTGAGCTCACCTGGGACTTCTCCGGGGAGGATCCCGGCGCATGGGGAGCTCGCTTCCGCGAGACCGATGTCGCGGCCGTGCGCGTCGATCGCGGACTGCTGCGCGTGAACGACCCGCTTGTCATCGAGGCCGACCCTTCGCGAGCGCGCATCGAACTCGGTTGGGCGCCGCGAGTGGGCCTGGACTCCTTCCTCGAGGAGATGCTCAGCGACGCATCCGCGTCGGCGTGAAGGCCGTGAAGGGCAACGGGCTGCGAGTGGCAATCGACGCGAGATCGCGCACCGGCTCCACGGGGGGCGTGCAGCAGTTCACGGTTGGTCTCCTTGCGAGCCTTGACCGGCTGCCGGACAGGGATGTGGACTACCTTGCGCTCTCGTACGCCGATGATCGGGCGTGGCTCATGCCCGCCCTCGGGCACCGCGTCCGCTCGCTGGACGCACCGTTGCCCATGATGCGCCAGGGTCTGCTCGGGGCGGCTCGGCGCATCGTCGTGAGCCGCGCACCCTTTCTCCGGCGCGTTCGCTCGAACATCGCGTCGCGACGGATCGAAATGAGGGTGCCGCGCACCGACGGGACGGTCGAGCAAGCTGGTGTCGAGGTGATGCACTTCGTTCGCCAGTCCGCATTCCTGACCGAGCTCCCGAGCATCTACCATCCCTGGGACCTGCAGCACCTGCACCTGCCGGAATTCTTTACGGCCGAACAGCTGCAGTGGCGCGAGATCACATACCGCGCCTTCTGCGACCGCGCCATGCGGGTCGTTGCCGCGAGCAGCTGGACGAAGGCGGACCTCATGCAGAAGATGGGCATCGCCGAGGAGAAGATCGTCGTCATCCCCGTTGCCAATGACCTCGACACCGCCCCGCCCCCGTCGGCCGCGGACCTTGCCGCTGCCCGGGTGACCTTCAACCTGCCAGACCGCTTCCTGCTCTATCCGGCCCAGACCTGGCCACATAAGAATCACATCAGGCTGATCGAAGCGATCGCGCACCTGCGGGACACCCGGGAAACGTCGGTCAATCTCGTGCTGACCGGCTATCAGAACGAGCACTTTCCGGAGATCCGGTCGCTGGTGCGGCGTCTCCGCCTCAGCGAGCAGGTTCGATTCCTCGGGTTCGTAACGCCGCTGCAGGTGCAGGCGCTCTACCGGCTGGCCGTCGGCCTTATCTTCCCGTCCCTCTTCGAGGGGTGGGGCATCCCCATCGTCGAAGCGTTCCAGGCTGGTACGCCGGTCGCCTCCAGCAACGTGACCTCGCTGCCGTCGATGGTCGGCGATGCAGCCTTCGTCTTTGATCCTTACGACGTCGAATCGATTGGTGCGGCTGCCGCTACCCTGTGGTCCGACGATGTCCGGCGGAGGCAACTCACCGAGCGCGGGCTGGCACGCGCGCGCCTGTTCGACCCTGAACCGATCGCGGCGACCTACCGCGCGCTCTACCGCCTCGTTGCCGGTCGCCTGATAAGCCCCGCGGATCAGCTCGCCTTGTCGGCGCCCCCGTTCGTGTGATGGACCAACCCATGGAGGCAACGCCTCTGCCGTCGGTTGACGAGGCGATCCGCATCCTCCGCGCCGACCCTGCCAGCGGCGACCTGGTGCGGGATGCCTACCTGGGCAGGGATGTCGAGGATTCGGCGACGCGCTTCCTTGCATCCGCCGAGTTTGTGGCGGTGCGCACCCTCCTCGGAGACCGCCTTCGTGGTGCAACAGTGCTTGATGTGGGAGCCGGCACGGGCATTGCGTCGGCGGCGTTCCTGGCCAGTGGCGCCAACCGCGCCATCGCGCTGGAACCAGACTCGAGCGACGAGGTTGGTCGCGGCGCGATCCAGCGATTGGGCAGCCGCCCCGGACTCGAGATCGTCGACGGCTGGGGCGAGCGGATCGACCTGCCCGACGGTACTGCAGATATCGTCTACTGCCGCCAGGCGCTGCACCACGCGCTGGACCTGCCGCTGATGCTTCGCGAGTGCGCCCGAGTGCTGGGACCCGGCGGGACCTTCATCGCGTGCCGGGAGCACGTTGTCGACGACGCCCGCCAGCTGGAGCAGTTCCTGGCGGCGCATCCCATCCACCGCCTCGCCGGTGGCGAGCATGCCTTTGCACTTGGCGACTACGTCTCCGCCATCGAGGCTGCTGGCCTGACGATTCAGCGGCAGCTCGGACCGTGGGACTCGGTGATTAACGCGTTCCCCATGGCCCGCACCGACCAGGAGCTGGCCGAGCTGCCGCTGACGCTTGCCGGGCAGCGTCTTGGACGACTGGGGAAGCTCGTTGCGTCGGCACCAGGCGGCGCCTGGCTCGCGCGTCGATGGCTGGAGCGGCCGCGGCCCGGCCGCCTGTACAGCTTCCTGGCCTCCAAGGAGCCGAGCATCTAGCCGTCGAGCGGCTTGGAAAACGTTCGCGCCGGTCGTAACCGCGCGGCGATGCGCATCAACGGTCCGGGAAGGTGATGGTAGAGCCACGACGCGAGCGGCTGGAGCAGGACCAGCGGGAACTCATACCAGCGAGCGTACCGGCGGCGGACCGCGAACCGCTCCGCGGCCATCGCGTCCCGCTCCTTCACCGTCTTTGCCTCGGAGTGGAAGGTGGCGCGTGCCATGACTCGCGACACGAACCTGGGCGCCTGGTGAGCCGCGATCCGCATGAAGAGGTCGAGATCCATCGTGTAGCGCAACCGCTCGTCCAGGAACCCGACCGCGTCGATCGCTGCGCGGCGAATGAACGAGCTCGGCTGCGGAATGCAGTTCTGTGAGAGGACCATGACCGATCGGCTGAATGACCTGCCCGCGTAGTTCTGATGTCGGCCCAGCTCGTCGACGGCCTCCCAGCTCCCGTAGACGACCCACAGCTCAGGGTGCTGTGCCATGTACTCACCCACGAAGCCGAGGGTGCCTGGCAGATACTCGTCATCTGAGTTCAGCCAGCAGAGGACATCCCCCCGCGCCCGCCGCCAGCCCGCGTTGATCGCTGCAGACTGCCCACCGTCTGGCTCGCTCTGCCAATAGTCGATGCGATCGGCGTATCGCTCGATGATCTCCCGGCTGCCGTCCGTGGAGCCCCCGTCCATCACGATGTACTCGAGGTTTGGATAGCCCTGTTCGAGCACTGACCGCATGGTTCGCTCCAGGAACGGCGCCTGGTTATATGACGGCGTGACCACGGTGATGAGCGGCAGTCTCTCGTGCACGCCGGGAATAGTAGGGGCTCCCGCGGCAGGGGTTGGGAGCGCCGCGTAGACTGGCGACTCCAAAAGAGGAGATCCTTGGCGAGATGAAGGCTGTCCCGCAGTTAATTGGCTATCCGCGCATCGGCCCCAACCGGGAGCTCAAATGGCTTCTCGAGCGGCGCTGGTCCGGACGGATCGGACCACAGGACTTCGACGCCCGGATCGCCGAGCAGCGGGGCCTGCACCTGGCTGAGCAGCGCGAGCTGATCGGCTCGGTGGTCGATGACTACTTCCTTTACGACGAGGCTCTCGAGACCGCCATGATGTTCGGCGCTGGGAGCCAGGCGGCCCCGGCGGGGGACCGATTCGACCAGCTCACGGCTCTGGCCCGTGGCACCGACGACCACGAGGCGTGGGAGATGACGAAGTGGTTCGACACCAACTACCACGTTGTCGTCCCCCAGCTGGAGAGTGGCCAGGTCGAGCGCTTCACGCCCCTGCCCTGGCGCAAGCCGACCCCCGACACCGATGTTACGTGGCCAGTCCTCGGCCCGTATAGCCTCGTGCGCCTCAGCCAGCTCGCTCCCCGGACCGATGAGCGCAGTCTCATTCAGTCACTTTCGCGCGCGCTGGCCGACTGGGTTCGACAGACCGTGACCGAGTTGCCCGGGTTCCGCCTGCAGCTCGATGAGCCCTGCCTCGGCCTGGTGTCCGCCGGCGATGACCGCGCACTGATCGTGGCCGCATATCAGGAGCTTGCCGAAACGGGGATTGGCGCCCCGCCGATCGTGACGGTCCAGTTCGGTCATGCGTCGAGCGACACCGTACAGGCACTGGGCGCGCTGGGCTTCGCGGTGCAGATTCGCCTGCAGGACGTCGCCGGCCTGCAGGAGAGCGGGGCATGGGATGCGCAGCCCGAGCACGTGGTCTCCGTGATGGATGGCCGAAGCGTCTGGCCGGACCAGTTCAGCCCGGTACAGGACGCACTCAGGGAATCGCTGACGCAGGACGGGGTTCTGCGCCTCGTTCCAACCACCAGCCTGATGTTCCTGCCAGTGACGGTTGAGGGCGAGGACCTGCCGGACGGCTTCCAATTTGCGCGTGAGAAGGCCCGTGCCCTGGCTTCCTGGGGCGCGGCGCTCGGGGGGGCGGCCCTCACGCCGCCGACCGAGCCGGCCGCAGCCGAGTGGCCCGCCCCCGGAGCTCTCCATGAGCGGGCAGCCAGGGACCAGCGTCGCGCGGCGCAGGCCGACCTCGACCTTCCGCCATTTCCAACCACCACGACCGGGTCGCTGCCCCAGACTGCCGATGTTCGCCACCTCCGCGCACAGCTCTCGCGCGGGGAAATTGACCGCCCCGCCTATGACGGCGAGATGGCGCGGCTGATCAGCGAAGGGATCGGCTGGCAGGAGGCAAAGGGCCTCGATGTGCTCGTCCACGGTGAGTTCGAGCGCACCGACATGGTCGAATTCTTTGCCGAGCGGATGGACGGATTCCACACCACCCGGAATGGGTGGGTGCTCTCGTACGGCAGCCGCTGTACGCGGCCGCCGATCCTGGCCGCGCCACCGTCGATCTCCGCTCCGATGACCGTCACCGAGTGGCAGATCGCCCAGCGCGCCACGAGCAAGCCGGTCAAGGGAATGCTCACCGGGCCGGTCACCATCGTGAACTGGAGCTTCCGCCCTCGCGGAGTGCCTGACGATCGGCTCTTCTGGGCCGTGGCGGGTCCGATCGCCGAGGAGGTCGGTCACCTGGTCGACGCCGGCGCCCGTATCGTCCAGGTGGACGAGCCAGCTGTGAGAGAGCGATGGCCGCTGCCAACCCCTGAAGCGACGGAGCTGCGCGCGATCTATGCGCGTGGCGTGCGAGCCGCGCTGAACCGGGTCTTCAACCAGCCGGAACAGGTGCAGATGCACACGCACATGTGCTATGGCGACTTCGGCGACATCGTGCCGCTTTGGTCGGACGCCGGAGTGGACGTGGCCTCCATCGAGTTCAGCCGCAGCAAGGACGACAGCTATATCCGGCTCTTCTACGACCTGTTCGCCGACGGCCATCTGCAGATCGGCCCCGGAGTGTTCGACGTCCACTCGCCGTATTCACCGGGTCGTGAGGTCATGGACGAGCGTCTGCGTCATTTCGAGGGATTCATGGACGTTGCCGACCTGTGGGTCAACCCCGACTGCGGGCTGAAGACCCGCGGCTGGGACGAGATCGAACGCCAGCTGACTGACATGGTCGAAGCGGCGCGGGCGCGACGGGCAGCGGCTCAGCCGTCCGCCGCCGTCGCCGCGGAAAGCGCCTAGGCACGTGCTCTCTGCCCCCGATGGCTGGGTGGAGATGGTCGAGGTCAACCCGCCGCGTCTTCCGAGCATGCTCCACCGCGAGCTGCGCGGTCGATGGCCGCGGGTCCTGATCACCGACAATCCGTTCAAGCAGGTGCGGGTCTCCCCGTACGCCTTCGCCGCGCGTATCACCCACGACATCCCCGAGGTCCAGCCGACGGTGGTCTGCTCCACCCGTGATCGGAACATCCTGGCCATCGAGAGCGAGGTGCGCGGTGCCCTGGCCAACGGGGTCGGCTCGTTCTTGGTGGTCCAGGGCGACATGCTCCCGGAGGTCGAGCACTGGAGCAACAACTACGAGATCGTCGAACACCTGCGCAACCTGCAGGAGGCCGTCAGCCCTGTGGAATTCGAGGTCGGGATGAGCACCCGCTCCCGCAGCTGGATGTTCAGGCGCAGGATCGAGGTCGGCGGGCAGTTCTTCACCACCGGTCCGGTGATGGATCCCGAGTCGGTTGGGCCCTGCGCCGAGCGGCTCGAGCTGCAGGCCGGCGACCCGCCGGTCTACCTGGAGGTCACGCCGCCATTCTCCCCAGGCTGGGTGAAGCGGCTCGAAGGGGTCGGCACCGTCAAGATCAGCGATGCGCTCCGCGATCGGCTCGCGAGCACCCCGGATTCGCAGAGGCGTGACTTTGCCTGGCGGATTGCCAAGGGAATCGCCAACCGGGCCAGGACGTCCGGCTTTGCCGGTGTTGTGCTGATGGGTCTCCGGTTCGAGACCGCTGTGGGCGAGGCCTACGACGTCTGGCACGACTCTGCTCTCTCCCCCATCGATTCGGCCGACATCGAAGCGGCGTCGGAATCTCATCGCGCCGGCGCGTCTTCAGACCAGGCAGGGGCCGTCACGCCCTCGTAGACCATATCGACGGCTGCCGCGCCCTCCGGCCCCTCTAGACTCGCCGAGGCCATGTCAGGGAGTCCCACCGCCGAGCGTTCCCAAGGTGCAGGCCCGCAATCGCTGGCCTGGATTGATGCTGCGCGAATAGCGGCCATCGTCGCGGTCATTGCCATTCACACGGTTGCATCGCTGCTGGCTCAGCGAGCACTTCCCCAGAGCTGGTGGTTTGGGAACCTCGTGGACTCGGCGTCCAGGTGGTCCGTTCCCGCATTCGTGATGCTCAGCGGCTCGCTACTGCTGCGCGCCGACTCCGCGAACGATCCGATCTCCTTTTACCGGCGGCGCTTTCTGAGGATTCTGCCGCCGCTCATCGTCTGGAGCGCCGTCTACCTCATCTACGGCCATTTCAACGCGAACAATCCACGGACGCTGGCGGATGCGGTCGCCTACGTCCTCGCCGGTCGCCCGTACTTCCATCTGTACTTCCTGTACCTGATCGCTGGGCTGTACCTCGTGGCGCCCTTCCTGCGCCCACTCGTTGCACTGCCCGGCAGGCGTGTGCTGACGATCGCTGTGGTGGTGCTGCTCGCGATGGCGATGGTCGATGACCTCCTCGTTGTCTGGGGCCGTACGGGTGGCGTCAATGCTGTCACGCGATTCGTGCCGTACACAGGCTTTTTCCTCGCGGGGGCCCTGTTGAGCGGCATGCCGTCGTCCAGGGGCCGGATCGTGACTGCAGCGTGCGTTGCCGCCCTGGGCGTGATCGCGACGGCAGTGGGGACGGATCTCCTGCTCGCGAATATCGGCTTCGGGAAAGGCTTCTACCTCTACGAATATCTCTCGGTGACCACGGTACCCACCAGCCTCGCGGTCTTTCTCCTCTTTGCCTGGTCGGCACCGCAGCTTGATGGGATCGCGGCGCGCCTGCCGCGTCGAACGTTGTCGGTGCTGGCAGGATCGACCCTCGGGATCTATGTGGTCCACCCACTCGTGATGCAGGGCCTCGGTGCCATCGGCCTCGGGATCAGATCCTTCTTCGTGCCACTCGCGTTTGTCGCGTGCGTACTCGCGACCTTCGCTGTATCGCTCGCGATCGTGCTTCTGCTGCGGCAGGTGCCGGGGATCCGCAGGATCGTCTAGGTCGCGGCGGGGCCGGTCGGAGATCGTTCCGCCCTACACTCCGAACGCCATGTCCCGCATCCTCATCGCCGAATCGGTTGCCCAGGCCGGGCTCGACATCCTCGCTGATGCCCATGAGACCTCCGTTCGCCTGAACCTGCCGCGCGCGGCCCTGCTCGAGTCGCTGGGCGAGGAGGGCGGCTGGGACGCGCTGGTAGTGCGCTCCCAGACACGGGTCGACGCCGAGCTGCTGGCAGCGGGGGCCCCGCGCCTCAGCGTGGTAGGGGTCGCCAGCGTGGGGACCGATCGGGTCGATATCGCCGCGGCCACCCACGGTGGGGTCATGGTCGTGAACGCCCCGACCGGCAACACGATCGCGGCGGCGGAGCACACCATGGCGCTCATGCTGGCCCTGCTGCGGCGGATCCCCGGCGCAGATGCCTCGGTGCGCCGCGGCGAATGGGAGCGGGCGCGCTTCATCGGCGCCGAGCTGCGGCACCGCACGCTTGGGATCATCGGCCTTGGCAAGATCGGCAAGGCCGTGGCGCGCCGAGCGGCCGCCTTCGAGATGCGGGTCCTCGCCTACGACCCGTTCATGACGGCTGAGCAGGCCGATGAGAACGCTGCCAGGCTGGTCGGCCTCCCCGAGCTGCTGCTGCGTGCCGATGTCATCACCGTCCATGTCGCGCTCATCGCCCAGACGCGCGGGCTGATCGGCGAGGCGCAGATCGGGGCGATGAAGCCCGATGCGGTCCTGCTGAACGTGGCGCGCGGCGGCCTCGTCGACGAGGCTGCCCTGGCCAATGCGCTACGTGACGGACGCCTGGCTGGCGCGGCCGTGGACGTGTTCTCGGCCGAGCCGATGGCGGCCGACAACCCGCTCCGTGATGCACCGAACACGATCCTGACGCCACACCTCGGCGCGTCCACCTCGGAGGCGCAGGGCCGGGTCGGCGTCGAGATGGCCGAGCAGCTGCTGATGGCGCTGTCAGGGGTGACGCCGCCGTACGCGTTGAACGCCCCGTCCGTTGCCCGCGAGGTCGCACCGCAGCTGCACCCCTATGTTGAGCTCGGCCAGCGGCTGGCGATCCTTGCCCGGCAGCTCGCTCCCGGCCCGTTCGATGCGCTGACGCTCACTTACGCCGGCGAGATATCGGCCTGGGATGGGGGTCCGATCCGAGCGGCGGTTCTGGCTGGCCTGCTCGAGACCGTCGCCGACCAGCGCGTGAATGCGGTCAATGCCGACGTGCTTGCCCGCGAGCGAGGGATGACGGTCTCCGAGGAGCGCACGGATGCGGCCAGTCCCTTCGCCTCGCTCGTGGTCCTGGAGGTCGGGGAGGGCGCGGGTCGGGTGGTGCTATCCGGCTCCTCGGCACACGGGCGGCCACACCTTGCCGGGTTGGATGGCTTCGCCATCGATGCCGAGCTGGCGGGCACGATCCTGGTGACCCGGCACCGAGATCAGCCCGGCATCGTTGGCGCAGTCGGAAGCGCGCTCGCCGCAGCGGGCGTCAACATCAGCTCCCTCGAGCTGTCTCGCCTGTCGGCTGCCGGCGAGGCGATGATGTTCGTCAGCGTCGACGACGCGATCCCCGCCGAGGTGCTCGACGGGTTGCGAGCCATCCCCGGCATGATCCACGCACAGCTCGTCGAGCTGCCCGCCTGAGCCTCGGACCCCGTGTCAGGCGTCGCCCTCGGCATTGGCGACGGCACAGCAACGACAGCTGCCTTCCACGGCATCGAAAATGGCCGCCGCAGCCGAGCAGCACGACGTGGATGGCCCGATCACGCTTAGCTCAGTTCTGCCCACCAGATGAGCCTGCAGCTCATCCAGCCGCTCGTCCAGACGACGGAGCTCGTCGATCCGGGCACGCACGTCGGATCGACGCGTCGCGATCAGCGCCGGAAGGCTCGACGAGGTGGTCTCGCAATGGCCGGCGTGGCACCAGGAGGCGAGGCGCGCAGCCTCCTCGAGCGGCAGGTCGATCCGCCGGAGATTGAGGAGCAGACGAAGGTGTTCGACGTCATCTGAACGGTAGCTGCGGTACCCGTTTTCAGCCCGTACCGGCCGGGGCAGCCACCCCTCGCGCTCATAGAATCGCAGGGTGTCGGTGCTCACCCCCAGCTCGCGCGCGAGTTCACCGATCCGCATCTCGCACCTCCAGTGCGTTTGCCAACCGATCGAGGTTCGAACGCTGAGCCGCAGCCAGCCCAGCGGTGGACGCGGGTCCGTACCATCGACCGCTAAGGCGCGTCGCGTCGTCCTCGCGGGTCAGCTCGTATCTCACAGATAGGCGTCCGGCACCGGGCACGTTTGCCCGTCGCACGAATGCCTCGAACGGACGCCACTCGAGGATCTCCTCGACAGACGCCAGTCGGTCAGCGACGCATGCATTCATCGTGCCGACCCCGCGTCGGCCTGCGACGGTTGCCTCCTCGACGCGCTCGAGCCCCTCCCAGCCCGGGCGAAGACGCGGTGAGGTGAGCTGCTCCCACACGGCCATCGGTAGCGCGGGCAGCCGAAGCTTCGCCTCTGCCAATGCCGCGCGCCGCGGCGGTGTCCATGGGCGTCCCTCGGTGGCCGTGCGGTGTTCCAGGTTCAGCAGATGCACGGGCACCTCCCCGAGGTGCTCGAACTGCTCGGTGGCGGCGACGAGTCCGAGGGCTCCGGCGTCCAACCCAAGGGTGTCCACCAGCGAGCCGGTCAACAGGGCATAGCGAGTGAAGCCAGCCACCGCCGGCGATGCCGCCTTCAGCAGGCGATGAGCGAGGATCACTTCCGTGCCTGCCAGCTCCTCGCGCCCGGCGACGCGGTGCCTCACCAGGCTCCCTGCATGGACCACGAATTTGAGGTCCAGGTCAGGCACGCGAGTGCAGGAGGCGCAGTCGCAGGTCGTCGCCCCGGTGACGCTCTGCATTCGCCGATGGAAGGCGTCATAGGCCGCGTCGATGGCGTCGAGCAGCATCGGCCCGTCCAGGCGGTCGAGGGGTGCGACCAGGAAGGCCGCGTCTCCCTCCAGCTTGGCAAGCCGAAAGGTGGGGCTCAGTTGCCGCACCACGGTCTCCACGAGGTCGCCGGCAAGCGCAGGCGCGTGGTCAGGCTCCGAGTTGGACAGGTAGGCCGTATACCCGGAAAGGTCGGCGAGCAGGAGACAGACGCGTTCGAGCCCTGTGGTCGTGCTCATGCCGGTCGCTCGAGCAGGTCCTTGAGATGGCTGAGCTCGGCAGCCTCGCCGCGCCGGATCTCACCCTTCATGAAAGGCTCCAGCAGTCGTTGCCAACCTTTGAGGCCCACCTGTCCCAGGCCGATGACCCGCGTCCCCCCATCCGCACCGGGCGCAACCGCATATGAGCCGTCCCAGTGCATCGGACCCTCGATCGTATGGAATGCAAAGCTCGCTCCGGGGCTGTACTCGGTGACCTCCCAGCTGAAGGGCGCCATCTTCGAGCCGACCTTCATCATCTCGCGGACCGTAGTCCCCACCCGCATCTCGCCGGGCGGCGCCACGCGGACGTCTGTCACGGGCGACCACTTCGGGTGGAGCGTCGGATCGGCCAGGTACGGAAACACTTCGTGAACCGGGCGGTTGATCGTCTCCTCGATCCGATACTTGATCATTTTGTCACCCTCCGAGTCGCATGTGGCCCCCATGCGAGGCAACCCTAGACCTTGGAGTGACTCCAATGTCAAGAGGGAATCTTTCAGGCCCGCCCGCCGTGCTCAAAGCATCGGCCTATCATCCGCGGCGTGAGCCGCAGGCCCTTCGCATCGTCGGCCGACCTGGCCGAGAAGACCGCCACCCTGGAGGAGCTCGCGCCCGGGGTCTACGCCTACACCGCGCAAGGCGACCCCAACGTCGGATGCATCGTCGGGACCGATGCGGTGCTGGCCATCGAGGCGCGTGCCACGCCGGTCATGGCCCAACGCTGGATCGACGTCATCCGGAGCGTCACCGATCTCCCCTTCGGCGACCTGGTGCTGACCCACTACCACGCAGTCCGCGTCCTGGGGGCAGCCGCATTCGGGGCGAGGCGCATCGTCGCGCACCGCAACACGGCGGCCTGGATCGAGGAGCGCGGCCTGCAGGACTGGGCGAGCGAGGCGGGCCGCATGCCTCGCCTGTTCGAGGGAGCGGACACGATCCCAGGCCTGACCCGACCCACCGACACGTTCGACGACCTGATGGCGCTCGACCTGGGGGACCGGGTGGTGGAGCTGCGCTACCTCGGTCGCGGGCACACCGCCGGCGACATCGTGGTCTGGCTCCCGGACGAGCGGATCTGCTTCGGGGGCGACCTGGTCGAGGCCGAGGCCGCTCCCTACATGGGCGACGGGCACATCGGCGACTGGCGCGGGGCCACGCTCGAGGCGGTCGCGGCGCTGGGTGCGCGCCAGCTCGTGGGCGGACGTGGGCCGGTCGTGCGCGACGAGGCGGTGGCGCAGGCGATCGACGATACGCGAGCCTTCCTCTTGGCGGTATTCGACGGGACGCGCGCCGTCAGGGATGGGGGCGGGACGCCGGCGGAGGCGTATCGGACCACGCGCGCAGCCCTCGAGCCGAGGTACGGCAGCTTCCCCATCTTCGAGCACACCATGCCGTTCAACGTGCAGCGCGCCTGGGACGAGCTGGACGGCATCGATCACCCACGGATCTGGACCGTGGAGCGCGACCGCGAAGTGTGGGACGCGCTGACCGGCTGATGGCTCACTCCGACCCCGAGCCAACCTTCGACGCCCAGGTGGCCGTCGTCGGCGCAGGTCCGGTCGGCATGACCCTGGCCGGGCGGCTGGCGCAGATGGGGGTGCGGGTCATCCTCCTCGAGCAGCACCCCCAGCACACCGGAGAGGGGAGCAAGGCCCTCTGCATGCAGCGCGAGACGCTCGAGATCTGGGCCCGCCTCGGAATCGGCGAGGAGGTGGCGAGGCGCGGGGTGCAGTGGAACCTGGGACGCACCTACTTCCGCGGCCGCGAGCTCTTCCAGGTCCGGCTGCCGAGCTCGACTCGAGACCACTTCCCGCCGTTCGTGAACATCAACCAGACCGAGGTCGAGGCGATGCTGCTTGCCCGCATCAACGAGCTCCGCGAGGTCGACCTGCGCTGGAGCCATCGCCTGGTCGGCATTTCGCAGGACGCCGGTGGAGTCAGCCTGCGCTGCGATACGCCCTCGGGCGAGAGGACCCTCCGCGTTGCCTACCTGGTCGGTACGGATGGAGCCCACTCTGCCGTGCGGAACGCCGCCGGGATGGGCTTTCCGGGGCACTCCTTCCCGGACCTGTTCCTGATCTGCGACATCCGGGCCCGGCTGCCCTTCCCGCGCGAGCGACGATTCTTCTTCGACCCACCCTGGAACCCGGGGCGCCAGGTGCTGATTCATCCCCAGCCGGACGACACCTGGCGCATCGACTGGCAGGTCCCGCCTGGAACCGATGTCGAGGCCGAGCGAACGAGCGGCGGGCTCGACCGTCGCGTGCGGGCGGTGATCGGTCCCACCACCGACTACGAGCTGCTGTGGCTCACGCCGTATCGGTTTCACCAGCGCCTGGTCGAGCGCTTCCGAATTGGGCGGGTGTTCCTGGCGGGTGACGCGGCGCACCTCGTCAGCCCGTTTGGCGCCCGGGGCCTGAACTCTGGCGTGGCCGATGCCGAGAACCTCGCCTGGAAGCTGGCCACAGTGCTGGTCGGCCGCGCCTCGGACGACCTGCTGGAGAGCTTCCACACCGAGCGCCGTGAGGCCGCGCTCGAGAACCTGGCGGTCACCGACGCCAGCATGAAGTTCATGGTCCCGCGCGGGCGGCTGCGGCGACTGCTGCGCAACGCGATCCTGCGGGGGAGCCTGCGGCTGCCCCAGCTGCGGCGGCTCGTCAACTCGGGGCGGCTGGCGCAGCCATTCACCTACGCCGGTTCGCCAATCGTGGTGGCCGACGAGCGCGACGCCCCGATCCCTGCCATAGGCAGCGTCGCACCGGATGCCCCGTGCAGGTCGCTCGACGAGGCAAACGTGACGCGCCTCCGGGAGCTGTTCGGGAGGGGTTTCGTGGCGCTCCTTGTGGTCGCTTCGCCGCGCGAGGCCGCCATGGCCGCGATTCGCGCCTCTCGGCTGGCCTGGCCGGCGCCATGCAGGATCGTCGCCATCGGCGCCGACGGACCGCTCGCCGGGGTGACCGCGCTTGTCGACTCGGAGGGCGAGATACGGGGAGCCTATGGCGAGGCAGGGTCCTCGGCCTACCTGGTTCGACCCGACGGGCACCTGGCGGCATGGATTCCGCTTAAGCGAGCCGACTCGGTCGACGCGATGCCGGGCCTTCTGGCGATCGCCATCGGGGGTTGACCGGCTGCTGCGTCGCCGATCGCGGACAGCGTGTGGATAACTGCGGGCGATCGGCCAGAAACTGTGGATAACCCCCCTTGTGCCCCGCCGCCGGCGGCTGCCATGCTAGGGGCGTCCCGGAGGGGCAGCTGGCCGACTGGAGATTACATCAACGGTCGCCGCGGTTCCTTCGGGACTCTTCGTGTCCGCCGGAAGTCAGGCCACGGCCTCCCGCTGCAGCTGCAGGCTCCACGCCCGCACCGCCTGGTCCCGGCCCTTGACCTGCAGCTCGCGCTTGTCCCACGTCCCACCAGGATCGGCAGCCGGCGGTTCGGCGAAGCTCAGCTCATCCCCTCCCACCAACAGCTCACCGGGGCCGGCAGCCTCGCCCAGCCGATGGGCGACGTTCACGGCATCGCCGACGGCGCTGAACCCGGCCACCTCGTCCGAGGGGCCGAGGAAGCCGGTGAATGCCTTGCCGGTATTCAGCCCGACCCCGATCGGCAGCTCTGCGTCGCGCAGGATCCGCCTGGCGGCGTTCAGCCCGTGCTGGGCGTGCCGTTTCTCGGTGAACGACGGGATGAAGAGCGCCATGACGCCGTCGCCGAGAAACTTGTCGATGATCCCGCCCTCATCGCGCACCGCCTGGGTGACCAGCGCGTAGAAGCGGCTGAGGAGCAGGTTGAACTCGGACGCGGAAGATCGCTCGGCCATTCCGGTCGAGCCGCGGACATCGGCGAAGAGGACTGTGACCTCCACCTCGGCCCCACCGCGATAGCGCTCCATCTGCCTGAAGCACGGGTTGCAGAGCTGCGGATATCGCTTCGAGCGGCCGAATCCCAGGAGATGGACGATCGGCCCGAACGGCAGGCCGTACGGGGCCTGGCAGAGGGGACAGCGAGGGTTGGACGGCAGCCACTTGAAGATGCGCGCCTGCGGTGCGAACCCCGGCTCGCTCAACGCGCCGCGCCAGCCCTCCTCGTCGGCGTCAGTCTGGCTCATGGGATCAGGCTACCAAATTCTCGCCGCCACTCCTGATGTGTCAGAAGGCCCAGATGCCCGCCGCGAAGCGCCCGGCGAAGTAGACGAGGCCACCGATGCTCAGAGCAGAAAGCAGCACCAGCACCCAGGTCCGCGCGCTGACGAGGGCAAGGGATACGAAGAGCGGGAAAAGGGTGAGCGCATAGCGCGGGGTGGAGAGCAGGAACGAGGTCGAGACGAACAGGAGCATGTTGCCGGCCATCCAGATGAACCACGACGGCCGAAAGCGGACGGCCGCAAAGATCGTCCCGGCCAGGCCGATCCCCACGAACAGCAGCTCCATGAAGCCGTACATCAGCCGGTTGTCCGGCTTGTCGCTTTCGAACCAGCCGAACGCGCCGCTTATCGCGTCCCACGGCGCCGCCAGCGACTTGAACCAGTGCTCATGCTGGATGCGCAGGAACTCGAACGGCGAGCCGTAGACGAGGTAGTTGAGCGCCAGGTAGAGGCCGAACCCGACCGCCACCAGGCCGATGGCCAGCCATTCCACCCGGAGCCTCCGCTCCTCGGGAGGACGCTGCAGCCACTGGGTAAAGGCCTCCGCAGCCAGCGCCGGGATCAGGACGAGCCCGTTGATCCGGGTCAGCGCAGCCAGCCCGCCGAGCAGGCCTGCCAACCACCACCGATCGGTGCGCGCCGCCAGGAACGACCCCAGCACGAGCGCCATGAAGAGCGCTTCGGTGTAGCCGATGTGCAGGAAGTAGGCGGTCGGGAAGATGAGCAGGAACCAGGCCGCGCGCAGGGCGACCGGGGCGTCTTCGTCGTGCCGTACCAGCCGGTAGAGGAGCGGGGCGACGAACATCGACGCCACCGTCGTTACCACGAAAACGCTCACCAGCGGGTCGCCGACGACGGCGTTGACGACGCTCCCCAGCCACGGGAAGAGCGGGTAGAAGACGATGTACAGCGCCAGGTCCTCGGGGTAAATGGAGCGGTACCCGTTCGGTCCCACGAGCGAGCTCGAATCGCCATCCCGATAACCGAAGACGACGAGGTCAAGGTAGTGCGGGGCGTCCCAGTGGCTCCACATATGCAGGATGTCGCCCGGCGAGTCGACAACACCGTTGCGGAACGACGCGTAGGCGATCGCTCCAACCAGCAGGACGCCGAGCTTGACGACCCAGGTGAGGGCGATCAGGCGACGATCGGTCTCGGTGAGCCACGCCATCGCGGCAGTGTACGGGCGAGCCACGGACAGCTGCGAGGCGCTACCCTCATCGCAACCCACCAAGCGCGAGGCGCCACGATGCCATCCGCGGAGCATTCGGTCTCGATCAGGCGGCCGGTCGGCGAAGTGTTCACGTTCGTCGCCGACGGAGAGAACGCCATGCGCTGGCGGCCGGGCGTGCTTGACGTTCAGCACCAGTCCGGCGAGGGGCTCGGCGCGATCTACCACCAGGGGGTCAAGGGACCGGGCGGCCGTCGGATCGCCGCGGACTACGAGGTCACTGCCTTCGAGCCGGATCGCCGCATCGCGTTCCGCGCCATCGCGGGTCCGGTGCGACCGACCGGTGAGTATCGATTTTCTCCAGACGGCGACGGCACAAGGCTCAGTCTCGCCCTCGACGCGACGCTGACCGGGTGGAGGCGACTTTTGATGGGTCGCGCGGTGCAGGGCACGATGGAGAGCGAGGTCCACAACCTCGAGACGCTCAAGACGATCCTTGAGGCCTGAGCCATGGATCGGCGGCCCGTCTCCTCCGTCACGCAACGCCGCTATGACGAGATCGCGGCTGGGCTCGAGGTAGCCGGCGTCAAGGCCAGCAGCATGTTCGGGATGCCGACCCTCAAGCGCAACGGCAAGGCGATCGGCGGCCTGTGGGGCGATGCCATGACCTTCAAGCTCGCCCCCGGAGCGCTCGCCGACGCGCTCCACCTGGAGGGTGCGCAGCAGTTCGATCCTTCGGGGCTCGGCCGGCCGATGAAGGCCTGGGTCGTCGTCCCGCTCGCGCAGTCCGCGCAATGGGAGAGGCTCGCACAGCTCGCCCTGTCGGCCAGCGACACCTAGCGGAGCGGCTGGTAGACTGCCCGTCCCATCGGAACCCGGTGGACGGTCGGGGCGTGGCGCAGTTAGGTAGCGCGCATCGTTCGGGACGATGAGGTCGGAGGTTCAAATCCTCTCGCCCCGACCAAACTCACCGATCTGGCCTGTGAGATGGTAGATGCGCGGTAGCGCGGCGTCGAGGCCGAGCTCGATCGCATCGGGCGTGAGCTCGTACCAGATTGGAACGCAGGGACGATCCGACGAACATCCCGTATGCGATCCGATGACTCTTTCGTGTCCGCGGAACCCGCCGTACCCTTGCTTGTACCCTTACCGGACTCCGAGAGCAGTCGGTCCATCTGGAGCGCGGCTTCCTCCTGTGTCTTCGGGATGAGGTGTGAGTAACGATCCAAGGTGATCGCCACGCTACTGTGCCCGAGCATCTCGGAGACGACCTTCGGGGAACGCTGCCAGTGAGCATCAGGGTCGCGCTGGTGTCCCGTAGATCGTCGAGGCGAATCAGTGGCTGGCTCGCCTGCCGGGAACTAGGGCGCTATCGCAGCCATGGGTGGATGGGACAACCCGCGCGCCTTCCGGCCGATGTGGACGCGCTCGTCAGCCGGTTCGATCGATGAGCCGAGTCTCGGCCCCTGGACTGCGCGGGACGCCCCTCGGTGCCCTACTGCGGGTGTGGAACCCCCTCATGCGACGCCTGCTCGACTCTCCTCTGCACTGGCCACTGAGCCGTTGGTTCGCGGTGCTCGCCTGGAACGGTCGGAAGACTGGCCGACGCTACTCGACGCCCGTCTCGTATGTGCGCGAGGGAACGACTGCCTACGTGACGACCGGGGACCGCTGGTGGCGGAACCTCACCGACGGCGCACCGGTCACGATGCGGATCGCCGGGCGCTGGCAGCAGGGGAGCGCTCTGCCGCTGCTGGACCCGGCTGAGTCCCGGGCTGAGCACGAGCGCCTGTTCCGCGACCACCCCTGGTTCCGACGCCTGGCCGGGATCCCGGCGGGACTGGATGGCAGTCCCGATTCCTCCGCTCTGGACCGAGCGGTAACGGCCGGCCGCATCCTTGTCCGCGTCGAACTGGAAGCACTAAAGTCGGGGAGCGGATCCAGGGCAGCGCCGTCCCGAGGCGGACGGTTGCCATCAGGCGAGGGCGATGACCGCGATCGCGATTCGCAGGCCCTCGATGTCGCGCGGGTGCTGGGCGCCCTGGCGGGCCGGCGGATCCTCGGGAAACCAGCGGACCCACTCCTCGTTCATGCCGGCGAAATCAGCCGAATGGCGCAGGAAGAAGGTAGCGTTGACCACGTTCTCCAATGAGCTGCCGGCTGCCCGCAGGATCGCCTCGACGTTGGCAAGACACTGGCGGGTCTGCTCGCCGATGGTGGTGCCGACCATCGCTCCCGAGGCTGGGTCAAACGGGCCCTGTCCCGATACGAACACCAGGCCCGCCGCCCGAACCGCCTGGCTAAAGGCAGAGCTGCCAGCCTCCCACGCGGCGCTCCCCGGCGCGTCCTTGGTCCAGATGATCTCCTTCTCCATCGGTTCCTCCTGCGGTGGGTGATTGACCAGTCTGGCCAGCGGTCGGCCCGCGGATTCATTACACAGGCCCTAAGAGCCATCCAGCAGCTCGCCCGGCGTAGATTAGCTGCTCCGTGGTTAGACCCGACCGCGCACGGAGGTCGGCGAGGTGACGTTTCGCGGTGCTCGGCCGGATGCCAACCAGGTCGGCCGCGTCCGGGATCGACCCGGCGGATGCGACGTATGCGGTGAGGACGTCGACCTGGCGCGGGGTTGCTCGCCCTGAGATTGAGCCGCCGAGCTTCCGGTCCCTCATGCCGATCGGACGCTCGCGGCGGCGGGCCACTCATCGCGGCCTTCAATAGGGATCCTGTAGGTTGTAATCGCGCGTCCAACACCTGCCGGGGACGCCACTACATCAATTCTATTTTTGTCGCGGCCAGCCTCCCCTCAAGGTTGCGGTCCGCCACACCCGGGCAGCTCGAAACATGACCTAGGGCTGCCGGCTGCCGTCGCCATGTGCGAGCCCCTAACTGGCCCCGAAACTGAGCGAACGGTTCCGAGGGGGTGAATTCTTGCCAGTCGACCGGAGATTTGCCAACCGAGTCCCTCCCCTGTACGATCCGCGGCGACCTAGCCTGCCACTCCAGGGCCGCCGTGACCGGTAACCTGTCCTCCTTCTTTGAGCGCTACGCGGAGCGCTACATGGCCGGTGACGCGGACTCCGTGGCCGACATGTGCGAAGTGCCGTTCACCGCCGTCAGATCGGGGTCGCCGATCCACCTCGGCGATCGGGAGGCCTTGGTGGACCACCTCGCAGGCCTGATGGCCTCGTACCGGGCGGCCGGCGCCGCTGCGGCGGACGTCGTCGAGCTCGACGTCCTGGAACAGGGTGAGGGCGCGGCGATCGCGACTGTCCACTGGCATGTCCGTGCCGCGGATGGCGCGGTGGTCCGGGACTTCCGGACCTCGTATCAGCTCGTCGGACCTCAACCGTGGCGCATCCTGGGCTACGTCAACCATGATGCCTTGACGCCGGCGCAGGCGTAGGGGTCGAAGCCCGCGCGTCGCCGCCCGCCTGCTCGGCCACGCGTCTCGCGCCAGGTGCGGGGTCGAGCGCCTCCGGTTGAAGCTCAGCTCACGTGATGGCTCGCGAGACCGGATCCGGCGACTGACTCTGGATCGCGGGGAACCTGAGGCTGGTTCTCGCTCCGATCTCGTCCACGCGGACCTTCTCGAGTCGGACCGGCTTGAGAGCGTCATCGTCGAATTGTCGCATCCCGCCGCCGAGCATGACCGGCACGATGTCTATCCGGAGCTCGTCGACGAGACCGGCACGCAGGAGCTGCCGGATCACGTTGACGCCGCCGACCACCGTGACGGCCCTGTCGCCGTCGGCGACCGTCGCCCGGCTGATCGCTGACTCGAGACCGTCGGCCACGAAATGTGAAGGTCAGGCGCTCATCCCGCTTCGGAGGCACGGCAGGTGGTTCGTGGGTCAGCACGAAGATCGGCACCTGGAACTCGTAGTTCCCGACGTGCCAGTCGAAATCGTCGGCCATCTGGAACGCCCGCCGGCCCATGAGGACGGCGCCGGTGGCTCGACGCCGATCTCATGACCGCTCTCGCCTCTAATCCAACAGGTTTTCGCGGGGTAGTCGGCTCGCACGCAGGTCGGCGAGGTGTTGTGCGGTCGGCTCGGCCCGGCGCGGCCACGTGACAGAAAGGGGACCCCATATCCACGGGGCTACTCGACCTCCCGAACGCTGCCTCAACGCGGCCTTGGGTCGGACACCACCCGTTCGGAAGGCTCCACGAACCTGCTCAACCCACGGCTCTCGCGCCCGCTGCTCCGCCGGACGTCGGTGGTCGCTTGATCGGCCGAACGAAGAGCCGGCCGCCAGACCGGCCACAGTCTTGCCCGCCGCGACACGATGACCTGATCGTGCCGGTCTGCAGGTGGCTCAAGCTCCCTGCGGCGCAGCGAACGCCTACCGCCTGACTATGACCGTCTCGAGGTACTCGGTGGGGACGACCATGCTGCCGTCGTCGGCGCGGTTGAAGCGGGCGATGAGGTCGAGCAAGTCGGCCGCGAGCGCCGCGCTCCCGGCCTCGCCGACGGCTTCGAAGGCCTTCATCGTCGGCCCGTAGTAGCGCCGCCAGTACTCGAGGTACACCTCCGGCGAGCGGTAGCGGAAGACGTAGGGTCGCTTCTCGGCACGAATCTCGGCGATCGCGTCGCCGAAGAGCTCACGCAGCCGTTCCTCCTCGCCCCACTGGACGGGCGCGCGCAGTCCGGCCGGCGGCGGGATATGCTTCGCATTCGTCTTGAAGAGCTGGCCGGTGAAGCCCTCGGGCGTGTGCGCGACGAGGCCGATTCGGCCCCCCGGCCGGCAGACGCGCGCGAGCTCGCTCGCCGTCCGCTCCTGGTTCGGCGCGAACATCGCGCCGAAGACCGAGCTGACGACATCGAAGCTGGCGTCGTCGAACGGCAGCGCCTCGGCGTCGCCGACCACGAAGTCGGCTTCCAGGCCTTCGGCCTCGGCCCGCCGCCGGGCCCGCTCGAGGAGCGCTGGCACATAGTCGAGGCCGACGACGGTACACCCGCGGCGAGCTGCGGCAAGGGCCGCGTTGCCGCTGCCGGTGGCGACGTCGAGAACGCGTTCGGTGGACCGCAGGTCGAGCGCTTCGATGAGCAGTTCCGAGACGATCAGGATCTGGGTTCCGATCATGTGGTAATCGCCGCTCGCCCAGGTCGCCTGCTGGCGCTGCTTGATCGCGGCGAGATCAGGTGACGTCGCCATGTCCGTCATCGTGTCTCCTTCACTCTCGATCGCTATGCGCATGGCGCGCAACAGCGTGTCCTGGACGAGGTTCTCGGCCTCGGGCCGGCCTGCCCCGGAGCATCGATCACAGGTGCGATCACCCCCCACTCAGGTCACGGGTGCGTGGAGCATACTCGCTCCCTGGGGTCGGATGTCGGCGGGCGCCCGATTTATCCCCGCCACGGCTATGAACGGGGCCTTGGAATAACCTCGAGGAGTACAAGTGTCGGACACGATCTTGCCATCGTGTCGGGGTCCGGAGTTCGGTGACCACTGGCACGGCAGCCGGCAGATCATTCCGCGACCTTCTACTCGACGCTGCTGGGGCGCTCCTCGTGCGCCTGCCAGGCGCGTGCCCGCGCGACAACCACCCGGATGAGGGGCCGCCCCTCGAGGTCTTGGCGCGCGTACTGCGGGTACTTGGAGCGCAGGGCGGCGACGGCAGCGGCGTGCTCGTGTTGCTGATTGGCGTCCGGTTCAAGCAGAGCGGCCGAGCCGTCGAGGCGCACCCAGGCAAGATGCTGCCAATCCTCGTCCCAGCGGTCTACCAGCAGCGTGACGTCCGGCCGCACCACAAGGTCGCGGACGCGGGCGAGCTGGTGCGGGTCGGCGACCCGCTTGGGCTTCTCGTCGAGCGGCGTGTACAGGATCGGTCGGCCGCGCGCATCGTCGTCCGGGGCCAGCGCGAAGCAGACGGGCACCAGGCGAGGTCGACCGTCCGGAGCCACCGTCGCCAGGATCGCGCGGCGGGCATCCGCCAGGACCGCCCGGGCGGATGGCGTCAGGACCCTCCCCGGATTCACGGCCCCATCATGACCTCCCAACCTCGCGACAAGGTTGCCGTCGTGCCTGACGACACGCCGCTCGGCGCTCCGTGTACCCGCTGCCGGCGCTCGAGAATCGCCACTAAAGGTCGAATCGGGCGACCTATGCATATCGAAACCGCAGCTATCAATTCGTCGAGCTGTTCAGGAGGGTTGCCACGAGGCAGGCTCTGGAGAACTCCCTATCGTTTGTGCTGGCGGCACTTGGTGGGGCCACTACGGAGCGCAGTTAGAGGGGCTGCACAGGCGCAGGAAGGTGGCGAACCCAAAGGTTCCGTGCGTGCCATCCTGGCGATATGAGAGGCGGATGGAATCCAGAGCGAACGCTCCGCCGTTGCCCACCACCCGGACCACAAGCTCGCGTCGCTCTCCCGCGTCGAGCTGGACGGGCCCGATGCGCTCCGCCCCTGACCGCTGGCGATTGATGCCAGCTTGCGGAATCGCCTGGCCGGCCGGCAGCAGCCAGTAGTCAAGGACCGTGGCGCCGCTGCTGCGGCTGTTGAGGGTGACGGCTGCGTCAACGGTGACGGGTCGCGGGCCACAGGCGACGAGCGTCAGGAGGGGAAGGAATCGGGACGTCCCGCGGCTGATCGGAATCGGCGCGGGAAGGTGCTCATGCCCAAACCCAGCCTCCGCCGCGATGGGCGCGTATTGGCAGTCGCCGTTCTGCGCAGCCTGTGCCGGCAGGGTGACCAGGGCCAGGCCCAGCGAGGCGCCAAAGACGAGAACAACCGCGCTGCGCAGCGAGGATCGCCACCAGCGGTGCCGTTGCAGCGGCTCTCGCCCAGCCAGCAGTCCCAGGCTGACGGCGACGGCGGAGACCAGCGGCGCTACCACGCGGTCTGCCAGTTCGGGCAGGAAGGTGGTCGCGCGTGGGTCGGGGTCGAAGCTCCCACTGGCGCGTGCAAGCAGCCACAGTCCGCCGAAAGCCAGCGACGCCATCGCCGCCATGAGCGCACCTCGCCGGATCCACGCGGAATCCTGGATCAGCCACAGCGCCAGCAAGGCGATGGTGAGCGCCTCCAACAGCGAGGATCCCGCGTCCGCGGTACCCAGCGCCTCCGCCGCGCCCGGATTCGGGCCGATCGGCAGCCCGCTCGTGCGTGACACGACCCAGATCGCGATGGTCAGCCCGCTCCCCACGATCCCGAGCACGAACCAGATGCGCGGCCAGGGTCGCAGCAGCACCAAACCGGCAGCGACCACCTGGATTATTCCGACCCCGACGAAGAACACGGCGAACATCCAGCTCTCGGCGAGGTGGACCGAGATCTGCGCGAGGTGGATAAGGCCGGCGCTCAGGGTCAAGGCGGCGGCCAACGCGCGGAGCCATGGACCGCGTGGCCCTTCGGCGATACGGGTCGTCAGTCGCGTCATCCATGCTCGCCGATCGCGCACAAGCTCCTCGATCCCGGCCTCCACCGTCCCGCTGCGCCTCATCCTCCCAACTACGACGGTACGGTAGCCATTTCGCGGTCGTGCGCCGCTCACGAGGGGAGCTCGATGCGCCTCCTCAAGATCGTGACAGCCGCTGTGTTTATGCTCGGCGTCACCTGGGTCCTGTTCCAAGGCCTAGGACACGATCCGCGCGCCCTACCCTCTCCGCTGATCGGTAAGCCCCTGCCCGCCTTTGAACTCGTCGCTATCGACGGGTCGCAGGTCAGCTCAGCGCAACTCCGCGGACGCCCGACGATCATCAATTCCTGGGCATCTTGGTGCCCGGAATGCGTTGCCGAGTATTCCGTGCTGCTGGCGGCGCAGCGGCGGTACGGGCCACGGGTCGCGATCGTGGGCGTCCTCTATCAGGACCAGGCCTCGAACGCGCTGGCTTTTCTGGCGCGGTACGGCGACGGGGGCTGGCGGAACCTCGTCGACGACGGCGGACGGCTTGCCATTGACTTTGGGGTCACCGGCCCGCCGGAGAGCTACTTCATCGACGCGGAAGGGATTGTCCGCTTCAAGCAATTCGGCGCCGTCACGGCTGCCGTGATCGACGACGAGCTCGTCCCGCTGCTACCTGCCGGCAAGTAGGTGGAGGCGGACGAGAAGAGCGCTCCCGGGTGCCGCGACGGTGACGATGCGACAGGCGTGCTACGCTGCTGCGCAATCGTGCTCGAGCACCGCCGCAAACGCTGCTGCATCTGTCGCTAGACGGAAGGGGCTTCCCTCCGTCCAGTCCGGCCTCCGTCCTGCTCGGTCTCCTTCCGTCATTTCCCATTCCTCCGTTCCACGCGCCCGCCGGCGCTCCCTTGGCAGGTGGATCCCATGCCTCACACCGTCTCTCGCACGGCCGACCCGTATCGCGACCTCGACGTCATCGACGCTCGTGCGCCCAGGTTCAATCAGGCCACCGTCGGCCTCCTGTCGCTGGCGGCCGTCTTGAGCGGCTGGTGGCCGATCCTCGCGCTCCTCGCCGCTCAGCTGGGGATCGGGCTGCGCTTCGGCCGGCGCTACTGCATGCCGTGCCTGGTCTACTTCGAGCTCCTGCAGCCGATCATGGGTGAAGGTCCGATCGAAGACGCCCGGCCGCCGCGCTTCGCCAACCAGGTCGGCTTCGTGTTCCTCAGCGCCGCCTCGGTCGCCTATGGCCTGTCGTTGGGCCCGGTTGGCGTGACCTTGGGAGGGCTGGTCGCGGCGCTGGCGCTGCTGGCCGCCAGCACCGGCTTGTGCGCCGGTTGCCAGCTCTATCGGTTGGGTGCGCGCCTGCGCGGGATCGCCGGGAGACGCCTCGATCGCGTCGAGCTCGGCGACATCGGCCCGATCGAAGTGGATGGTGGCCTGATCGTCGCCTTCAGCCATCCGCTGTGCACCGACTGCCTCAAGGTGGAGGCGGCGCTGCGCGCCGCAGGGCGCCGCTACGTGAGGATCGACGTGCGGGAGCGCCCCGACCTGGCGCGCAAGTACGGCATCGCGCTCGTGCCCACTCTGGTCGAGGTCGCCGCCAGCGGCGCGGTGGTCGGCCGGATCGCTGCCTAACCGGGATCTGGCAGCTCGGCCCAGGGGTCAGACGGGGAACGAACCCGAGCCTGGGCACGCTGCATGGTCGGGTCAGCGCCCTCTTTCCTATTTCTTGGCGGACTGGTAGTACGGGTTGGTGCCCGAAGCGTGATCGGTCGTGTCGACGATGGCGACGATCTCTGGCACGGACCGCCTGATCGCGACCTCGACCCCCTGACGGAGGGTGACGTCCACCTGGGCACAGCCGACACAGCCGCCGCCCATCGAGATATAGGCCGTCCCGTCCCGGACCTCGAGCAGGTCAATGGAGCCACCGTGGGCGGCGACGCCAGGATTGACCTGCGTGTCGAGGACGACCTGGACCCGCAGGGCGACTGGATCGCTCCAGCCCACATTCGGGTTGTCGATCGCGATCGCTCCGCCGGATACGCTCGGGTCCAGGCCGATGGTGGCGCCGCGCAGTCGCTCGGCATCGGCCGCCGCGACATACACGACGCCGTGTGGGGTCTCGACCATGAGGTCCGTCGGTTTGACCCGGTCTGGCGCAACGAGCGAGAGGTCATACGCGAAGCCCGCACCGCGCCGACCGGCGATCGCCACGCGAAGCCGAGCGTCGGGGTGGCCGGCGCTCCTGGCGGCCGCCGCAACCTTGGCCTGCGCCTCGGGCGTGATGAGGAGGAGCGGGGCGTCCATCGGGGAATCGTACGCCAATGGCGCAGAATCCAAGCATGACCCGGATCCTCCTGCTGCTCCCGACGCGGACCTATCGCACGGCCGACTTTCTCGCCGCTGCAGATCGCCTCGGCCTGGACGTCGTGGTCGGTGCGGAGCGACGGAATGTGCTCGAGTCGGTGGCCGGTGCCGGGACGATCCGCGTCCAGCTCGACGATCCCGAGCGGGGCGCCGCGACGATCGAGCGCTACGCCTGCGAACGTCGCCTCGATGCCGTCGTCGGCGTCGACGACGGGTCGACCCTCGTCGCCGCCGCGGCAGCCGAACGACTTGGCCTGCCGCACAACTCGGTAGCCGCGGTCGAGCGGAGTCGTGACAAGGCGCAAGCCCGCACGGCGTTCGCCGCCGCCGGCCTGCCGAACCCACGCTTCGCAACGTATCCGGCCACGTCCGGCCCGGCTGCCCTCGCGGCACTCGCGGCCGCGACCCGCTATCCGTGCGTGGTGAAGCCACTCGACCGGTCGGGCAGCCAGGGCGTCATCCGGGCGAACGACCCGGCTGAGCTGGTTGCCGCGTTCGGGCGGGTGGCCCGGATCCTCGGTTGCGACGCGACTCCCGCCACCGCCGCCAGGCCCGCTGAAGCGGGGGACGTCCGCGGGATCCTGGTCGAGGACTTCATTCCCGGTGTCGAGGTGGCGGTCGAAGGCTTGCTCCGCGCCGGTGAGCTCGAGGTCCTCGCGGTCTTCGACAAGCCCGACCCACTCGACGGACCGTTCTTCGAGGAGACCCTGTTCGTGACACCGTCGCGGCTCGCTCCGAACCGCCGACGCGAGGTCGAGGCGGCCGTCGCCCGGGCCACCCGGGCGCTCGGCCTGCGCGAAGGCCCGATCCACGCCGAGGTCCGCCTGAACGGCGAGGGGGCATGGATCCTCGAGGTCGCGGCTCGGTCGATCGGCGGGCTCTGCGCGCGGACCCTTCGATTCGGCGCCGGCGTCAGCCTGGAGGAGCTTATCCTCCGCCACGCCGCCGGGCTCGAGCTGCCGCCCCACCCCCGCGAGCGGTCCGCTTCGGGCGTCCTCATGCTCCCGATCCGGCACGCCGGGCGGCTGCGCGAGGTCCGCGGTCAGGCGGCCGCCCGAGCCGTCCCCGACATCGACGGCCTGTCGATCACGGTGCCGCGCGGGGAGGCGCTTGTTCCGCTGCCCGAGGGCGACCGCTACCTCGGCTTCCTGTTCGCCCGGGCCGCGACGCCACGTGCGGTGGAGACGGCCCTCCGCGCCGCCTGGTCCAGGCTTGAGGTCATCATCGACGAGGCGGATGGCTCCGGGCCGACGGCACCCTCGGACCCGTCATCCTGACCGTGGCACCGAGGCGGGTACCTTCACCGGCTTCCCCCTGAGGCCGGCGCGACCCGCACGTCGTACTGGATTCGGTACGGAGTTGGGAGCAGGCCGGGCGCGTCATTCGAGAAGCTTTCCCTCGGGGTCGGGATCCCCAGATCGCGCGAGCCACGCTGTGAGCTCCGCGGGGACCGCCGCAACGGGCGCGGGTTCGAGCGTCATCCGGGTGTGACTGCTGCGCCCCACGATGAAATTGACTTCCATCTTCAGATCCAGCTCTGGGAAGTCCGAGCGGTTGTGGGCACCCCGCGTCTCTTGGCGAGCGATCGCCCCGCGCAGTGTGGCTTCGGCGGTGCCCAGCATCGCCTGGAGGTCGAGGACGTGGGCCAGGTCGCCCCATCCCTCTTCGCTGTGGCGCACGTCGACGTTGGGCAGCACCGAGCGGACCTCGTCCAGCATCCCGAGCGCCTGCCCCATGGCGCTGCCTTCGCGCACCACTCCGCAGTGCTCCCACATGATGTTGCGGACTGCGCGCTGCAGTGCCCGGCTGAGCTCGGTGCCGTGGTGGATCAGGCTGTCGAGGTCGTCGTGTGCCTCGTCGATGACTGACTTGGAGCGCAGCTGCGATTCGCACTCCCGTGACCATCGCGCCGCTGCCTCACCGGCGCGACGGCCGAACACCAGTGTCTCAACCAGCGAGTTGCCACCCAGTCGGTTGGCGCCGTGCAGTCCCGCCGTGCACTCGCCGGCGGCGTACAGGCCGCCAACCTCGGTGGCGTGGGTCGGCGGATCGACCACGATCCCGCCCATCGAGTAGTGCGCCGTGGGCGCGACCTCCATCGGCTGTTTGGCAATGTCGAGCATCTGATATTCCACGAACTGGCGGTACATGCGCGGCAGCTTTTCCAGGATCACGTCCTTGCCGAGGTGGGTCACGTCGAGGAAGACGCCGCCGTTGGGGCCGCCCCTGCCGTCCTTGATCTCGGTGTAGTTGGCCAGGGCGATGCGGTCGCGGCTGCTCAGCTCCATGCGCTGGGGGTCGTAGCGCTGCATGAAGCGCTCGCCTTGGGCGTTGTACAGCCGCCCGCCTTCGCCGCGCACGGCCTCGGTCACCAGCGTGCCGGCGGCCTCCTCCGGCAGCAGCATGCCGGTGGGATGGAACTGAACCAGCTCCATAT
>JACDEL010000070.1 GCA_013816405.1 Chloroflexota bacterium | reverse complement strand
GCCTCGACCGCCTCGCGGATCTGCTGCTGCGCGCCGGCGGGGTCGCCCTCCTGCTCGCCGGTTCGCCCGGGCGCGAGGCCGCAGGGCGCGTGGCGGGGGTTCGCGTTGCTCTGGCGCGGCGCGCCTGGCTGACGGTGGGGGAGGACCTGGTCGGGCAGCGAGTCGAGGCGACAGTGACTCGTCACCGCTGGGCGCTCGCCGGCGGTCACGCCGAGCTAGACCTGTGGTTCGGCGAGGGGCGCCGCATCGATCCGCTCCTCCGCTCCGCCGCCGTCCCGCGCGAGGTCAATCCCGCCGTCGAGCAGCCGGCGCTGCGCGTCATCTCCGCCTGAGGCCCCCATGTCCGGCGATTTGCAGCCAGCGCAAGTAACAGGCAAGCAAAGGCGCTTGCCGGACGCAACCTGGTCGTGGTTTGCGCCCAGCGCAAATGTCAGCCAAGCAGAGGTGCTTTGGGCGCCAGCACGGGCGCGTGGTGGGCCAAACTTGCCCGTTACTTGCGCTGGGCGCAAACGGTCGTCGTGACGCGGCTGCTGGCGCTCATCTTGCCGGCGTTGCGTGCGCCGGAGGCAGAACCAGCCCTCTTCGACGCCATGCTGGACCGGCTCGATGACCTCTCCCCGCGGATCGAGGCGGTTGATCGGGGAGTGGCGCTGGTCGACATCACGGGCCTCGGGCCGCTCCTCGGCGACGAGCGGCGAATCGCGGCACGCGCGGTGGCACTGACGCGCGAGGTGGCCCAGCTCCCCGTAAGGGCGGGAGTGGGGGACAACCGCTGGCTGGCGGTCCTGGCCGCGAGGCTCGCACGTCCGCAACGAGAGGGAGCACAGGCCGCCTTCCATGCGATCCCGTCCCGCGGAGAGGCAACGGCCCTGGCGCCACTCTCCCTCGACCTGCTCCCCGCCGACACGGCCACCCGGGCTCGCTTCGCGCTGTTCGGGCTGACCAGCATGGGGCAGCTGGCCACGCTCCCTCGATCCGCGGTCGGCGCCCAGTTCGGAGAGGCAGGCGAGCGACTCCAGCAGCTGGCTCGTGGCCAGGACCCGCGGCCGATCGTCCCACGCAGACGTCCGGAACGGCTCGCTACCCACGCGACCTTCGAGCCGCCGGCTGAGGGGATCACCGAAATCGCCCTGGCCCTGCGACGCCTCACCGCCGAGCTGTGCGATGCCCTGCGAGCTCGCCACCGGGCGCCCGGCCGCGCCACGCTCAACCTGGGGCTGGAGGACGCCCCGAAGATCAGAGTGGAGCTGGCCTTCCCCGAGCCGGCGCTCGAGCCGGACTGGATCGCGCGCCTGCTGATCGGTCGCCTCGAGCAGGCCACCCGGGCACGACAACCGCAGCAGGTCGAGGAAGAGCCGCGGATCATCGCCATCGGTCTTGCCTTCGACCACCTCGCCGACCCGGCAGCAAGACAGCTTCCCGCCTTCGAGGCGCGGGTCGGGCGCTGGGAGGAGCTGCGCTGGTCGCTGGAACGGCTGACCATGCGCTTCGGCGAGGGCCGCCTGTGGCGGGCCGTGCATGACCGGCCAAGCGCGTCGCTGGCCGAACGGCGGGCACGCCTGACGGAGATCGGTCCGTCATGACGCGCCTGTATCTCGACCACCCCCTCATTCAGGTGGAGACGGACCCGGCCGGCACGCCGCTCCGCCTGCGCCTGGACGGCGAGACGCACGGCGAGGTGGGGATCTGCAACCGCTGGCGCGTCGATGACCACTGGTGGCGTGAGCCGACGGCGCGCTCCTACTTCAAGCTCGTCACCCGCGACGGGCTGCTGTGCACGGTCTACCTCGACGAGATGCGCGGAACCTGGCACCTGGAGCGGATCTTTGATTGACCGATGCCTCCTTGCCGTGCCTGATACCCCTCACATCGTCCTCCGGCGCGGGACGCTCGACGACAGCCGCCGTTGCCACGACCTGCTCATCGAGGCGGTCGTCGACCTGACCGACCGCTAGGGTGCGCGCTGGGATGCCAACGCCGAGGAGATGTGGCCTGGCCCTCGCCCGCTACTACAGTGCTGGCACGGTGGTCCGCTTCCCGATCGTGACGCTGAGCCGCGCGCCCGTCGCGACGTTCGACCCGGCTGACCAGCCGGCGATTCTCGACCACATCGAGGGGCGCGCGGCAGCCATTGGGCGCGAAGAGATCGGCTTCAAGGTGCCGATGGTCAACGAGGTTGCGATGCGTCACCTGCTGGGGCAGGGATACCGGATGGACACCTCCCTGACCCTGCTGCTGAGCAGCAGGCCATTCGGCCAGTTCGACCGGTTCATCGGCTTCGGACCGCCCATCGTCCTGCAGGACTTGGCGCGTACCATCGCCGCATGCAGAGTTTCCGCGTCGACCGCCTCTGGCCCGATCCCGCAGCTGACCTCGACCTGGACGAGGCGTTCGCTGAGTTCGCACCCGGGCCATTCCCCGATGGGCGCCCGCTGGTGGGCGTCAACATGGTCACCAGCATCGACGGGCGGGCGCAGCTGGGCGGTCGCGCGGAAGGGCTCTCCGGTCGTGCCGACCGACGGTTGCTGCATTTGTACCGGGTCGCCTTCGATGCAGTGGCGAGCGGCGCCGGAACCCTGCGCGCCGACGATTTCTACTCGCACCTGCCGGCCGACCTCGCGGCAAGGCGAACCGCTGCCGGCAGGCCGGCGCAGCCGACGGCGGTGGTGATCGCAGGCGTGGGGCCGGTGCCGACGGATCGCCGCTGGTTCAGCCACGCCGACCAGCCCAGGGTCCTCGTCGTCGGCGGCGGACCGGCAACTGGCGAGCCGCCCGGGACTGAGCTCCTGGTGGCGCCGACCGACCAGCCGGAGCCGATCTGGATCCTGGAACGCCTCGCCGAACGCGGCATCCATTCGCTCCTGCTCGAGGGCGGACCGACCACAAACGCCGCCTTCCTGGCGGCCGATTGCTTCGACGAGCTGTACTGGACGATCGGTGCTCGGCTGCTGGGGACCGACGCCATGCCCATGATTGCGCCGATCCCCGGTGGCTCGCCTTGGGGCGAGCATCCGCGCGAGGGACAGCTGGTCAGCATTCACCGCTCGGGCGACGAGCTCTTCCTGCGCTATCGGTTCGGACGCATCCGTCCATGAGCCAGGTGGACATTGGCCGGCTGGGAGCGTGGGGGCACCTCGACAGCCTGCCCATAGAGGAGGCGCGCGCCTATGCGCGCCGTGTCGACGAGCTCGGCTACGGGACCCTCTGGGTGCCCGAGACGGTCGGTCGTGAGCCGTTCACACTGCTCGGCCTGCTCGCGGGCGAGACGAGCGAGATCCTGCTGGCCACCAGCATCGTGGGCATCTGGGGCCACGACGCTCAGACCACGCGCATGGCGGCGATGACCCTCCAGGAGGCCAGCGGCGGGCGCTTCGTGCTTGGGCTTGGCGTCTCGCATCCGCACCTCGCCGAGAAGCTGCGTGGCCACGCCTTCGATCGCCCCCTGACCCGCATGCGCGAGTACCTGGCCGCATACCGGGCCGCCGTCTACCGGGGGCCGATGGACTCAGCAGCCGGCGACCCGCCGATCCTGATCGCCGCGCTTCGGGAGCGGATGCTGGCCCTGGCGGCGAGCGATGCGGACGGCGCGTTTCCGTACCTCGTCACGCCGGACCGGGTGGCGTGGATGCGCGGCGTGCTGGACGCGGATGCTGCACGCGAGTCACGACCGCTCCTCGCGGTGAGCATGCCGGCGGTGCTGGAACCTGATCCGGAGGTCGCTCGTTCTGTGGCGCGTGCCTACCTGACACCGTACCTTCGAACGCCGGCCTACCAGGCCAGCTGGGCCGAGCAGGGGTTCGAGGCCACTGACTGGGAAAAGCCGGGAAGCGACCGGCTGGTCGAAGCGATGGTTTCTCAGGGCGAGGTCGAGGCGCTGCGCGATCGGATCGCCGAGCTGGTCGCCGCGGGCGCCGACCACGTGGCGGTCATCCCGCTGGCGAGCGACGGGACCACCGAGAACCTGGCCGTTATTGAGGCGCTCGCCGCCGCTTCCTGACCGGGCCGAATCCGCGTGGCTAGGAGCGGTAGATGCCGCCGGTTGGGCAGATCATGTCCGCGGCGTCATCCAGGGCAGCGAGGATCCGGGGGAAGATGACGCTCGGGCTGTGCAGCAGCCCGTCGTGTGTCAGCCCGGAGACGTCGAAGTGGCAGGCTCCGCCGTCAAGCCTCGACCGATCCCACGGCACGATCTCGTCGTTGCGACTGTAGACCGTCGCCCAGGCCGGGCCGTTGGGCGTGTCATCGCCACTGTTCAGCGCGGACAGGAAGCTGCTCCACGGGCACATCTGACCGCCGTAGAAGCCAGGCAGGGCGCACGCCGTGTAGACGCCGTACTGCGGCGCGCCCAGCGAGACGTACGCCTGGACCGATGCCACACCGCCCAGCGACTTGATCAAGTAACGGCCCGACAGCCCGCCCATGCTGTGCATCACCAGGTCGATGCGCGTCCAGCCGCGAGCTGCGATCTGATCCTTGATGTACTGGGCGTTGACCTTGTTGTCCTGGCTGGGCAGGGTGAGCGCCACCACCGTGCGCCCCTGTGCAGCCAGCCAGGGCATCAGCTCGGAGAAGTCGCTGGCGCTGCCACGGTATCCATGGACCAGCAGGATCGGGTCTGGGGTCGCACCGCGGACGGGGGCGGCCATCATGGCCAGCACCGCGACGGCAACAACGACGGCCCGAACGCGAGATCTCACGGCGAGGATGGGGAGCAACCGCATCGGCCTGACCTGGGCGGGGATGTGCCGATTCAGGCTACACCCGGCGACAAGCGCCTAGATCACCCCGATGGCTCAGCCAGATTGGTGGTGAGGTCGGCAGGGGCCTCGACCCAGCGTACCTCGCGCACCGCGCGCACCAGCAGGACCCCGAGGTTGCCAGCGAGGACAAGACCGGCAGCGCCCAGCAGCGTGGCAGGCAATCCCAATTCCTCGGCCAGAGGCCCGGCCAGGATGAAGCCGAGCGGCTGGAACACGAGCGACACCAGCCAGTCATAGCTGCTCACCCGGGAGCGGGCATGCTCCGGAACGTGCTGTTGCAGCATTGTGAACCACCACGTGTTGGCAAGCTCGATCGCGACCAGCGATATGAGCGAGCAGCCCGCGATGAGGAGGACAGGCAGCGGACCAACCAGAGCGATCAGGGGCAGCGAAGAGGCGCTGCTGATGAGGAATCCGACGAAGAGCGGCCGCTTCGGACGGAGGCGAAGCGCCAGAAGGCCGCCGATCAGGCCGCCGATCCCGCTCCCCGTCAGGATGATGCCCCATGCCGCGGGCCCTCCCAGCTTCTCATCGGCGACGACGGCGCCAAGAATGTAGAACGGCGAGCCAGCCAGGTTGGTGATGCCAAAGGTGCAGATGGCGGCGAGGATCCACGGTCGCGAGGTCACCTCTCGCCAGCCCGCCGCGAGCTCAGCGAGGAATGGCTCCTGGGTCGGGCGCGCCTCGGTCGGCTCGAGGCGGAGCAGCATGAGCGAGACGGCGCTGACGGCGAAGGTCACGGCATCGATCAGGAAGATTGCCCCGGTCCCGAACAGTGCGATCACGAGTCCTGCGATGGGCGGACCGAAGATGCCGGTTGCGTTCCGCGAGAGGCTCATCAGCGCGTTGGCCTGCTGCAGGCGGCCCGGGCTGACAGTCTGCGGCACGAGTCCGGTGCTTGCCGGCAGGAAGAAGGCACTGGCGGCACCGATCACCGCGGCCCCCACTGCGAGATGCCAGATCTCCGCCGAGCCGCTGATCAACAGAATCGCGAGCACCATTTCGCCGACGCCGCGAACCACGTCGCACGCGACCATCACCAGCTGGCGCGGTAGCCGATCGGCCCATACCCCGCCGGCCAGCACGAGGGCGACGTGCGCCACCGTGAAGGCAGCGAACACGATCCCGAGGTCAAAGGCCGACCCGCCGATGCGCAGGACGGCGAAGGCGATCGCCACCGGGATCAGGGCGTCGCCTGCTGCCGAGGCGGTCTGCCCGATCCATAGCAGCCGGAACTGCCGCTCCCCGAGGGCCCCCAGCAGACGCAGCCGGTCCGTCATCCGCGGCTCGCTTCCCACTCGGCGCGGCTGATGCCATAGAGCAGTACGCGGTTGCCCATTACCTCGGCCTCGCCGCGAAGCGACTCGCCGAGGCGTGTGGCGACGCCGATCGAGGCGCGATTATTCGGGTCGATCAGGCTCAGCAGATCGTCGAAGCCGATCTCTCGAAAGCCCCAGTCCATCGCTGCGCGGGCGGCCTCGGTCGCGTAGCCGCGCCCCCACCAGGCGCGACCGAGCAGGTAGCCGACCTCCGGGCCGGGCCACTCTGCGGGGTTGATGATTCCGGCTCGACCGATGAATTGGCCGCTCGCCCGCTCCTCGATCGCCCATTGCCCGTAGCCGCGAAGGGCCCAGTGGCCGATCCAGCCCGCGACCGCGCGCCACGCCTCCTGCAGGGTCGGCACCCTGCGATCGCCCACGTAGCGGACCACGTCGGGATCCTGGGAGAGCTCGAACAGCGCCGTCGCATCGGCCTCGCGAAGGGGCCGCAGGGTCAGCCGCTCGGTCTCGAGGGTTGGAATCGCCAGATCCACATCGGGGATGATGCCCCAGCGCCCCGCGCAGGCGCCGCTATCATCCGCGCGATGCTCCCGCCCTCCACGCCCGAGATCGAGCGTCACCGCTCGCGCGCGCTGGGCACCTATTTCACCGCGGCAGCTCTGACGAGCATCGCCTACATCGCCACCTTCACCGTGGCGTCGCTTGCCGCGCCGGAGATCACCGGCTCAGCCGGGTCGAGCGGCTGGCCGAGCGCGGTCGCCGTCGCCGGCACGGCGCTGGCCGCGTCGCTCCTTTCATCGGTGATGGCACGTCGAGGGCGTCGCGCGGGGATCGTACTGGGGATCTCCATCGCCGTCGTCGGCGGTGTCCTGGCCGTGGTCGCCGTGATGGCGGTGTCCCTGCCGCTCTTACTGGTCTCATCAGCGCTCGTCGGATTCGGCAACGCCGCCATGAATCTCAGCCGATATGCGGCCGCGGACCTGTTCCCTGTCGACCGTCGCGCCGGCGCACTGGGGTTCGTGGTGTGGGGCAGCACCATTGGCGCCGTGGTTGGGCCAAACCTGGTGGCTCCGGCAGGTGCTGTCGCGCCCAGCCTTGACCTCCTGCCGCTGGCAGGGGGCTTCGGAATGGCGTTCGTCTTCCTGCTCGCCGCTCTGGCGGTGGCACTGCTCGGTCCCCGGGCACCGATCCAGCCGCACCTCGACGAGCCGACCCGCGCGGTCGGTGAGCGGCCGAGCTCCCAGCGCCGTCTGCTTGGCGAGTTGGTCCGCAGGCCACAGGGTCGCACCGCCCTCGTCGCCCTGGTGACCAGCCAGCTGGTGATGACCTTGATCATGACCATGACGCCCTATCACCTTCACGCCGAGGGCCATGGGCTCGAGACGGTCGGCCTCGTGATCAGCGCCCACACCTTCGGCATGTTCGCATTCTCGCCCCTGTCGGGGCGGCTCACGGACCGATTCGGCGCGAACGCGATGGTCCTGGCTGGCTTCTCGGTGCTGGCCGCGGCCGGCTTGCTGGCGGCCGTGAAGCCCGACAGCGGTACCGGACTGGCGATCCCGATGTTCCTTCTCGGTGTGGGCTGGAACCTGGGCTTCGTGGCCGGTAGCTCGCTGCTTGCCTCGGAGGCGCCGCGTGGCGATCGCGCCCGCCTGCAGGGGGCAAGCGACGCGGTGGTCTGGGCAACGGCCGCCGCCGCCAGCTTCAGCTCGGGCTATGTGGTCGCGACCGCGAGCTACGCCTTCCTGGCGGTCGTCGGCGCTGGGGTTGCGGTTGTCCTGGCGGTTGCGATCGCCCTCGACCAGCGCTCGTCTCACGCATTGTCGGCTTGAACCTCACGGTCTACGGCTCGAGCGGTACAACCTGGGTCACCACGAACGTCGGGCGGCAAGCCTGGATGACCTCTGCCACCGGCCGAGGTGATTCCTCGGGGAGCGGCTGGATCTCGCGGCAGGTTTGCGCAGCCGGATCATCGTAGTGGCCGGTAATACGAACGTTCGTGTCGAACGAATACTGGCTCAAAGAGATACCGCCCGCAGGATCGACCGCCACGAGGAGAAACGGCGCACCGACCTTGCGTGTCTCTCCGACGAGGGTGAGCCGACCATCAGCCGGGCAGTACACCCAGGCAGGTTCGTGCTGTCCCGGGCAATCGACCACGCCCGCCGATCCGACCGTTGCGTCGAACGTCAGTGGGACATTCGCGAAGCAGGCCACCGGATCGGCCTGGTCGTAGAGCAGCTTGACGTCCGGTGGCGAAACGAGGCAGCCGACGGCGGGACTCAGGCTCGGCAGCGTCGGAATCGACGGCGCGACAGAGGGTGTCGGTGAAGTGCTGGGCGAGGCAGTCGGACTCGCCGATGCCGCCGGAGACGAGATCGACGACGCTGGCGGCCAGCGCCGAGAACGCCTCTCGGTCGCCGCTCCTTGCCAGCTCGACCAGCTCGCGCTGCACCATCGGTGCCTCCGTTCGCCCGGCAGGTCCGGGCTGCTCAACACTAATGGCGGCTGCGCAGGCCGAATGGTTCTAAATTCGTCGGGCCAGCGCTCGCCCGGGCGCGGTTCAGGTCAGGTTGGCGCGGAGGAACTCCAGCGTGCGCGCGTAGGCCAGCTCGGTGGCATCCTCGTTGAACTCGGGCCGATCCGCTTCGGCAAACCAGTGGCTGGTGGCGTCGTACAGGTACGCCGCCGAGCCGGTGCTCTCCTGCTCCAGTCGAGCAACGAGCCCAGGGACCCCGGCCGCGTCATCCTCGTAGGGGTCGTCGGCAGCGAAGTGGGCGAGGTAGGCCGGCCGGATGCCCTTCTCCGCATCCCCAGGCAGCTCGGTCCCAATGCCTCCGTAATAGTTGACGAAGGCGGCGACCTCTGGCCGTTTCGCGACTAGCTGCCAGCCATACGCTGCTCCAAAGCTGAAGCCGATGACGGCGGCGCGGTCGCCTGTGACATCGGGAAGGGCGAGCAGATGGTCGAGCGCGGCCGATACTTGGCCGAGGAGCCGGTCCCCGGCGGCCTCGTCCGGCTCGACCACCCCAAGGTTGGCCTTCGCCTCGTCGATCGTCGTGAGCACGGTTCCGTTGAAGAGGTCCGGCGCCAGCACGGTGAAGCCGTCTCCTGCCAGGCGGTCGGCGAGGTCGCGCATCATCTCGGTCAGGCCCCACCATGCGTGGAGCATCAGGACAGGTGGCCCGGGAGCCGGCCGGGCGGGCGCGACGTATGCATCGGTATCGCCGGCGGCGCCCTGGAGTCGTGTCATCTGTCCCATGGAGGCATTGTATTGGGCCAAGTTGGGGCTTGGCCGATTAGAACGCACGTTCTATCATTCAACGTCCGATGCGCATGCCGGACGACTACTGCGAGCTCCATGCCCACTCCAACTTCAGCTTCCTGGACGGGGCGAGCCACCCTGAGGAGTTGATCGCCCGGGCGGCCGTGCTGGGCATGCAGGCGCTGGCGGTCACCGACCATGCCGGCCTCTATGGGGCGGTCCGCCTGTTGAAGGCGGCCGCCCAGACCAGGACCAATGACGCCCGGGCGACGGGGCTGACCCCGGTCACCGCCATTATCGGGATCGAGCTGACCATTCCACGCGACGAGGGCGAGCTGCGCCTGGCTCGTCGCGGGCGGAAGCTCAACGACCCGTACCGCGGAGAGCATGCGAGCCGTGGCTGGCCAGGCGAGCTGCATGCCGGCCCGATCCCCGGCGATCACCTCGTCCTGCTGGCCCGCGATGCCGCCGGCTACACCGCGCTGTCGCGGCTCGCTAGCCGCGGCCACCTCGCCGGGGAGAAGCAGTTCCCGATCTTCGAGCGCACGCTGGTCGAGGAGGGGCTCGACGAGGGGCGCGGCCACCTGGTTGGGCTGTCCGGCTGTCGCAACGGGGAGGTCCCGCGTCGGCTGCTCGCCGGGGAGCAGGCCGCCGCGCGCGAGGCAGCGCAACGCTGGGCAAGCCACTTTCCGGAGGGCGACTTCGCGGTGGAGCTCTCGCACCACCTCGAGCCCGATGACGACTGGCTCGCAGCACAGCTTGCCGAGCTGGCGGAGGCTGCCGGGCTGCCGACCGTCGTCACCAACCAGGTGCACTACGCGACGGCCGGGGGCCATCGGCTCCAGGACGTGCTGGTCTGCATTCGCCACGGGGCGACCCTGGACGAGGCACGCGAGTTGCTGCTGCCCAACGCCGACTACCGCCTGAAGGGCGGGAACGAGCTGGCCGCCATCGGCGCAGGGCTGCCCGATGCGCGCGCCCGTAGTGCCTGGGAGGCCGGCATCGCGCAGGCGGCGGCCATCGGCCAGGCCTGCCGGCTGGACCTGAACTTCGAGCGCTATCGGTTCCCCGGCTTCACGGTCCCCGAGGGAGAGACGCCGTTCTCATATCTGTATCAGCGTGCACACGAGGGCTTACGCGTCCGTTATCGGCCCATTACCAGGCAGTCGGTGAAGCAGCTGGCACACGAGCTGGAGATCATCGAGCGCACCAACCTGGCCGAGTTCTTCCTGATCGTGTGGGACCTGATGGAGTTCGCGCGGGGCAAGGGAATCATCGGCCAGGGGCGGGGAAGCGCCGGCGACTCGATCGTTGCCTACTGCCTTGGCATCACCAAGGTCGACCCGATCGCCCACAAGCTCCTCTTCGAGCGCTTCATCAACGAGGCACGAACGCTGCCGGACATCGACATCGACTTCGACGTCAACCGCCGCGAGGAGGTGATCCAGTACCTCTACCAGCGCTACGGCGAGGACCACGCAGCCATGGTTTGCACCGTGATCACCTACCGTGCCCGATCTGCGGTTCGCGAGGTGGCCAAGGCGCTGGGCTTCCCGCCCGAGGCGGTCGACCGCGTGGCCAAGGCGCTCGACACCCGCGACGCCTCCGACGTTGCCCGCGACCTCGCCCTGGACGGCGGCTTTGGCTGGCTCTTCGACGAGGCCGGCCTGGACATGGATGCGGAGGCGATCCCGCCGGGTCGAGATGGCCGGGGCCAGACCGATGGAGCGGCCGGCTCGGTCACGCGCCAATCCTCCGACTCACCGTGGCACGGCTCCGCCCGCCCCGCGCTGGCGCTCCCGCTGCGCCCTGACC
>JACDEL010000069.1 GCA_013816405.1 Chloroflexota bacterium | reverse complement strand
CTCTACCGCACCCTCCCAGGCGCCGCCGGCCACCAGGTCGACGCCTACGCCGACCTCACGGCCATGCGCCTGGCGATCGTCATCTTCACGACCTCCGTCACGCCGGTGAGCGTGATGCTCTACCGCGTCGCCCTCGAGGCCGAGGTGCCCGCGGTCCCCAGCGGCGTGAGCTATTCGCTGCACAAGGCCGACGGGTCGGCGTGGGTCAACGGCAGCGATGACCTGGCGGCGCTGGCCGTCGCCAGGGTAACGGGCAGCTTCACCACGCCCGACCCCGCGGTGGCCGATCGCCGGTTCGCGGTCTTCCAGGACCGCGAGGTGGCTGTGCCGGTCGGCCAGGCCCTGCCGATCGACGTGCCCGGGCCCTTCGTCGCGGGCCCGGCGCCGTACCTCCTCGGCTCCGAGAATGAGAGCGCGTTCAGTGACTAGGACCGCAAGCGTCCCGAGCGCCCTCGAGCTGGTGGCGGGCGACCCGCGCATCCGGGCGATCCGGCGCCTCATCGCCCAGGCCGACGCGGCGATCGCCGCCGGCGACCTGGTGCGCGCGCACGAGCTCCTCGCGCAGGCGGTGTCCGTCTAGTGGCCCGGGCGTCCACCGGAGGAACGGTCACGATCACGCCGGCCGTGCCGCTCGTCGGGTCGCGCCACTACAGCGACGCGGGCCAGCCGATGGTCATCTACTCGACCGCGGAGCCGCCGACCCTCGAGGACTTCGCGGCCATCACGGTCATCCCCGAGCGGCGCGTCGAGTGGCTCTACGAGGTGCTCGCCTTCGACGGCACGCCCCTCGCCGCGATCCCGGCACGCGCCCGGAACACCACCCGGGTGCTGAACGACGCCGGCCAGGCCCGGTTCACCCTGCCGCTCGAGCTGGCCGGCGAGTACTCGGAGGTCCTGCGCCCTGGCGAGGTGGACCTGCTGGTGTCGCGGGCGGGCGTTCCGTGGCTCCGCGGGCCCCTCGGGGCGCCCCGGATGGACCTGCCGGGCCCCGGCGGGTCCATCACCTTCCCGGCCACCGGGATGCTCGACATGCTCGACGAGCGGTTCGTGCCCGCCGGCCGCGAGCTCGCCGCGCTCGAGCAGACCGAGATGGCCTGGCAACTGATCGCCGACACGCAGGCCCTGCCGAACGGGGACCTCGGCATCACGGCCGGGCTGCTTCCCGACTCGATCGCGCGCACCAAGGTGTGGGAGTCGCCCTTGAGCGTCAAGCGGGCGATCGCCGAGCTGGCCGCCCTCGAGCAGGGCTTCGACTACGAGGTCGACGCGCTGCTGGCGTTCAACGCCTACTACCCCCGCCGCGGCGACGATCGCGCGGTCGTGCTCGAGGTCGGCCGCAACATCGCCAGCATCTCGGTCGAGTACGTGATCGGACCGAACACCGTCACCGCCGAGGGCGCCGACCAGGTGAGCGTCGAGGCGGCCGCTGAGGACCTGCAGTTGCGGATGCGCCGGCGCGAGGCGCGGGTGTCGGTGGGCGACGCCGACGAAGCCCTGCTCCTGGGCGACAGGGCCCGCGGCGAGCTCGCGCACGCCGGCCTCATCGCGGTCCCCCGCCTCACCCTCCTGCAGGGGGCCCCGGACGCCACCCCCGACGACTTCGACCTCGGCGACGTCGTGGCCGTGGTGGCTCGGGCGGGGTGGCTCAACCTCAACGGCCTGTACCGCATCACCGAGATCGACGTGACCATCAGCGACCCGGGCGCCGAATCGGTCTCCGTGGTGGTGGTGCCGCTGTGAGCGGCTCGACCGACTTCACAGAGACGGTGCGCGGCCTCGAGGCCAGGGTCGCCCGCCTCGAGGGCCGTCTGCAGGCCCGCCGCCAGGACTACCGCGACGGCAACGGCGTTCTGCGCGTGCGCGTGGGCCAGCAGGACGGCGGCGCCTGGGGCGTGCGGGTGTGGAGCAACGCAGGCGCCCTGGTGATCGACGACACGACGCCCGCGTGAGCACCGAGACCCCGACGCCCGGGGAGATGCGGTGGCGGCTCGACGACCTCGAGAGGAGGGTCGGGAAGGTGGAGACCGAGGCTGATGACATCGCGGTCCTCAAGGTGAAGGTGGACAACCTCACCGAGAGGGTGAAGGCGCTGACGGCTGCGCTGTGGTCGGTCGTCGTCTCGTTGATCGTCCTCACCGTCAGCGTCCTCTTCGCCGCTGGGAGGTTCGGCTGATGCCCATGCGCGTCGTCCGCTTCCTACGCCGGCGCCGCTGGCAGGAGATCGTCATTTCCCTGCTGGTGATCCTGCTCGCGTTGACGATGGGAAACCAGTTCGTTCTGAACGCGCAGCGGCGCGATGAGCTGGCGGCTCAATTCTGCAATGCGATCCCCAACGCCGCCGCCGCGGGGGCGACCGCAGCCTCCGACGCCCTGATCGTGGCCGCGGTCGCCAAGGCCCGCGAGAACGGCGCGAGCGCCGAGGAGATCGCGAAGACCCGCGCGGTCGGCGTCGACCTGGCCCTCGATGCCGCCGCGAGGGCCCGAGCCAACGCGAGGAAGAACCTGCCCGACTGCCCGAAGGAGACCCCATGACCACCGCTGATCGCGTGATCGCCGCCGCGCGCGCCGACCTCGGATGCTCCGAGAGCCCGCCCGGATCGAACGATGGCGCATGCGTCAACCGGATCCAGTCCTCGACCGGCGCCTACAACGCGGCCTGGTGCGCGAGCGCCGTCACCTACTGGTGGCAGAAGGCCGGCATCGACGTCTCGACGCTCGGCACGGCCGGGACCGCCGACCTGGTCGATCGCGCCCGCCGCGAGGGCCGGCTTCGCTCGAAGCCCGTCCCCGGCTGTGCGGTCGTGTGGAGCCCGGGCGACCGCGGCCACACGGAGATCGTCATCCGCACCATCGGCTCGGTCGGCGCCCGGACCATAGGCGGCAACACCGGCGACGCGGTCCGCGAGCACGACCGCTACATCAACGGGCCCAACACCTTCTTCATCGTGCCCGATGAGCTCGAGGCGAAGCCCGAGTACTCGACGACCTACTGGTGGGAGGACCCGGCCGCCGAGCCCGTCCGCCACGAACTGCGCAACTCGGCCGCTCGCCGCGAGCAGGACATCACCGAATGGGTCGGCAAGGGCGGCCAGCCCGGCCACGTGCGTCGCGGCACCGTCTCGATCCGCCGACACGGCAAGCTCGTCCCGGTCTTCACCTGGTGGAGCGGCCCCCGCAAGCGCTCCCCCGACTGGACCTCTCCCCCGCTGGCCACGCCGGCTGCCGCCAAGCGCAAGCGAGACGCGAACCACGACAAGGTCTCGGCCGAGCGGCCGGGGCACATCCTGCGCAAGCGCTCCGCGCGCGTGCGCGTGAACTGAGGAGCTGCACCCGTGCTCAACTGGATCCGGCTCAACCCGAGCCAGGCCATCGGTTTCTTCTTCACCGCGGTCTCGCTCGGCATCCCCGTCGTGGGCGCGATCGCCGACGACGCCACCCCGCTCGGAGCTGACCCGCGGGTCTTCTTCCTGATCTCCGCCGCCATGCTCGCCGTCACCATCGCCGGCCGCGTCTGGCAGAAGGTGAAGGGCTCGGTCCCGGTCTCTTGGGGCTTTTCGTCGATCATCGGCTTCGCCTCCATGCTGGTCGCCGAGATCGTGGGCGTCATCACCGACCTGACGACGGCGCTCGAGCCCTTCCACATCTCGCCGGCCTTCTGGTACGCCGTCGGCGCCGGCCTCGGCATCGCGACCAAGGCGCTCCGCTACTTCCAGGCGGTCGAGCCGTTCCTCAAGGGCGGCGCAGGGTTCTTCCCCGAGCCCGTGGACGGGACCGGCGGCGCCGACGAGCCGGTCACGTAAATCCGCGCGTCCGGCGCACGGCGCTATGCTCGCGGCGCGTAGCGAGCGGATGCTTTATCAGCGGCCCCCGGGAAGGCGACTAGACCGCCCCCCGGGGGCCTACGACATGGGAGTGAGCCCATGCCGCACCCGGAGCGTATCCGGCAGTTCGTCACCCCCGTCGGGCTCCTGGCGCTGGTCGTCTTCTTCCCCGCCTGGGCCCCGTACCTCTTCGCGATCCTGCGCTCGGGCGTCTGGGCGCAGGGTGCGTTCGCGTTCGTGGTGATCCTCGCCGCCACCTGGTGGGGCGTTCGCGGCCGCCGGCCGGCGGTGGTGCCTCCGTCGGTCGAGGTGGTGGCCGAGGAGATCCGAAGGACGCGGCCGTGACGACCCACGAGGCCCGGCGGCTGGTGATCGACCACCTCGAGCAGGCGGGCGCGGCGGTCTACGAGCTGCGCCTGCGCTACGGGCTGCCGTCGATCGGGCAGCTCGTGGTGATGGACACGGCGACCGGCGGCGCCCAGGTCGTACGCGTGCTGGTCGGCAAGCGCCCGGGCGGCTCTCGGAGCCTCTACTACGACAAGCGCCGTGTGGGGCGCTGTGACCTCGTTGCGCTCGTTGATCCGGACGACGGGTCGATTCGACTCACACCGTCCTCTTCCGCCGCGGAAGGGGTCACGGGGGTCTAGGTGGCCTCCCCCCTCCAGCGGTACCGGGCGCGTCGGGGCAAGCTCCCCCGGCTCGACCGGCGCCAGGCGGTGGACGATCGCCGCGAGGCCGTCTTCCCCCTCGGCCTGTCGTCGGGGGGCGGCCCGATCGCCTGGGACCCGTGGGGAACCGACCACCCGCACTGCCTGGTCACCGGCACCACGGGCTCGGGCAAGACGCGCAAGCTCGAGGAGTGGGCGCTGGTCGCCATCGGCTGGGGCTGGCGCGTGACGATCATCGACTTCAAGGGCGGCGGCGACTTCTGGGCCGCCCTCTCGAACGGGGCCGAGCTGGTCACCGATCCGGTCGAGGCGATCAGGACGCTCCGGGCGGCCGGCGAGGAGATCGCGGAGCGCAACGCCGCGATGCGCCTCACGCCGATCGAGCGCCCCGACGCACGGGGCGTGATGCGCGAGGACCGCGCCACGACCTACGGCGACCTGCCCGACGAGGTGCGCGAGGGCTGCTGGCTGGTGATCGTCGATGAGCTGGCGTCGATCGTCGGCCTCGAGATCAAGGGGACGCCGGACCGCAAGGCGACGAAGACGCTGCCGTTCCGACCGGGCAACCCGGCGCTGTCGGGGACCGGCGCCCTCTCGACGCTCGTGCAGCTCGCACGCTCGGCCGGCGTCCACGCGCTCCTCGGCATCCAGCGCCCGGACGCCAACATGCTGCCGGGCTTCATCAAGGCGAACGTGCCCTCGCGGATCCTGCTCGGCGCGGCCGACAAGGAGGCCGAGGAGATGGTCCTCGGCTCGGCCATCACCGAGCACCCCGAGCGCGGCCTCCCCCGGCCGACCGGCACGGGCTTCGCGGTGGACATCGGCGGCAGCCACATCGTCCGGTTCCACGCCTCGCTGCTGGACCGGAGCCGCTACCTCCCGTTCGCGTCGCCTCCCGGTCGTGCCACGGATCCCGGACAGCCCGGCCCTGGCGGGCCGCTCCGTCCTGACCGTCCCGGGGCTTCGGACCGTCCCGCTGCGGACGCCCTCGCGCCCTCGTTCGGCGGCCCGTCCGATCCTGCGGATAGTCTCACCGCCGCCAGCGCGAGCGCAGCGGCGAATCGCCCATCCTGCGGCTCTTCCGCCCCGCCTTCCGCGGTCTTGCGGATCGCCCGCGCGGTCCGTCCTGTCGCCACGGGTCCGTTCGTCCGGCTCGCCCTTCGAGCCGAGGCTCTCCGTAACCTCGGCCGACCGATCGTCAACGGCCCGTTCTATCGCGACCCGTTCCTCGCGGCCGAGGCCCGGGCGCGTGACGAGCGCCGCTGCCGCGCCTGCGGCGCCGGAGCGCCGGTCGAGGTCGACCACCGGATGCCGCTGATGTACGGCGGTGAGGACGAGCTCGGCAACCTACGCTGCCTGTGCCTGGCATGCCACCGCGCAGTCACCGGGTTCGAGATGGGGATCTGGCGCGCCCGGCGTCGGCAGCGCATCGCTGCCCGGGATGCACCGGGCGGCTACGGGCTCTTGGCGGCCCTGCGCCTTGCGCCCCTGTGGCTGAAGGTCGGTCTCGTGCTGCTGGTGGCCGGCTACCTGACGGGCCCGCGCTGGGGTGGCTATGCGCTCGTCGTCCTCACCGCGGCCATCGCCGGACCTACGGCCCTACGGTGGCTCGCTACGAAGGTGCCCCTGCTCTCCCTCGCAGTGCGCCCGCGGGGCCCTGGCCTGGACGGCGTGAACAACTGGGACGCCGAGGTCGAGCAGGACGCCGCGCGCCCGGGCACCTTCCGCCACGCCGCCACCCGGGCGACCTACGGTGTCAAGCAGGGCCTCTTCTGGAACCGGGCGAAGCTGGCGACGATGAGCGGCGTCTTCTGCCTGGGATGGCAGGCGCCGCTGATCCTCAGCTCCACGGCGTCGCTCGCCTGGTGGGCCCTGCCGCTGACGTAGGCGGGCGGTGCTACACGGCGGCCGTGTACACCGTGGGCGTGACTGGATCGCTCATCATCACCGGCGATCGCCACGATGAAGACGGTGGCCACGAGGCCGGCGCCGAGCTGTGGCGAGTGCCGTTCGCTGGCTGGCGATAGGGTGCCCCCAGACCTCACCTCCAGCCAGGCCGCCGACCTCCTCGGCGTCTCTCGCTGCACGATCGTCAACCTGGCTGACGCCGACGAGCCTGCCGGTGGCGGGCATCGAGGCGTCCGCTGAATCGCCGAGCTGCTCCGACCGGGGATGGCGGCGCCGGTGGATCCGGCCACCCAGGCGCCGCCCTCAACCCCCGGGGCGCCGCGATCTTGAGCCCCGGCTTGCCGAGGCTACCCTGGCTGCTTGGGCGGCGTCGAGTGACAGCCTCACGGACCCGTTCCATGAGTTCTCAGGATGCGGGTGGCAGCTCTTCCGGCTCCGTGACGCCGGCCGCCCCGAACGCGGCGCGCATGGCCTCCTCGGCCGACGGGCCCTCGCCGCGCACCACCCGAGTCGGCCACCGGAGGACGCACGTCCAGGCGATGCCCTGGGTTGAGGGCGAGTCGTCCTCCGGATCGGCGAGCCTACCCGCGTCCTCGCGCGGAAGAGTGATCTCCCAGTGGCAGGCCTCCTCCCTGAGCAGCCGCTCGAGCGTGGCGGTGGTCTCAGCAGAGAAGGGACTGGGGACTTGCTCAGATTCCTCGATCTCGCCGGCCAGGCGCTCGACGGCCCCCTCAACCACCTCCCGCTGCCCAGCGGTCAGGCGCCCCAGCCGCCGTCGGGCCTCGTCGGCATAGGCCTCGGCGGCAGCCTGGTCCCACTTCCAGGTGTCGCCGAAAGCCTCGATCTGGGCCGCCGCCTTGGTTCCATCGTGCTCTGCGAACAAGACGTTGTAGGAGGCGTTCGAGTTGAACGGCGGGTCGAGGTAGACCAGGTCGACGCTCTCGTCGTCGAGGTAGTCCTTCATGACCTGGAGGTTGTCGCCGTAGTAGAGACGGTTCATGGCGCCGCCGTGCCCGCACCCGCTCCGCTCACCACGCCCAAGGTGGCCAGTTGACCGTCGGCGGGTTGGGATCGGCCAGGTTCGGCGTCCGCTCGGTGTAATCAGGATCGGAGAATCCGAGTGCCTCACGGACGCCGAGGACGAGACGGCCCTTGGCCGGACCGTCCTTGCGCGGCACGAACTTCCTGTCGTCGGGCCTCCAGTCGAAGCCCGCCAGGTCCATGTACTCGATGAGGTTCTCGAGGCTTTCGTCCGGGCGGTTCAGAGCGACTCCCGCGCCCGGTCGAGCTTCGAGGCGAGGCTCGGCGAGCAGCCCCCGTTCTCGAACTGCGATGCGATATCGCCCAGGAACTGTCGCATCGTCACCGGGTCACCGCTCCCGGGCGCGTAGACCGCATCTGGGTCGAGCCGGGCCAGAGCGATCATGTCGTCGACGGCGATGATGGCCTTGCGCTCCTGGGCGGGGGTGGCTGAGCCGGAGCTGATGATGGCGTAGCAGTATTTCGCGACGGCCAGGTTCAGCCGGGCCACCCCGACTGTCGTCGCCTGGTTGAGCGTCGTCGAGGAACCTGACCTCGCCTGCGTGGTCGGCGCTGGGATCGACGCGGCGGGCTCCGCCGCCTGGTCTCCACCGCCGCCGCAGCCGACCGCGGCCAGCGTCGCTCCGGCCATCGCGATCGCCAGCACCCGCCTCATCGCCACTCCCTCATCGTGGCCCCTCTAGTTACTACCTCGCGCGGACGTCGCTGCTTCCCGTGGCTCGCGAAAAACCCCTCGGAAGTACAGCACCCCGGACGGAGGTCCAGTTTTCCACCTGGCGGTGGTAACAGGTGTTACGAATTTCGTAGGATGCGCGTCCTTGACGGACTCACCCGGAGGCCGTCTAACCGGAATGGGGCGTGGAACGGTGAGCGCTGGCCGAACCGCTGTCGAGGCTCTACAGCGCGTGGCGCGGGTCATGAGTGAAGAGGCGGGTCGTATTTCCGACGACCCCCAGGCCGCTGAGTCTCTTGAGCGCGGCGCTCGGTTGATACTCCTGCGCCTTTCAGAACCTCCTGAGTCGCATCATCGGCGGCGCGGCTCGCAGGAGTCGGAAGCGGCTTAGTCAGCTCGTCGAGGGGTTCTCCGACCGCCTCGGCGATCCGGCGGGCGATCATCACCGAGGGGGCACGCTTGCCCTGGCGGATCCTCGACAGCTCCGTCTCGCCGATGCCGGCCGCCTGAGCGACGGCACGCCCTGATGGGGCGCCGGTCCGGCTGAGGACGGCGTCGAGGTTCACGCCGAAGGTCGGGTCGATTGGACGCTTTGCCCTCGGCGCGCTCTCCGCCTTTTTGGCGGGCGGCTGCCTCTTGGGCTGCCTCGGCATGCCCCGAGGGTAGTCGGATAAGCCTAGGCCGCGACGGTAAGAGGTGTGAGCTATCTCACACCTTGCCTTATTGACCTAGGCTTATAAGCCGATATGCTCCCCACATGATCCGAGTGAGAGAGCTGAGAGACGCGAAGGGCCTGACCCTCCCCGACCTGGAGAGGGTCACCGGCATCGACCGCCAGACCATCTGGCGCTACGAGAACGACCGGATGGTCCCGAGCGTCGAGCGGGCCTACCTGCTCGCAGAGGCGCTGGGCGTCTCTCTCAACGAGCTGTACGTCCACGACCCCGAGGCTATTCAGCCGTCAGAGGCCCGTGGAAATGACAACGAGGCCGGCGCTGCCTTCCACAGCAGCGGTGCCGGCCTCGCCCGAAACGGAGCGTAACACGATGCCCAAGACAGCTCGCACCCGCGAGCGGGGTGCCTCCATCCCCGGTCAGCTCGAACTGCTGATCGGGACGGGGGGCGACAGCCCCGACTACCTCTACCTGGTCCGCCACCACCTGGGCCAGGCCACTAAGTTCGCCGACCTCGCCTACCTGGCCGGCGCCGAGACCTACCGGGGCCTGGTGCGCCTGGTGGACGGCGCGAAGCGCCAGGCCGACGGCTCGGTCCTCCTGACCCTCAGCGCCGACCCCGGCATCCGCGGCATCCCGCCGCGCGAGCGCCAGGCGCGCGGGCTGGCGGCGGTGACCTCGTGACCGCCGCCTTCTGGCGCTCGGTCGCCTTCTACCTCCTCGTCATGGGCGCCATCGCATTCCGGCTGGTGATCCTGTGAGCCGGGACGGGATGCTCCCGTGCGGGTGTTTCGAGGGCGAGGGCTGCCCGTCGTGCGCGCCCTGGTCGGTCGGCGAGAAGAACTACGCCGACGAGATCGCCGAGGCCGCTGAGCACGAGGCCTTCTGGACGCTCGCCGCTTCGAGAGAGGCCGCGTGATGGGGCGCACCCTGTCCTCCGAGGAAGCGCGCGTGATGAGCCTGCGCGCCCGCTCCTACGCGGCCGCCGAGATCGCGACGGTCGCGCTGGGGAAGCCGAAGGAGATCGCCGACCCCCTCAACCGCATCGCGGCGCGCCTGATCGTAACGACCGGCGCCGACGCGACGCCGCTGGCGACGGGCCTGGAGGTCCAGTCATGGAACGACTGATCCCGGCCTACGACGCGCCCGGCTACCAAGTCGCCCCCCTTGCCGGGGTCGTCATCAGCCCGAAGGGCCACGTCTGCCGGACTCGCAACAACGGCTACATCCAGGTCAGCAACCGCTCACGCGGCATGACCCGGCGGGCGCACCGGATGGTCTGGGAGTCCGTCCACGGCCCGATCCCCGACGGCCTGGAGATCAACCACAAGAACGGGGTCAGGGCCGACAACCGGATCGAGAACCTCGAGCTGGTCACGTCCACCGGCAACAAGCAGCACGCCTACCGCACCGGTCTTGCCAAGGCAGCCGGCGAGCGGAACGGACGCGCCCGCCTCACCGAGGCCCAGGTCTCCGAGATCAAGGAGCAGCGGCGCAGAGGTGAGCGCCGGGCGTCCATTGCGGAGTCGTTCGGGATCTCCAAGGCGCACGTCACCCAGATCTCCAGCGGCCAGCGGTGGACGGCTGAATCTGCGCGCCAACGCCGCGAGCAGAGGGCGGTCCAGTCATGGGACTGACCCACTTCGCCACCGCCGACGAGGCGGCGCTCGCGATCATCGCCGACCGTGGCTACCGGGTCGATGCGACCGGCCACGTCCGCAGCCTGTACGGCATCCCGTTCGCCCGCTCGGTCAACCGGGCCGGAGAGCGCTTCGCCGAGCTCGGCTGGCTCGGCTACCAGGGCGGCGACAAGCCCTGGGTCGCGGAGATCGAGGGGCCCTTCTCCTGTGACTTCTGCGACGGGGACGACGCGGGCGGGCCGGGGAGCAACGAGCGCCACCACCCGCGCTGCGTCGTCGCCATCGAGGAGGGCGAGAACGCCCGCATCCAGCACCTGATCGACGTGAAGAGGGGGAAGTGATGGCCGGGTTCCAGAAGGCAACGAAGCTCCAGGCCAAGGCGCGCATAGCGATCGACGGCCCGAGCGGAGCCGGCAAGACCTGGACGGGGCTCGTCACCGCGACCGTGCTGGCCGGCGGCGGGAAGATCGCCGTCATCGACTCCGAGCGCGGGTCGGCCTCGAAGTACGCCGACCGCTTCGAGTTCGACGTCCTGGAACTCGACGGCAGCTTCCACCCCGAGCGCTACATCGAGGGGATCCGCGAGGCGGCCAAGGCCGGCTACGCGGTGGTCCTCATCGACTCCCTGACCCACGCCTGGGCGGGGGCCGGTGGGGTTCTCGAGGTGGTCGACGCTTCGAAGTCGAAGTTCGGCGTCAACAGTTACATGGCCTGGTCCGTCGGCACGCCGCTCTGGCAGTCGCTGATCGACGCCATGCTCGGCGCCCCGATGCACGTCATCGCCACGATGCGCTCCAAGTCCAAGTTCGTCGAGGGCGAGAAGGCGGGCGGGGGCAAGACCTACACCCGTACCGGCACCGAGCCCGTGGCGCGAAACGGGGTCGAGTACGAGTTCGACGTCGTGGGCGACCTCGACCTCGAGCACACGATGGTCGTCTCGAAATCCCGCGCCGGAGATCGGTTGCAGGACATCTACCGCCGCCCCGGCCCGGACTTCGGCGAGGCCGTCCTCGAGTGGCTCACCGACGGGGCCGTGGACACCAAGGCCCTGGCCCGCGAGCTGTCCGCCGCGGCCGGCGACACCGATGCGCTGCGCGACGCGCTCGCCAAGGCGAAGATCGGCATGGACGACCTGGCCGACGAGAAGAAGCTCGCCAAGGCGCGCGGCATCGCGAAGAAGATCGCCGACGACCGCGAGCAGGCCGGCAAGGACCCGGCCACCAGGGCGGCAGACGCGGGGAACGGGGCGGGCACTGCGGGCCCCGCATTACCGTCGCCTCACCGCGAGGC
>JACDEL010000068.1 GCA_013816405.1 Chloroflexota bacterium | reverse complement strand
TACCTCCGCTGCCACGTTGGCGGCCGCGGTGTCCCGCTTAGCCCCTCGCCAATCGGCCAGCAGTTCGGCCGCGCTATGGGGAATGTCGGGATCCATTTTCTTCACGCGACGACCTCCGGGGAGGTGATGGGCGCGCCGGTGAAAGTGCGCTGAGCGTCCGGCCGACATGCAAGCGCTACTGGTGGCTGCGCACTGTCCTCGAGCCGAGTATACGTGACACATGGTCGGGGTCGCCGCACGGCCACAGAAGAGGCCCTCCAGATTTCAAGAGGGCCATTTTTGTGCTCAGATTGATGGTCGGGGCGACTGGATTCGAACCAGCGACCTCTTGAACCCCATTCAAGTGCGCTACCGGACTGCGCTACGCCCCGACGACCACGCCGCGCCAGTATAGGTCGCGACCTTTTCCGAGCGGCCCGGCGACTGATGCTGAGCACGCCGCAGGTGCGCGAAAATGCGGTGCGGCGACCCACCGACGGCGCCATCATGCAGCGTCGCGTCGCACCGTTGGCGCGCCTCCGAAGAGCGGGTGGCAATGGACCTTGTCGTTCGCAACGCACGACTGCACCCGACCGGCGGGACGCATCCCGAGCCGGTCGACATCGGCATCGAGGATGGCCGCATCGGCGCCATTCGCGAGCGCGGACAGCTTCCGTTAGTCGAGACAGAGCTCGACGCCGAGGGCTCGCTGCTCTCTCCCCCATTGGTAGATCCGCACGTCCACATGGACGCGGTGCTGACCGTCGGCGAGCCCCGCTACAACGAGTCCGGGACGCTGATCGAGGGGATCCTGACATGGGCCGAGCGCAAGCCGTCGCTGACCCACGATGACGTCAAGCGTCGCGCGCTCGAGGCCATTCGATGGGAGGTCGCCCAGGGGACGGGCATGATCCGGTCCCACGTGGACGTCTGCGACCCCAACCTGGTCGCCCTCAAGGCCCTGCTCGAGCTGCGCGAGGAGGTCCGGGACATCGTCGAGCTCAAATTGATCGCCTTCCCGCAGGACGGGATCCTCTCCTTCCCCGACGGCAAGGAGCTCATGCGCGAGGCGATGCGGCTGGGGTGCGACATCATCGGCGGCATCCCCCACTACGAGTGGACCCGCGACGACGGGGTCGAGGAGGTGCACTTCATCTTCGACCTGGCGAAGGAGACGGGTGCACAGATCGACCTGCACTGCGACGAGACCGATGACGAGCAGAGCCGCTTCCTGGAGGTCGTGGCGGCGCGGGCGATCCGCGACGGGATGCAGGGCCGCGTGGTGGCCGGCCACACGAGCGCGATGGCGTCGTACAACGACAACTATGCGTTCAAGCTAATCCAGATCCTGAAGCGCGCAGGGGTCACCATCGTGGCGAACCCGCTCGACAACATCGTGCTGCAGGGCCGCTTTGACACCTACCCCAAGCGGCGCGGGATGACACGCGTCAAGGAACTCGATGCGGCGGGCATCAACGTGGCCTGCGGCCACGACTCGATCATGGATCCGTGGTACCCGCTCGGTCGCGGGTCGATGCTCGATGCGCTCTCGATGCTCGTGCACGTCGGGCAGATGACCGGCCGCGCCGAGCTGTTTCGCGCCTACGAGATGGTCACCACCAACCCCGCCAGGGCCGCCGAGACCCCGTGGGCGATCGAAGAGGGCGCGCCGGCCAACTTCGCCGTCTTCGACTGCACCGATGAAGCAGAGGCGATCCGTCTGCGGCCTGCCGCCCGCTGGGTGGTTCGCGCGGGACGCGTTGTCGCCGAGACCGAGCCGGCACGGAGCGTCGTGCATCACGGCGGCGCGAGCGACGAGGTGACGTTCGTGAAGCCCACGTCGGAAGGAGGGCGCAACCAGCAACGAGCAGCAACATGATCCGTTCGCATGAGGAAGGAGCCAACAGGCGATGGCGATGATCGAAGCGACCCAGGAGGGCATGCCCACGCGCGAGGGCGATCTCTCGGTTGAGAGCCACGGAATGGAACCGATCCCTGAGAGCGCGCGCTACGGATCGGTGGCCCGGGTCTTCACCGTCTGGTTCACGCCGAACCTGGTGCCCGCCGCGTTCTTCATCGGGACCCTGGTGACGCTCAGCTTTCTGCAGCTGGGCTTCGTGACCTCGATCCTCGCGATCGTGGTCGGCAACGTGGTCGGCGCGACCTTCGTGGCGCTGCTTGCCACCATGGGCCCCAGGCTCGGACTGGCGCAGCTGCCGGCCGCGCGACTCCCATTTGGCAAGTCGATCGTGGTGCCAGGCCTGCTCAACTGGGTGAGCACCATCGGCTGGGACGGCATCAACAACGTCTTCGGCGCGATCGCGCTGACGATCCTGATTCCCGGGCTGCCGTTCTGGGTCGCGCTCGTCGTGATCGTGCTGGCGCAGGGAACACTGGGGGTCTTCGGCTACGAGGCGATCCACCTATTCGAGAAGTGGGGCGCACTCCTGCTGGGCGCGATGTTCGTGATCCTCACCATCTCGATCTTCGGACAGGCCGACACCAGCCTGACCGATGGATTCAAGGGGCTCGACCAGGTCGGCGCTTTCGTTGCGATGGTCGCGATCGTGGCCAGCTTCGTCCTGGCCTGGGCTCTCTACGCGTCGGACTACACCCGCTACCTGCCGTCCGATACCCCGCCGCGCAAGGTCTTCTGGTACACCCTGCTGGGGATGGGCCTGGCCTCGGGCTGGCTCGAGATCCTTGGCCTTCTGGTGGCTACCAAGGCGATCGGGGGAGAGTCCAGCGACACGATCTACTCGGTGCTCGGAGGCACCGGCTCGATCATCGCCAGCGTGGCCATGGTCGCGATCGTCATCGGGACGGTTGCGGTCAATGCTATGAACGACTACACCGGGTCGCTCTCGCTGCAGGCGGCAGGGGTGCGCATCCGGCGCATCTACTCCGCCATCGTGGTGGCGATCCTCGGCTTCGGGTTCACCCTGTTCCTGCAGAACAACGGGGACTTCTCGTTGAACTTCTTCAACTTCCTGCTGTTCATCAGCTACTGGATCTCACCGTTCGTCGGGGTGGTCTTGGCGGACTGGTGGCTCCGAGGGCGTCACGCGGATGCCCGCTCCATCGTCGACTTCGGCAGGCTGCCGAGCGGGACCCTCGCCCTGGTCGCCCTGATCGTGGGCTTTGCGGTCGGGATCCCGTTCCAGAACTCGTCGCTCGGCTACGAATGGGGCGGTCCGTTCAACTACGTCACCGCCAACTACCTCCACGGCGCCGACCTGGCGTACTACGTTGGGGGTGCAGTGGCCTTCCTGATCTATTGGTTCGGTGCACGGTCCTCGCTGCAGCGAGCCTGACCTGACCGATGCGAGGCCCCGGCGGTCATCCGTCGGGGCCTCTCCGCGTCTCGGGGGGCTGGTGGGGCCGGTGGATGATCGGCTCGAGCGGCAGGGTCGCCACGTGCGCCGCAATCTGATCGGCCGCGGCGATCCAGAGGCCGTCGATCGCACGGGCTCGCTCCATCAGCGTCTCGAGGGCAACAGCCCGCGACGCTCGCCCTGAGACGAATGGGTGGTTGGTGAGCATGAACAGGCCCCCTTCGGCGACCAGCGCCTCCAGCTCCAGCGTCCAGCGCTCGAGCACTTCGCTCGGACTGGCGATCACGCCGGAGCCCGTGATCCCGGGTAGGTACGCGTAGGGCTCCCAGTCATCCAGGCTCCAATGCACCGGCAGCTCAATGAGCGAGGAGGCCCCCTCTTCGGGTCCGGTGGCCAGCCGGTACGGGTGGTCCGCGTCCATCAGGCCGCTGTCGTACAGGAACCCATGCCTGGCCAGCAGGGCGGGGAGGCGGTAGGAGAGCTCCCACATCGGCGCCCGATACCCGACCGGCCGCACCCCGGCGACGTCGTCCAGGGCCTCCAGCCCGCTGCGCAGAAGCCGCTCCTCCGTCTCGGCGTCCGGCGCCGAATGCGCCCCCTCGTGCAGGTACCCGTGATGGCCGATCTCGTGCCCGGCGTCCCGGATGGCGCGGATCGCCTCAGGCCAGCGCTCGGCGGTATAGCCCGGGACGAAGAAGGTGGCGCGGATCCCCTGCCGGTCCAGGACGCGCAGCAGCCGGGGAACGCCGGTTCGTGGCCCATAGGCCTGGTGCGACATGACGTCGAGCCACCCTGCACTCTCGGGGTGGTCGAACAGGATCGGGCTCTCGGCGTCGACGTCGAAGGTGAAGCAGGCGGCCGCTCGCTTGCCCTCGGGCCACGCAAATCCTGGCGGCATCGGGCTGTGCCAGTCGAGCCTGGGAGCCTCCGGCATCGGCCTCAGCGGCCCGCGCGCCGGAGCGCGACCAGCGAAAGCATCTCGTAGGCGAGGTTGGCCGCCAGCGTCGCGGTCTGGCCGGCAGGATCGTAGGCCGGGATCACCTCCACCACGTCGAAGCCGAGGAAGTCGATCCCGGTCAGCCCGCGCAGGACGGCCAGCATGTCGTGCGCCGATGGTCCGCCCGCCTCTGGCGTCCCTGTGCCCGGCGCGAATCCTGGATCCACGACATCGATGTCGAAGCTGATGAAGGCCGGTCGATCGCCGACCCGCTCCCGGATGCGGGACGCGACGGCTGCAGGTCCAAGCTCGAAGACGTCTTCGGTGGTCAGGTACTCCAACCCCAGCTCCGTCCGCAGGCTGCTCCGATCCTCGGCGTCGTAGATCGACCCGCGCAGGCCGACCTCGATCGAGTGGGCGGTGTCAACCAGTCCCTCCTCGATCGCCCGCCGCATCCAGGTGCCGTGGTTGTACTTCTCGCCGAAGTAGCTATCCAAGGCATCCGTATGGGCATCGAAGTCGACGACCGCCACCGGGCCACGGGTTCGGGTCGCTCGCAGGTGGGGCAGGGTGCAGGCATGATCCCCACCGACCAGGAGCGGCACGACTCCGGCCTCCACGATCGGGGCAACCGCCTCCTCGATTGCCTGGTAGCTGCGCTCGATGTTTCCGGGAATGATTGCAACGTCGCCATAGTCGACGCACGACAGGTACTCGAAGGGCTTGACGTCCAGGTTCGCGTTGTAGGGGCGCAGCATCACGCTCGCCGCGCGTACGGCGTTCGGGCCGAAGCGGCCGCCGACCCGGTACGTGACGCCAGTGTCGAAGGGGACGCCGACGATGGCGACGTCGACCTCCTCCAGCGTTCGGACGTACGGCAGCCGAGCGAAGGTGGCGGGCCCGGTGAAGCGTGGACTCAGCAGAGAGTCCTCGGGGACATACCGTGGCGGCACGGACTGAGTCTAGCGCGCGAGCTGGGCCTCTTGGCCGCTCAATTCATCCTTCTGAACGCGCGACATCAGCTCGGCCACGGCGTCCATCGGCGGGCGCCCGTCATGCACCACAGCGGCGACCTGCTCCGCGATCGGCATCTCGACGCCATGCTCGACGGCCAGCTCGAGAGCGCCGCGGACAGTGTCCACCCCCTCGGCCACGCCGTTCAGCTGCGCCGCGGCATCGGCCCATGGCATGCCAGAGGCCATCAGTTCCCCCGCGCGGCGGTTTCGGGAGAGCGGGCTCATGCAGGTCGCGATCAGATCGCCGACCCCCGCCAGGCCTGCGAAGGTCATCTGCTGACCTCCAGCTGCGACCCCTAACCGGGTCATCTCGGCCAGGCCGCGGGTGATGATCCCTGCCTTGGCGCTGTCGCCGAAGCCGAGCCCGTCGACGAATCCGGCGGCAAGGGCAACCACGTTCTTCAGGGCGCCGCTCAGCTCGACACCAACGAGGTCCGGATTGGTATAGAGCCGAAAGCTGTCGCTCCCCAGGAGCGCGGCGAACTCCCCCGCCAGCTCGGCGTCAGGCGACGCGACCACGCTCACCGCCGGGAGGCCCTCGGCGATCTCGCGCGCAAGGTTCGGACCGGAGAGCGCCGCCACCCGGCGGCCCGGCAGCTCCTCATCGATCACCTCGCTCATGCGCAGGTGCGTGCCCTGCTCGATCCCCTTGACCACGCTCAGAAGGGACGCCTCCGTGAAGAGCGCGGACCGCAGGCGTCGCAGCGTTTCACGCAGGTGGGCCGATGGAACGGCGAGCACGAACGAGCGATGCGGCTCCGACAGGTAGGCGTCGTCGGTCGCCACTCGCAGGTTCGGCGGGAAGACGATGCCGGGCAGGTAGCGACGGTTCTCGCGACGCGAGGCAAGCTCCTCCCCTGCCTCCGTTGTGTGGGCCCAGAGGGTGACCGGACGCTCCGCTGCGGCAAGCTTGACGGCGAGCGTGGTGCCCCAGGCGCCGGCGCCTACCACCCCCACCTGGTCGGTCATTCGACCTCGATGCTCTCGCGCGTCGCCTTCTCCTCGGCCTCGGCGGGCTCCGTGTCCATCTTGGTGATCCAGTGATCGAGGTAGCTTCGAGCGGCCAGCAGCTGCTCGCGCCCGGCGGCCTTCATGTGGCTGCGCGTCTCGCTGGGGAAAAGGTTGCGCATGATCGCCCAGAAGGCCGTCTCCACGCTCTCCCGTCGTTCGCCGCGCGGGACCCGGCGCTCCAGCTCGGCGATGCGAGCCTCGAGGTCCTCGTTCAATGCGCTATCCATCGGTGCCACGCTTTCCACCTCCATTGGTGCCTCGCGGCGGGGCCGCGAAGCGAATGTTGAGAATATGGTCGTCGAACTTGGCGCCCAGTGTCGTCGCCTCGACAAGGATGCGCGGCAGGACAAGGTTCCGCCGCCAGGTGCCAACGTCGATGACGAGCTCATCGGCGTGGCGCGAAAGCGCAATTTGCTCCTTGGTCGCGAACGGAAGCTCAACCGAAAGGACGAACTCACCGTCCTGACGCTGCACTGAGTACGGGCGTCCGACGAAGAACTGCTTCGTGGGATCGGCGTCACCGTAGAGCTGCTCGCCGAGCTCGGTGAGGACCGGCAGCCCGATCACCTCTCGATCGAGGAACGGCGCACGGAGGATCGGGATCGGCGCGAACGCCTCCTCGACCATGGGGCTGTATCGCTGCTGACGCTCATACCAGCCCCGGAAATACTTCCAGCCCACTGCATCGGGCAGCACCCGATTGGCGATGACCAGGTCGGTCGGGTAGCCGTACAGGTGGAAGTAGGTGAACGAGCGCTGCGCCTCCTTGATCACGACCTGCTCGAGGGTCAGCACGACCCGGACCGAGGTCTTGCCGGCATCGACGAGCAGGCTGTGCATGTACTCCAGCCGGCGAAAGAGATTTTCACCGGCGTCGAACACGTCTCCGCCGGGCATGGGCATCCCGACCACGCGCTGGATCAGTGGTCCGGTCAACTTGGTGATTCGCCTGCCGATCGGCTCGATCTTCTCCATCCACCACTTCCCCGCCTCGGGGAGGGAGAGGAGTCGCAGCGTCTCGCCGGTCGGTGCCGCATCCACCACGATCACGTCGTAATCGCCCGAGTCGTGATGCTCGGCGATCCACAGCAGGCTGCCGACCTCGTCCATGCCGGGCAGCACGGTCATCTCCTCGGCGAGCACCTCGTCGAGCCCGCGCCAGCGCAGCACGCTGGCGGCGTACGCCTGGATTCGTCCCCAGTACCGATCCACGTTGTAGTAGACGTCCGATTCCTGGGCCCAGAGATTCGGCGCAATCTCCTTTGGCTGTGGCCCGAGCTCGACCCCGAACACGTCACCCAGGCTGTGCGCGATGTCGGTCGACAGGACGATGGTGCGGTAGCCGCGCTTGGAACACGCCAGGGCGGTGGCGGCGGCCACGCTCGTCTTGCCGACGCCGCCCTTGCCCGTGTACAGGAGGATGCGTGCCACGCCGCCATTCTCGCCCATTCGGCGATTGGTATTGAGTTGAGCTCAGCGGCGACTCGACCGTGCGACCCGTCGAGGACGGGTCGAGCGTCGGGCGGCATCCTCGGAGACGCGCTGGCGGAAGATCAGCCTGATCGGCGTCCCGAGGAAGCCGTACTCGGCCCGGATCCGGTTCTCCAGGTAGCGTCGGTAGCTGAAGTGGATCAGCTCCGGATCGTTCACGAAGACCACGAAGGTGGGCGGGCCGATCGCCACCTGGGTGGCGTACAGGATCTTCGGCTGCCGATTGCGCACGTGCGCCGGCGGATGGGCGCGGACCGCATCGGTCACCAGTCGGTTGAGCTCGCCGGTCGGGATGCGACGGAAGCGCTCCTCTGCCACACGACGCGCCTCGTGCAGGATGCGCTCGACGCGCTGGCCGGTCTCCGCGGACGCGAACACGATGTCCGCCCAGGCCAGGTAGGGTGCCTCGCGACGTAGCGTCTTCAGCCAGTCATCGGCGGTGTGCCCGTCCTTCTCCAGGGCGTCCCACTTGTTCATGACCAGCACGATTCCCTTGGCCGCCTCCAGCACGTGCCCGACGACGTGCGCGTCCTGGGCGGTGTATCCCTCGATGGCGTCGATCATGACGACCGCCACATCCGCACGCTCGATCGCCTTCATGGCACGCAGGACTGAGTAGCGCTCGATGCCGCGATCGACCGACCCGCGGCGCCGAATGCCGGCCGTGTCAACGAGGATCATCGGCTCGCCGTCGACCATGACGGCAGAGTCCACTGGATCTCTGGTGGTCCCGGGCAGGTCGGAGACGATCATCCGCTCCTCGCCCAGCACGCGATTGATGAAGGTGGACTTGCCGGTGTTGGGTCGGCCGACGATTGCCACCCGAGGCGGACCCATCTCCGTCTCGGCCAGCTCGGCCAGGTCTCCCTCCGCCAGGTCGCGCTCGTCATAGACCGATGCCTCCGGCAGCGCCTCGTCAGGCTGTGCGGGCGGAAGGGCGTCCACCACCAGGTCGAGCAGGTCGCCGGTGCTGCGGCCATGCTGCGCGCTGACGGCCACCGTTGGCTCGAACCCGAGAGCGTAGAACTCCGCCCCCTCGTGCTCGCGTCGCGGGTTGTCGGCCTTGTTGACGACCAGGATGGTCGGCTTGCCGGCGCGCCTCAGGCGATCCGCCACCTCGTGGTCGAGCGGCGCGATGCCGGCGGCCGCATCCACGACGAAGAGGACGAGGTCGGACTCCTCGATGGCGACGCGCGCCTGGTCCTGCACCCGCTCCTCGATATGGCTCCCCGGCTCGAGCTCCAGCCCGCCCGTGTCCACCACCGTGAAGCGGCGCCCGTTCCACTCGCCGGTGCCATAGACCCGGTCACGGGTCGTCCCGGGTATGTCCTCCACGATCGCCACCCGCTCCCCGACAAGCCGGTTGAAGAGGGTCGACTTGCCGACATTGGGACGGCCGACGATGGCGACCACGGGGAGGGACATATCCCCGAGTGTACGGGTAGCATGCTCGGGATGCGGATCGGGATCGTGGGAACCCGGCTGGCCGGGGTTGACGGGGTCACCTTCGAGGCTGCCAAGTGGGAGACGGTGCTCCTCGGCCTCGGACACGAGGTCCGTCTGTGTGCCGGGGAGCTCGATGCCCTGCGATCGAACGCGCGGCTCATCCCCGCCATGCACTTCGCCTACCCACCGGCGGCGCGCGTCACGGCGGCGGCATTCGACCCCGCCAGCGACCCTGCCTCCGTCCTCGGCGAGATCGAGCGGCTTGCCGGCCAGCTGCTCCCGCCGCTCCGCGACTGGCTTGCAGCCCACCGGCTCGAGGCGCTCATCATCGAGAACGCCTGGGCGATCCCGATGCACCTTCCCCTGGGGATCGCCCTGCGCCGCCTGGTGGAGGAGACGGGGATCCCGACCATCGGCCACCACCACGACTACTGGTGGGAGCGGGATCGGTTCGCGGGATCGGTCGTTCCCGAGATCCTGGAGAACGCCTTTCCTCCCGAGCTGCCCAACGTCCGCCACGTCAGCATCAACAGCCTTGCCGCGGGGCAGCTTCGAAAGCGGCGAGGGCTCGAATCGGTCGTCGTCCCCAACGTGTTCGACTTCGACCAGCCGCTGCCGCCCCACCGCCGGCAAGTGCGCAACCGGATGCGCCGCGAGCTAGGGATGGGCGATTCCGGACTGCTGGTGGTGCAGCCCACCCGGGTCGTGCCGCGCAAAGGGATCGAGCTGGCCATCGAGCTGGTCGGCCGGCTCGGTGACCGCGACTCAGTGTTGCTGATCACCAGCCCGGCCGGCGACGAGGGACTGGAGTACCTCGTTCAGCTCGAGCTCCAGGCTGCCCGAGGCGGGGTCCGGCTGCAGTACGCCGCGGATCGGTTCGAGCCCGACCACGAGGGAATCCCGATCGGGCCGGCTCACACCCTGGGCGACGCCTATGCCGCGGCCGACCTGATCACCTACCCGAGCCTGTACGAGGGGTTCGGAAACGCCCTGATCGAGGCCATCTTCCACGGCAAGCCGGTGCTCGTGAACCGGTACCCCGTCTACGTGTCGGATATCGCGCCGCTGGGGATGCAGCTGATCGAGATCGACGGGGCCGTCACCGACGAGACCGTTGCTGCCGTGCGCGCGGTGCTCGCCAACCCGGCTCGTCAGCGCCGCGTCGCTCGGCGCAACTTCGAGATCGCCCAGCGGCACCTCTCATACAAGCTGCTGCGACGCCGCCTGCGGCGCCTGCTCGAGACGCCGGCAGCACCAGTTCGTCTGAGGTCTTCTCAGGCGCTCAGGGCGTAGATCCGATCGCGGACCTCCTCGAGGTCGACCTCGGGGGTCGAGGTCCCGCCGGTGATCCCGATTCGCGCCTTGCCGCGCACCCACTCACGATACTCGCCCTCGAGCTCATCGGCGTCGGCGACGTGGACGGTATCTGCGCAGACCTCCGCGCACTTGACGGCGAGCTCCTTGGTGTTGCTGCTGTTCTTGCCGCCGACCACGATCATGGCGTCCACCTCGCCGGCCAGCACCACCGAATCGGCCTGGCGCGTGAGCGTCACCGGACAGATCGTGTTCACGACACGCAGGTCGTGGCAGCGACGCAAGCAGAACGCGGCGAACTCCTCGAGCTTGAATGGCAGGATCGTCGACTGCGACAGGACGCCGATCTTCTTCGTGTGCGGGACGCGCTCCCAGGTGGATCGGTCCATGTCGTCGACCACCACGTGCCCCTCGCCGGCGTAGGAGCGAACGCCCTTCACCTCTGGATGGTCCTCGTGGCCGATGATGCAGACCGTGTAGCCCGCCGCGGCCAGCTCGCGAGCCGCCTTCTGCGATTGCAGGACCCATGTGCAGGTGGCGTCGATCACCTCGAGGTCCGGCTTGCCGCGCACCTGCTCCAGCTCGTTGGCGGGCACCCCGTGGGCGCGGATGACGAGGGTTCCGCCCTCCACCTGGTCGGCGAGGTCAGCCGTGCGGATGCCGCGGTCGGAGAGGTCGGCCTTGATGCCGGGGTTGTGCACCAGCTGCCCGAGGGTGGTGACCTCCTTGCCTGCGTCGCGAGCGTGCTTGGCCTTGTCAATCGCCAGGCGCACGCCATAGCAGAAGCCGGCACGCTCGGCGATGCGGACCTCAGGTCGAACGGCTGTGCTCATTCATCGATTCTATCGGGCCGGGCCGATATGGACCCTGCTGCCACTCGGGAAGGAGCGCGGCGATCTCGCGCATGATCCGGTTTGTACCCTCTGTCAGCGCCTCGCGATCGAGGCGCCCGGTCGGCTGGTGCGGCAGCCGAAATGGCTTACCGATGCGGATGTCGACGCTGGTGCGGTGCGGCCATCGGCTGCGTCCGGGAAAGATCTTGCCGCTGCCGCTGATCCCAACCGGCAGGAGCGGCGCGCCGCTGCGCATGGCCAGCAGCGCGACGCCGACCTTCGGTTCGCGCAGGACCCCGGTGCGCGAGCGGGTCCCCTCCGGGAAGATCCCGATCGCCCGGCCGGCGGCCAGGTGCTCGAGGGCGATCCGCTGCGCAGCCC
>JACDEL010000098.1 GCA_013816405.1 Chloroflexota bacterium | reverse complement strand
CCCTCCGCTGCGACGCGGGCCTCGTGGCGCGAGCGCCATCGGTCGGTCAAGCGGTCCAGGCGCTGCCGGCGCGAATCGGTCACCGCGCGGCGGCGTCGGCCGGCTGCGCGCCGACCTCGTACAGGCCGAGCCGGGCGACGGCGCGCTGCAGCCAGGGCGGAGCCCACCAGTTGGCGCGTCCCATGATTCGCATGAAGGCGGGCACCAGCAGGCCGCGCACGATCGTCGCATCGATCAGGACGGCAAGCGACATGGTCACCCCGAGTGACTTGATGGAGGTGATGCTCGACATCCCAAACGCAGCGAAGACGGCGACCATGATCAGCGCCGCGCCGGTGATCATCCCGCCGGTGATGCCGATCCCCTCCGCGACCGCTCGGGTGTTGTCGCCCGTGGCGAGATAGCGCTCGCGGATGCGCGACAGGAGGAGCACCTCGTAGTCCATCGACAGGCCGAACAGGATGGCAAACATGATGATCGGCTGCCAGGCTCCGATCGTGCCGGAGGTCTCGAAGCCGAGCAGTTCCTTCAGATGACCCTGCTGGAAGATCCAGACCAGCGCCCCGAAGCTGGCGGTCACGCTGATCAGGCTCATGAGCACGGCCTTGACTGGCAGGAAGACCGATCCGAAGGTCAGGAACAGGACGCCGGTCGTGACCAGCACCACGATCAGGATCGCAATCGGGACCGAGCCGCGGAAGCTGGTCATGAAGTCGGCCGAGCGCGACGGGAGGCCGCCCGTCAGGGCCTCGGTCCCCTCGGGAGGCGGGATCGCGCGGATCCGCTCGACGAGGGCGCGACCGTCGTCTGAATCGGGAACGTAGTCCGAGAACACCCGCAGCTTGGTCGTGTCGACGGCCAGCCAGCCGGCGATGTACTCGTTCACCGCCGCCGGTCGTTGGGCTGCGGGCCTGCCCAGCAGGGCGAGGTACTGATCGGCCGGCAGGCCGGGGGGCGGGGTCAGGACGCTCTCAACACTCGTGACCTTCGGATCGACCTCCGTCAAGGAGCGCGCATAGGCCGCGATCTGATCCTGCGTGCCTGGAGGGAGGCCGCCCTCAAAATCCTCGCCGGGCCAGCTCAGAGCGACGGCAATCGGGTCGCTCTCGCCACCCGGGAACTCCTTCCGGATCACCTCGAAGCCGATGCGTGACGGAACGGGAGGAAGGTCGGCCAGGTTCTGGCCGGTGGAGAGCTGGATCCCCAGGAATGGCGAGCCCGCCATGAGGAGGATCGTCAGCACCGGGATCGCCACCAGCAACGGCCGGCGCATCACGCGGGCGGCGATCCAGGCCCACACGCCATGTCCCTGGCGGCGGTCGGCCGCCTCGGCGTCGTCCTCGACCAGGCGCAGGAAGCGCGGCAGTGGCACGCGCAGCCGATTGATGCGCGGGCCGAGCATGGCCAGCAGGGCGGGAAGCACCGTCAGCCCGAAGATCAGGGTCGACAGGACGGTCAGGATCCCGCCCAGCCCCATGCTGCGCAGGGCGGCGGCATCGAACACCACGAGCGACGAGAGCCCGACCGCCACCGCGATCCCCGAGACGGCTACCGCCTTGCCGACGCTGCCCATCATCCGCTCCAGGGCGATCTCGACGTCGTGGTGGCGGAGCTCCTCGCGGAAGCGGCTGACCATGAAGAGCGAGTAGTCGATCGCGAGTGCCAGGCCAATCATCGTGGCGATGTTGGTCACGAAGATGCTCATCTCGGTGACGTTGGCCAGCAGGCTGATGGCGGCGAAGGCGGTCGGCATCGCGAGTCCGGCGATCACCAGCGGCAGCGCCGCGCCGACCAGGGTCCCGAAGACCGCGAGCAGGATGAGCAACGCGATCGGCAGGCTGATCGCCTCCGCCTGGAAGAGGTCTTGTTCGATCTTGGCGTTGAACTCGTGATAGACCTGCGGAATGCCGGTGACCCACATCTGCACGCCGGACGGGCGGTCCACCTCATCGGCCAGCCGGCCGGCATCGTTGACCGCGTCCTCCACTCCCTTGTCGAGGTAGACCGCGGCCATGGTCAGCGTCCCGTCGGTGCTGAGCAGCGCGGGCGCGCCGGTGTCCCCGTAGGTCTGGACCTTCGTCACTGCGGGGTCGTCCGCGACGCGAGCGAGGCTCGTCTTGACAGTGGCCTGGAACTCGGGCGAGGCGGCGTTGCCATCCGGGTCGTGGTAGACGACGAGCATGGTGGTCGCCTCGCTGCCGAAGCGGTCTGCGATGAGCGCGGCGGCGCGCTCCTCCTCCGAGCCGTCGATCACCCAGCCACCCTGGATCAGGGTCCCCCCGGAGATGGCCGCCCAGGCATTGAAGCCGATCACGATCAGGAGGCCGACGATCGGCAGCCAGCGCCGGAATCGATAGTCGAAGCGTCCAACGGCAGCGAAGATGCCGGTCGGATGAAGCTCTCGCACGTGCCCGTTCGCGGGCGATGCGGCGGGTGCCAGGGACAACGATCACCTCGAATGGGCTGGGGCTCGCGATTCGCCGGGGCGAAGGGTACAGGGTCGGTATGATCCGCGCGTGATTCGCCCAGCCGCGGCCCCGTGACCAGCCTCGCCCCCGCCGCCTGGTGGCGCGGCCTGGGCGGCCTGACCCGCTCCGGGAGCGCGGCCGAGGGTCTCTCCTGGGCTCTCTACGACTTCGCCAACACCATCTTCTCGTTCGCAATCGTCAGCTTCGCGATGGGCCCCTGGGCGACTCACTTCCTGGGCGAGGCGACCGGCACATTCCTGTTCACCGTAGCCCTGAGCCTTTCGGTGGCGGTGAACGCCATCGTCTCCCCAGTCCTCGGCGCGATGTCCGACCGCACTGGTGGACGGAAACGCTACCTACTCGTCTTCACCGTCATGTGCGTCGCCCCCACCCTGTTGATTGGCTTCGTCGACATCGGCCTCGGGTTGCTCTTCTTCGCGATTGCAAACTTCGGGTTCCAGGCGGCGCTGATCTACTACGACGCCATGCTGCCCGACATCGCCCGCCCCGGAAAGCTCGGTCGCCTGTCAGGGGTTGGCGTGGCGCTTGGCTACGTCGGGACGATCGCGTCCGGGCTCCTGTTCGGCCTGACCGTCACTGCCGATGGAGAGACGACGGCGGCCAGCTTCCTCCTGATCGGCTCGCTCTTCGCGATCTTCGCGATCCCGATCTTTGCCGTCGTGCATGAGCGAAAGACTCGGGGGGTGCCATTCCGGACCGGCGATGCGCTGCGATCGTGGTCACAGGTGACCGAGACGATCCGCAACGCCCGGCGCTTCCCGGGACTGATGCGCTTCATCGTCGGTCGCTTCTTCTATACCGACCCCATCAACACGGCGATCGCGGTGATGAGCCTGTTCGCCATCAACGCCATCGGCTTCAGCCAGACCGAATCGCGCTTCGTGCTGATCGGCCTGACCGTCGCGGCAGTCGTCGCCTCCTTTGGCTGGGGCCTTCTCGCCGACCGGATCGGACCGAAGCGCACGCTCATGTGGGTGCTCGGCTCGTGGACGGTCGGCCTGCTGATCGTGGGCCTGACGCTGGAGCGGCTGCCATTCCTCGCCGCCGGCGCCATCCTTGGCTCCGGGTTGGGCGGTGTGGCCGTCACGGATCGCCTGCTGCTGCTGCGCCTGGCGCCCCCCGCGCAGATCGGCGAGATGTTCGGCCTGTATGGGCTCGCGGGTAAGGCGAGTGCCGTGATCGGGCCGCTCGCGTACGGCGCGATCATCGGGCTCCTCCAGCCCTCAATTGGTCGAGATGCCTACCGCATCGCGATCCTGAGCCTGCTGGTGCTGATGGTGATCGGCTTCCTGATCGTGCGGAGAGTCCCTGAGGGCCGGGAGCCGGACGCCGAATCGCCTCTGGCTCCGCCCCTCCAGCCTGCCATCGTGGCGCCGGGGGAGGCGCCATGACGCTGGTCGTGGCGCACCGC